>JAUXAJ010000029.1 GCA_030620005.1 Promethearchaeota archaeon | reverse complement strand
GTTCGCTTTTTCCTACATCCTCTGCCCGCTGAATCTTCCCCCATCCTCACGTTTGAGATACCACTAACTTTCCTCGTGGGGCTCATCGGGTTTACCAAGTTCCTTATGCTCGACTTTCAACAGAGCCTTTAGGGAGATGCTCTCCCCCGGTTGCACAACGGATGACAAAGAAATGAAAAAAAACCATTCCTACCAGGCAACTTACTTTTTGGTCTCGGCGTATCAGCTATATTTCGCCGATTTTTAATAACGAGGTTTATCACACCTTCACTGTCGTTTCCCATAGGCTCCTTGGCTAGCCCACAGCCCTTTTTATAGCTAAGCGCTGACGGTACATTGTTCTTGCCGCTTCACACATCATTATTACTAATGATACATGGGCAAGTAGCCATTATCGGTCATCTCGATATTAGTTTTTGAAAATCACCTTAATGTTTCTTTCTTTTCAAGTCCTGTATTCGGACATAAGACTTTCTTGTCGCACTTTTTTGTTTAAATAAATCCCACCGCTAATACCTTCGTGATTGATTTCGATTTTTTAGAAAATTACTCCGGACGGGTTGCAGAAGCTTTCCAGTTCCTCGTAGCGTTATTTTCCATGCTGGGTTTATTAGCCCTCATTATCGGGGTTCTTGGCGCAGTTCTTTCGGGTAGCAGGCATAGGGCGGGTTTCGTTAAAGTCATTGTGGTCTCTTTAATCATCGTGGCGATTTGCGGGCCTTACACCGGAATGAAGTATTTTCGCATATATTGATGGTCTTGCCGGAAAAATGTTAACTTTAAAGCGTTAATCTCATCGGGTAAATAATTATAATGCTTTAATTTGTTATAGATTGACAGTTTTAGATTGTCTCCGATAAATTCTCTAACGAAAAAGATGCTGACGTGGAGATTATTAACAATACCTGGGTGTCCAGTTCCACTATTTCTTGGCGTCTTCGTTGCGTCAATGATTGGTATTTCTTGCGTAAAAAACAAATTAAAAATTAACGAAGCTTAATAAGGCTCGATTCAAATTCTTGTGCGAGACGCATTTTGGACACGAAGAAAGGATTGGTGATTAGCGATTATTTCTTTAAGTTGTCTATTTTTCTAAACTCAGGCAATTCTTGCAAACGAATAAAGTCTTACCGCTTGAAAATTCTAGCTTGTAAATGAAATCATTACACGACTCGCAAGCCGTTCTCGTTCGAAGTTCTCTGAGGATTGTTCCCAGGTGTTTGAATTTAGAATAAGAGTCGCTTGAGGGTCTTCCACCTTGAATGAGTTTGGAGGTTGCTTCATTCTTCTCGTTCATTTTTTTAGCTTTCAAATTTTCGTACGATTGCTTGAATTTAAACAGGACGGAACGCACCGCGCTTTCTTCTATATCAAGAAAGTTCGCAATTTCTTGCGGGTTTTTACCTTGGATGTCCAACCTAGCGACAATATTCTTCTTTTTTTTGGTCAAGGGTCTTTTAGAATCAGGTTTTTTAGGTTCCCGCTTTTTAATTTCTACAATGTCTTTTAAAAGATGGTCTTTGATTAGTTGAGCCGACCTTTTCAATCCTTTAAAATCGTCTTTAGGCGCCTTTTTACTCGCTAATATTCCTTTTATTGCGTTTTGAACGGAACTGAAGCTTACCCCGATTTGAGAACAGACGCTACTCATAGAAACGCTATTAATATCCATCGCAATCGCGCATAGGACGCACGAGACTCCAGCCATGACGTCTTCGGTCGAATTCTTGTTAGACAAATAGAATTTATTTAAAATTTTTAGGCAGTTTGGGACAAAATCGGGGTCTAAATCGAAGGATTTTTTCACGCCCTTTATTTTTTTCAAAACAATGGCAGTTCTGTTCCTGGTAAGGTAAGCCGGATAACGCGCGATGATTTCTTTTTCTAACTTGATAAGATCAACTCTCGATAAATTGACAATTTCGAGAAAGTTCTGCTCTTTAAACGCGATATTGTTCGTTTTCAAGAACATGTAAAGAAATGGCGGGCCTAACTTGTCAATGCCTCGATACCTGGAGCCTTTTTTGAATTTGTCGCGGACTTCCATGAACTTTCGAACGCATCGTGTTTTTAAATCGATAAAGTTAATCAATCCTAACTCGCTGGTAACGGTCTCGCACAAGCGTTCGAATTTTTCACTCGTTTTTAGGACTGAATAAGAGCTCAAGTTGTACACCTTTGAAATGCGGAACGTGGAAATGTGGTACAAAAGTTAAGAAGAAAATTTCCAACCTTTCCTACATTACTTTATGCTTTTAAAGTTTTTAAATAAAACGATTATTTTTTTATTTGAATTGACTGAGATTTAATTTTTTTTTTTAAATATCTTTTTGAAGATATCTTCGTATTTTGCCTTGATATAATTTTTTACTACCGACTCAAGTAAAACGACCCCCCGAGAAGCATCCAGAAAATCTACTACAATCAACGAGGCTCTCCTATGGGAGGTTTACAGACAATTGGAAAAAAGAAAAAATAAAATTTATCGTGACTTAATAGGCGTAACTTTCTGATTGGATGTCTTGATCTTTTTCAATTCTTAGAGCCACATGATATTGACATTCATTCTTCAGCACATTAAAATGGTTTTTTAATAATTTGTATAATTCATAACAATATCTTTTATCCTCGTAATAAGTATCGCATGTAAGTATTTTTCTTAAATCATTTACTAAGATGTCTGGATAAAGATCAATGAAATAGATCTGAATTCTTTTGAAAATTGACCACTCTTCATAATTTGAAAGAATTTGAACACATTGGATAAATAATTCTCTTTTTTGATCGAAGATTATTTGTAGAGTGTTTTTAATATTGTTTACTAATAGATTTTTAATATCTCTAGATTCCCAAACATTTCTAATTAATGAATTTAATGATTATTTGGAGGAGATTGGTATGGGAAAATTATCATTTACAACCTACGATTTTACTGCTATAAAGAATCCCAGCAAAAACATTGAGCATTTAAGATCTATTAAAGATAAAATGGAAGATTTAGCAATTATATTATTTAAAAAATATCCTGATTTTATTGAAACAGTGACTCAAAATGTTAATGCAATTAGAATTAAAATTTAATAAATAAAGATTCGGCTCAATAGGATTTAGAGATCTACTTCCTTTAAAACTGATGTTTGTAGTAATATATATTTGTCAATCAGTCAGTAATTTAATTTTATCACTTTTTGTCAGTATTTTTTAAGATATTTTTTTAAGATTCTTTTTTAGATATTTTTTTAGATATTTTTTTAAGATTCTTCTTACATTTCTATCTTTGAAGTGAATTTGAAATTTTTAGTTGGTTTATTAGGAAGTTGTGATCAAGATGACTTATTTTGGTTTAGATGCTGAGGAATACGACCGAATATATTCTGATAAAGAATTAGCTAAAAGAATTATTAAGTTATTTAAGCCTCATCGCCTTTCAATGTTAATTGTTATTATTTTTATCACTTTATCCTCCTTCTCTTATGGATTGATACCTTTTTTAACCAGTCAAATCATTAAACAGTTAGAACTTGAAGAAAGCGTTATTATTCTTATTTATTTTATACTAATTACGCTTCTTTTAAACTCAATGGGATTTATGTTCAATTATGTTTACAGAAGGCAATCAAATCGGATCATCTATCGTGTTTGTTATAAGTTAAGGAGGGAAACAAACAAGATAGTTTTAAACCAGGACTTATCCTTCTTTGACCGAAATCCTACCGGTAAAATTGTGTCGAGAATTAACAGTGACGGCCAAAAGTTTGGAGGAGCAGCGATATTATTAATGCAGTCTGGCTCTTCGCTTTTGATTTTAATAATTGTTATTATTCCAATGATGATGATTAATGTTTTTATAACATGCGTATATATACTAGTTATTCCGCTCATATTTTCGTTTACTTTATCGTTTCGTAAGGTTGCTCGAAAGAAAACACTATTAGGACAGCGTTCTTTGGCACAGGTTAATGCTTTTGTTCAGGAATCAATGGCAGGTATTCAAATTGCTAAAACTTTTCGTCAAGAAGAAAAGTTATACAATGAATTCCAAGATATCAATAACCAATCATTTCGCGTCAATATGGGTCGTGCATTATTTATGAACATCATTTTCCCAAGCTTAGATATTATTCTGGGATTATTAAGCGCATTCCTAATTTTTTTTGGTGGACATGCCATTGTTTCAGGGACCTTAAACGCTTCTGATGTATATTTGTTTCTTCAAAGCTCTTGGATCATATTTCAACCCATATTTCAACTCGCTGGTTTTTGGCCTCAATTTCAAGAGGGCATGAGCGCAGGAGAAAGGATGTTCGCACTCCAAGATTCCAAGCTTAAAATTAAGCAAGGAACTCATGTTTTTCCTACAATCAAAGGTAAAATCGAGTTTGAAAATCTTCAATTTGAATATTCTCCTGAGAAACGAGTGTTTAGAGATTTTAATTTAACAATCCAGGCCGGAGAATCGGTGGCGATTGTGGGACATACAGGAGCTGGTAAATCTAGCTTGGCAAAATTGTTATTGCGTTTGTACGAATTCCAATCAAATGACAATTCAATTCGAATAGATGGGCATAGCATTCGGGATCTTTCTTTAAAGGAATATAGAAGGAGAGTAGGATTTATCCCCCAAAGTGTATTTTTATGGAATGACACGATAGAAAACAATGTTAAATATGGTGCTCCGCATGCAACCCGTGAAGACGTTATATGGGCTTTAAATCAAGCTGGAGGAATAAAATGGGTCGAACATCTAGATAACGGGTTGGATACTTATATCATGGAAAGAGGTAAAGGCCTTTCAATGGGCCAACGACAGTTAGTTGTTATTGCAAGGGTTTTATTACAAGATCCCTCAATTCTAATTTTAGACGAAGCAACATCATCCGTAGATCCATTCACTGAGACTCAAATTCAAGAAGCACTTGAAACCGTGATGAAAGAACGAACCACAATTATTATTGCCCATCGTCTCTGGACTGTTAGACACGTGGACAGAATAATCGTTTTGGACCACGGAACTATCATTGAAGAGGGGAATCACGATGAATTAATGTCGCAAGGTGGCAAATACGCTAACCTCTACAATACTTATTTCCGACACCAGTCATTTGAATTTGTTGAAGCATTTAAAAAATTGAAATAAATAGCTTTTTATTCTAAATCTATTTTACTTTATAGAGGTGGTTTAATATACAAGAAGCAATAAGTAAAGCAATGGCGTCTCTTTCTGAAGGAAAAAAAGTTGCTGAAAAATGTCCAATGCGACCTAAATATCACTTTCTAGCACCAGCGTATTGAATGAACGATCCAAACGGACCAATTGTATACAAGGGCGAATAACATCTATTTTATCAACATAATCCGTATAAAACAGAGGGGGGAAATCAAGGTTCAATCATTTATTTCGACTGCAAATTTTCTCCGTATTAAAATTTTGAAACACTGGATTTTACATCCATCCCAATGAATACCTTTTTATAGAAAGAAATCGAATTAATAAATTAATAGTATTTTATTACCTTTAAAAACTTAAATTTTAAAAATATTATTAAAATGAGTGCAATTAAAGAGATAAGACATAGTAAGAAAGTGATGGCTTCCTTTGGATGTGGAAATTTCATCATTGATTTTCTCGGATTAGTTCAATCTGTAACGATATATTTCTTTTATGAGGTTGAACTTGGATTAGAATCTTGGATGTGCGCTTTAGGTTTTGCTTTATGGGCAGTATGGGACTCACTAAACGATCCGCTAGTAGGTTATTTTGTTGATCGTCCTTTTCGGTTTACGAGGAAATGGGGAAGAAGATTCCCGTGGCTAGTGATATCTTTCATTCCAATGATGTTTTCATTCCTATTGATTTACACTCCACCTAATGTGAGCGCTCAAGAAAACCCTTGGATTATTTTTGGATGGTTATTATTTAGCACATGCCTTTTTGATACTATAGAATCAATTTTTATGGTCAACCTATATGCGTTTTATCCCGATAAATTTAGAATAAGATCAGAGCGAGCAACAGCATCAACTATTGGAACTTATGTAGGATTTTGTGGTGTAATAGTCGGGTTTTTGATGCCTCCGTTAGTAATAGTATATGGTGAATTAGGTTCCTATGCTTTAATGGCTTGGATTTGCGTGATTATTAGTATTGTTATATGGGTTCTCATGCTACCCAGCATTAGGGATCATAAAGAGACGGTTGAAATTTATCTAGCTAAATATGGAGAAATGGAGAGAGAATCATTTTTCAAGTCATTATTTCAAGCAGTAAAGCATAAAAATTTCGTAGCATTCTTGCTTTTTTATCTTCTATATCTATGTTTAAATAGCATGATGTTAGGCTCCTTTTTTTACTACGTAAAATTCACCTTACAGGAATCAGCTAATGTTAACACACCATTAATGATGGCATTCTTTACTGGTACACTAATTACGATTCCAATCTGGTATAAATATGCACATAAAACAGGTGATCATCGTAAAACATTGATTTTTTCGACAATTTTAATGAGCATATTTAGTATCACGTTAACTTTTATGACTCAATTAACAGGCGCTATGGTCGTCTCATTTCTATTCGGAACTGGTTTGGGAGGTTTAATGATAATGATAAACCCAACATTAGCTGATGTAGTCGACGAATCTGTAGCAATAACGGGTAAACGTCGAGAAGGTTTATACGGAGGATTTATGCTTTTTATTAGCAATTTTGCGAGAGTAGTTCAATCCATAACTTTTGCGACTGTGCATATACTTACGGGTTTTGAAGAGGGTGCCGATACTCAATCAGACTTGGCAATACTTGGTATTCAACTTCACCTTGGATTGATACCGGCTATCTTTATGATTATTGGGATTTTGATATTCTGGAAGTTCTATGATATAACTCCAGATAAAGCTGTAATAATTAAGGAAAGGTTGTTAGAGCTTAACATTTAAGAGCTATTATTCTATTAGAACTCTATCTTTATTGCTTGGGAAGGGCATTCATCAATACATTTCAAGCAATCAGGACAATATTTACTTGCAATGGACTTGAAAGTCATGTAAATTTCATACCTTAAGGGGATTTCAACTTCACCTATATCATTCATTGGCCTAAACATTAATAGGGAATAGGGACAAACCTCCAGACATTTTAAACATCTTATGGGCCGTTTTTCGGAGGGCTCGTGAAGTAATTCACACTTTTCTGGATCGTAATAAAATTTAACCATTAAAAACATCTCCTCCTACCAAATTTTTTTCGCAACCGGATGAGTATTTCTATCCACAAGTTTTATAGCGTTTTGTTCGCACGTGACTCTGCACTGTCCACAACCGAAGCAAATCGTTGGATCTATTACAGCACGATCGTCTTTCCTTAAACTGATAGCTCCAAATTGACAACGGGTAATACAATTACCGCAACCTATACATTCGTCGACATCAACCTCAGCTAAATATTCAGCTCTCCTGTAGGCATTTTCTATATCGTACCAAATCCTTGGTCTTGCTGCGTAACAATACTGTTTTTCACAATTACAAATACAGACTGATTGAGGCATATCACACCACCAGAATACGGAATGCACGTATCCCTTTTGCGAGAATTCTTCTAATTTACATTTTGCTTCATCTGGACTGAGTATTTTTTCCTTCCAAATATGTGAATAATTTCTATGTAAATCTGTGAGTGGAGCAAAATTTAAGCATTTGAACTCGTCCTGTCCTTTAAAAATCCTTTTACATAAGCAAGTATAGAGAACATGGCCATAACTCAAATCTACAATTTTCAGTGCGTCTTCCAAGGGAACTACTTGCCCTGCGTGACTATGGACTGCAACATAATTTCCTATTATTCTAAGTAAGTGCCCAATAAATGGCTTACTCACCAAATCAGCCAAATCTAGTTGCTTAGATAATTTAAGTGGATGCCACGATAAATCAACAGAATTTTTCACGCGTCTCACTTTTTTGGATTCTCTACCGAGTATTCGATCTAACAACGATAGCTTGTAGAAAAACTCCTCTGTATAACCTTTAGGATTTAAATACCATTTACCGTATTTTTCAGCATGCATTTTACAAAATTTACACATAAAAAATCTGCCTTTTAAGGAAAAATTAGTATTGAATAATAATGCGTTGTTTGTCTTTATAAAGATTACACGATATTTTCAATATAACTTATTTTTTTTCCCTAACATATAAATGATACATTATATCTTCTAAAGCTATATCATCTGGAAGAGATTTAATGAATGAAATAATCTGGTCTTTTATATTCTCATTACTCATGGGGCGCTAGATATATATCCTTCGGTGGAGCACACCATTAACTCCGCTTCGCTGAAGTGTCGCAACCAGATATGAGAGTTGCTAACAAAGTTTTTGCTTTATGAAGGAAAATATGATGAGGCAATAAAAGCTGCAAATCAAGTTCTTAATTTGAAACAATTATTAAATGAAGATGTTCATGGCAACCTTCGATTAGGAATATTAAATGACCTTAAAGGAGAAAGAGAAGAAGTAATTTCATTTTATTGGAAAATTGAAGACTTAACGAAACTAGAACCGGAAGACCCTTGGATTCAATTAAATAAGGTAACTCTTGCGTTTGCCAAAAAATATATCAAGAATCCTTTTACTAAAAAGCAACTCAAAGAAAAATTTGTCTTAATTAGTTTTTCTCAAGGAGCTGGCATTGAATAATCCTTCAATCACAGTAAATGAATTGATCATTTACTCTAAACTCTATTTTTTAGAGTTTATAATAATTGAAAGATTTCTAAAATATTTCTTAATATATTAAGGATCTCCCCAAATTCTATCTTCAATAAATTATTTTTATACTTAATATTATTTTCTCTATTAATAAAGTATATATTAGAAAAAGCTTCTAAATATAAAAAAGTGAAAAACGATGAGTAAAGATAATAATGATGATAAACCTTTATACATGGATTATAATCAACCCATTGAAGAACGGGTGAACGATCTGGTTTCAAGGATGACCCTTGAAGAAAAGATATCACAGATGTTTAACGATGCGCATAAAATACCGCGATTGGAAATACCAAAGTATAATTGGTGGAATGAATGCCTGCATGGTGTTGCTGCGGAAGGTCACGCTACTGTATTTCCTCAAGCAATTGGTATAACGGCTACTTGGAATACCAAGTTAATGCATGCCGTAGCTACTGTCATTTCTGACGAGGGAAGAGCTAAACACCACGAAGCGGTAAGAAATGGAAAAAGAATTATATATTTAGGATTAACATTTTGGTCTCCAAATGTCAACTTGTTTAGAGATCCCCGTTGGGGAAGGGGCCAAGAAACTTACGGAGAAGACCCCTTTCTTTCATCTAAAATGGGTGTAGCTTTTGTTAAAGGATTACAAGGAAGCGATCCAAAATATTTGAAGGTTATTGCCACGCCAAAGCATTATGTCGTTCATAGCGGACCAGAACCTCTACGTCACAAGTTTGATGCACGAGTAAGTAAAAAAGACCTTGGGGAGTCTTATCTTCCTGCTTTTAAAGCCTGTATTGTAGAAGGCAAGGCTTATTCAATTATGGGCGCATATAATAGAACTAATGGAGAACCTTGTTGTGCAAGCAAACCATTACTCCAAGAAATTTTAAGAGATAAATGGGGTTTTGAAGGGTATGTGGTTTCTGATTGCTGGGCGATCCCGAATATTTATGAAGATCATAAAGTGGTAGAAACTCCAGCTGAAGCTGCTGCATTGGCGATAAACGCCGGATGTGATTTGTTTTGTAACATGTTTTATTCGGGAATTAGAAGAAAGAGAAGTTACTGGCAGTGGATGAAAGACGCGATAGAAAAGAATTTACTTACTGAAGAAACCATAGATAAATCTGTTAAACGCCTGTTTACAGCAAGATTTAAGTTAGGAATGTTTGATCCACCTGAAATGGTTCAATATCAACAAATTCCTTTTGAAGTCAACGATTGTGAAGAACATCGTCAATTAGCTTTAAAAACTGCGAGAGAATCTATTGTATTATTAAAAAACGAGGATAATATTCTCCCCATAAGCAAGGATATTAAATCGATTGCTTTAATCGGACCAAATGCTGACAATTTGCCTGTACTTTTAGGAAATTACAATAGCCAGCCTTCAAAATATACAACATTCCTACAAGGAATTAAAAATACCGTATCATCTGGAACTGAAGTACACTATGCTAAAGGATGTCATCTTACAGAAAAATCAAAAGAAGGATTTGATGAGGCCATGGAGATTGCAAAAAAATCTGAGATCGTAATAATGGTATTAGGCATATCTTCACTAATAGAAGGTGAGGAAGGACAAGCTAGGGAGTCTGAGGCAGGTGGCGATCGACTTCATTTAGATTTACCCGGTGTGCAAGAAGATTTATTAAAAAAAGTTCACGAAACAGGTAAACCGATAATTCTCGTATTAACTAGTGGAAGCGCTTTATCTGTAAATTATGCAAAAGAAAACATTCCTGCCATCATCCAAGCTTGGTATCCCGGAGAAGAAGGTGGGGCAGCCGTTGCAGATGTAATTTTTGGAGATTATAACCCCGCTGGAAGATTGCCAGTTACTTTTTACAAGTCAGTTGACCAATTACCTCCTTTTGAAGACTATAACATGGAAGGAAGGACATACCGCTACTTTAAAGAAGAACCATTATACCCATTTGGACACGGTCTAAGTTATACAAAATTTAAATATAGCAATCTTCAAATATCTCCGAAAAATCCGAATACTGACGATGAAATAACCGTAAGCGTAGACGTAGAAAATATAGGAGATCGATTAGGTGATGAGGTTGTGCAACTTTATTTAAGTAGCACATCATCCTATCTAAATTTACCAATTAGAGAACTCCAAGGTTTTGATAGGACCACTCTTGAAAAAGGAGAAAAAAAGACTGTATCTTTTACATTGACACCCGAGAATATCTCTCACGTTAATGACGAGGGAAAACGGATCGTTGAACCCGGTCCGTTTCATATATCCGTTGGAGGATGTCAACCCGGCTTTAGTGAAGATGGAATCAATATTGTAGAAGATGACTTTGAAGTAATTGGAGAAATAAAGTAAATTAGTTAAATAAACCAAAAAATAAAAAGAAAATACCTGATTTTTTTTTTTTATGATTAAATATTTTTATGGTGTTTTAGATATTATTTTAAACGCAAACGCTGGCGAATCTGGTAGATTGTCTGGAACTAAAATAGATAAATTATTTTCTTCTTGTTTCCAAGTTAATTCTTCTTCATGAAGAATTGCTGATGCCCCTTTTAAGCAAGTAATAACTGGAGTGGTTAAGGAATTAATTGCCGCTTATTGCTGCTTATTGCTTATTGCTGATGCCCCTTTTAAGCAAGTAATAACTGGAGTTGCTAAAGAAGTAATTGCCGCTTATTCTGCATTTGATTGTCTTAAAGAAATAGAATATTAATTAATTTATTTTAAATTTTTATTTACATACATACTTATTCTTTAATTACCTAATTTTTAAGAATTATAAAAGAAAATTGAATTTAATATTTTTAATAAAATCATGAAATTTTAAAAGTTGTATTTAGGAGATCTACTTCTCGAGAAGATGGTCCTACATGCAACACGTATTCAATACTTTCTACGATCCACCTTTTAGAATCTACATCATAGTAGGCTAAATCCTTGGCATTTAATTTAATGGACATCGTTTTAGTCTCGCCAGGTTCTAAAGATACTTTTCCAAATCCTTTTAGATCTTTAATCGGCCGATCAACTGAAGAATTCTTGTAGTTAACATATACTTGGGCGATTTCTTCACCTGCCATATCTCCTGTATTAGTAATATCCATCTTAATTTCTAGTTCACCATCTTCAGTAATAGTCTCTTTATTTAAACGAAGATTTTCATACTTATAAGAGGTATAACTTAACCCAAATCCAAATTGGAAAGCTGGTTCATCTCCATTTTTATCCATTAACCTATATCCGTGATAATATCCATATTCTATTGATTCTGCATTCTTGTCAAAGAAGGGAAGCTGATCTTCTGATTTTGGGAATACTACAGGAAGTTTACCACAGGGGTTAAAATCTCCAAAAAGAACATCTCCCATTGCCGTGCCGCCTTCCATTCCCGGATACCACGCCATCAGAATTGCGGGAACCTCATCCTTCCAATTTTCAGTAATGATTGAGCTTCCTCCTTCTAGAATAACAATACACTTTTTATTAGCAGAAGCAACATTTAGTATTAATTTTTCATCTTCTTCACGTAATTTGAGAGAATCCCTATCTCCCCCAATGTTCGCCCCAATAAATTCACCTTCATCTTCACTCGTGAAACCAGCAACAATGATCACGATATCAACTTGGCCCGCTAATTTTTCAGCTTCTTCAAGATTTTTTCCATCATTATATATCACTTCGGTTTTCTCTCCTGCTACTTTTTTAATGCCCTCAAGAGGAGTTATTACGTAAGGGGGATAAACCCTGCTACTACCATGATCTCCTATATTAGGCGTATCTGCAAGCGTTCCCATTAGTGCGACTGTTTTAACATTTTTTCTGTTTAGGGGGAGGAGGTTTTCCTCGTTTTTTAATAGAACAATGCTTTTCCTTGCAGCTTCTAATGCAAGCTGAACGTGCTCATCGCATGCAATTTTATCTTTATTATATAGGTTAGGATCTCCCTCATGGGCAAACTTGAGCTTTATTCGTAATATTCTCAAGACAGCCTCATCAATTTGCTCCATGGAAATCTCTTCTTTCTGTAAAAGTTTAATTAATCTTCGTGGTTTCATGTGTTTTTGTATGGGCATCTCAATGTCAACCCCAGCATTTATTGCGTCCTTACCACTATAAATCCCCCAGATGAAGTCGGTAATGATAATACCATTGAAATTCCAATCACCTTTTAGTATATCGCGCAAGAGATGCGAGTTATGACCACAATAATATCCATTTACCTTATTATATGCATTCATGATGGATGCCACGCCTGCCTCAACGCATCTTTTAAAATGCCAAAGATACACTTCCCTTAAAGTTCGTTCATCTATCTTCACGTCAACTTTAAATCGCATGTTCTCCATGCTATTGCAAGCGTAATGTTTTGCACACGCCATGACATGGTTTTGAGTGCCTTTTACGAGAGCAACTCCAAAAGTTCCAAGATGGAATGTGTCTTCACCATATGTTTCTTGAGCTCGTCCCCACGCAGGATGCCTCAACAAGTTAATGCACACGCCACCAAAATAGTTAGCTCCTTGTGCTTTTGCTTCGATGCCGATTGCATTTCCGATTCTTTCTTCTAAGTCCAGATCCCATGTTGCGCCCCTTGCCATGGACACGGGAAAACAGGTAGAATTTCCCATTACAACGCCCCGAGGGCCATCAGAGAAAGTGATAGCAGGTATTCCAAGCTCCTCATTAATTCCCGCAGGGATTGGTATTTCATTATACCTTTTCATTCCAGGCATATTGCCGCTCATTTGGTGCAATCTTTCTTCTGTAGTCATGAATGAAAGAATTTCTTTAGCTTTCTTTTCGATTTCTTCGTCGGATAGCCCTTTTAATTCATCCCAATTTACTTTTCGTTCTGCCACTTTCTTAATACCTTTTTAATAAATAATTAATTCAAGATTTTTTACATTTATTAATTCTTCTTTTTTAAAGAAGTTCTCATATCAAAAGATATGATTAATTCATTTTAAATTCTAAAAATTAACAGATTTTTAATTAAATCCAATTAATAATGTAATATTAAAGTCGGCAAATAAGATATCGGAATTTAAATAATACGAAAGAAAATATCGCAAAATTTTTAGTTTTACCAGACTGAAAAGTCTTTTTCTTTCGAATAATCCCGTTTTAAAGGTTTCCCCGTCATTATTGTCAAATATCTAATGTGTGCAGATTGTTCAGCACCAGTAACGTTCTGAAGTGCGTCCTCTAAAGTCATGCCCTTAGCAAAAATCCCATGTCCTCTAACCACTACGAATGGATAATTTTTTAACGTTTTTGGGACTTCTATAGAAGCGTAATACGCGCCAACCGGAATTTTTAAGTCAATTATCGGAATTTTCTTGTAAAGTGCGAATCCTTCACCGTCAATACACGTTATTTCATCCTCAACGAGGGAGAGAGCTACACAATGGGGGTTATGTGCATGAATTACTGCCATTGCGTCCGTTTCTAAGTAAATTGCTCTATGCACTCCTAATTCCGTGGACGCTAGTAAAGATGCAGAATCTTCCTCTTCCAAGGCACATTCAACGAGGTCCTCTGGTTCGAGATTCCCCAACATGGCAGCACGTTTTTTAATGATAATTTTTCCACCGCTACGGATTGAAATATTTCCTGAATGACTCGTGTTTAACCCTTGTCTTACTAAATGCTTTCCAACCTTACGAAATATCTTATAAATTGATTCATCTATTGTCATTTCTAATATCCTTTTTCTTATAATTTGAAATTAATTCCTAATTTTTCTATTAAATCGTTGCGAGGGATGCCGTTCTCGTCCCAGCCTCTTACAAAATAATATTGGTCCAGCATGATGTCTAATGGAACCACGTGACCTCTTGAAACGCCCTCCTTTAAAGGTTCATTTATAAATCTTGGAGGTAATGTGTCGTCTTTTTTACTGAATCCTTCTCGAAGATTATATAATCTCTCCAGAGTATAAATTCTTTCGCCAATTTGAGTGAGCGTCATGACGTCGTAGTTAATTCCTGTTAAAGCCTTAAGAAAGCGAGCGTAATAATCAAGTCCTAATGCCTAACCTGCAAAAGTACAGATTACTAAACTGTCTTCTATTGCTTTTTGGTTCTGCTTTAGAGCCAATAAGTCGGGCTTTCCACCTACAGTAAAACGATCTATTTTTTTAGGTACAGCAAATATTTCTAAAGCAGCCATATAACCCGTTAAATGGCAACCTCCCCTATTTGAAGTAGCATATCCCAACGCGTGACCAATAGCACCCCGCGGGTCGTAGGCAGGGAGTTCAAGTCCTTTAACATGTATTGCGGTCTCAGGGGAATTGTATTTTTCGGCCAGGATTGCCGATCCGTTGCCAATTTCTGCTCCTATTCCTTCATTTTTCGCAATTTTCACGACCATATCTTTAAGGCTTTCAGAGTTTCCAAACTTTAGGCTCTCGTTTTTAAGCAATCCCTTTTGCTTTAACTCCATTCCACATGCTATAGAACCTCCACAAGAAATGGTATCAATTCCCATTTTATTGCAAAGATAATTTGCTTGAGTTATAGTCGTTAGATCGTAAATACCCAAGTTAGGTCCAAGTGCCCACACAGATTCGTACTCTGGTCCTTTTCCTGTCATGTTTCCTGCTTTTGTTAACCTTCCGCATCTAATGGGACAAGCGTAGCAGCCTTCATCTTCTTGTAACAGTTGTTTACGAATTTCCTCTCCACTTACCTGCGAGGCCCTCTCGTCGTGGCCTTTTTGAAAATTATTAATAGGAAACATGCCAAGAATATTAATAACATTGACAAGGGCAGATGTTCCAAATTTCGGGAGGGAAGATCGCGTGATTGGAACCACCCTTATTTTATCCAAAGCAACTCTAACATACTTTTTTAATAAATCGGGATCGTGAACTTCTATTTTCTTACGTCCTCCTTTCACAACTATAGCTTTTAGCTTTTTAGAGCCCATTATTGCTCCAACTCCGCCTCTACCAAAAGCTCGAGACGCATCGTTCATTATACCGGCTATTTTAACTAAATTTTCTCCCGCTGGACCTATCATTAACACGTGAATGTCCTTTCCTTCAATTTTTTTCAAGTTTTCTAACATTTCTTCCGTATCAAGGCCCCAGAGATGTGAACCATCTTTTATCGTGGGTCCATTTGTTTCATCTATTAGTAAATAACCGGGTGTCTTCAAAGCTCCTTCAATTAATATTCCATCGTAACCACATTTTTTCATGAAGACTCCAAAATAACCACCGGAATTGGAATAAAATATCCCTCCTGTAAGAGGAGACTTTGTTACTAAAGAAAATCTTCCGTTTGTTGGAATGTTTGTGCCTCCAAATGGACCAGAGGCAAAAATCATGAGATTTCCAGGGCTGAGGGGGTCAACTTTTGCGGGCATGCGATCTGTTAATAATTTGACACCAAGCCCTCTACCTCCTATATAACTCTCAAGAAGATCGTCGGTTACTGGAAGATCACTAATACTTTCTTTACTAAGGTTTACAATTAAAAGTTTATTATTCAAGCTTTTCATGTTCATGTCCCTATTGTCTTAAATTGTCCATAAAGAAAAAAGATTTTCGTTTTTTTCGATTTATTATACTTGAATATAGTTATCTTTTAATTCCGCATTAAATCGTGCTTTAATGGAAGAGAGATTGGGGAAGCAGAAAGAATCCAATAATATATCGTATAAACCGGCTTTAATGAAGATGGAATCAATATTGTAGAAGGAGACCTTGAAGTAATTGGAGATATAAAAGAAATTAGATAAAAAAAACCAAAAAATAAAAAGAAAATACCTGATCTTTTTTTATTGTTAAATAATTTTATGGTGTTTTAGATAATATTTTAAACGCAAACGCTGGCGAATCTGGTAGATTGTCTGGAATTGAAATAGTTAAATTATCTTCTTCTTGTTTCCAAGTTAAATTTCCTTCGTATCCTAATATTTTAATCGTCGAATTATCAGCAACTGTCAATGATTCAATAGTAATTTCCGTTCCTTTTGGTTTATCCAAGATTATCGCAAATAACAAATCGTCTTTTTGCGTATATCTCACATCAGTATTGTCAAGCGTTTTTCCTTCGGCTCTTTTCCATGGGCGTGTTCCATATATTGCTTCTCCATTAACTTCAAGCCATTTTCCTATTTCTGATAAGCATTTCTTTTGAATATCAGGAATGGTTCCATCCGCCATTGGTCCAACATTTAAGAGAAGATTGCCGTTTTTACTAATGGTATCAACGAACATTCTTATTAAGTCCTCAGGCGTTAAATAATCGTCGTCAATTTCTTGCTTATTATATCCAAATGAGTTACCAAGCCCTCTACATTTTTCCCATTTCTGCTTCTTTATTTGCTTAAATGTTTTATACTCAGGAGTTACAAAATCCTTGTGCCTTATTCTTGGGAACTTTCTTTCTTTTGTCATTGGTTGACTAAACCTATCATTGACTACACCGTCAGGAAATTTGTTATAAAAGTACGCAAACAACTCGTGTAGATCAGTATTGGGTGGGTAGCTAATATCGTTCCAAAGAATCATGGGTTCGTACAGGTCGATCAATTCGCGCCAATGATTGTTTGCATAGTCAGTATATTCAGGAGTTATTACTCCATTTTCTAGAAAACTTTTAGCATCTTTTATAGGATTCGGGTTAAAAGACCAATCAAGTATGCCAGAGTAATAAAATCCCATTTTCATTCCTTTTTTTTTAACTTCTTCTGTGAGCTCTCCTACGATATCTCTACTGGTGCAATAATTATCCTTGTTTGGATTTTTGAATTTGCTTGGCCACAGTGTAAATCCATCGTGGTGCTTAGTTACCAACACGACATATTTTGCCCTAGCCTTTTTGAATAAATCAACCATTTCTTCAGGATTCCACTTTTTGATTTCTTCGTTAAAAATCGGTACGAAATCGTCGTACGAAAATTCCTTGCCATATGTTTCAATGTGAAACTTTTCAGTGGCACTATCTGGAATTCTAAGAGTGTTAAGATACCATTCAGCATATGGATTGTTTTTCATGTGTTCTTTCACTCCTCGTTTTTCTAAAGACTCTACCATGTCAATACCAGTTACAGCAAACGCAGGCACTGAATATAACCCCCAATGAATGAATATGCCAAATTTTGCGTCGTGAAACCATTCGGGAACTTCATGCTTGCTAATTGACTTCTTATCGGCAGTATATTTCATTTTTTTTACACATAAATATTTTTAAATTTTTAGATTTTTTAAATTTATAAAATGGTAAAAGTGGTTGTAAACTTATCTTTTAACGTCTAATTAATAGGATTTCTTTAGCTTTTTCTTCAATTTTATTCTCCTTTAATTCTATGAATTCGTCCCAATTTATCTTTTTAGTCATTTTTCTTACCATTTTTACTATGTTTATAAAAGTTCAAATTTTAAATAAAATTTACTCCCCATGATCATTTCTTCATATTTTCCAGAGTATAATAAAAAGAGCTCAAGCTTATAGAGATTACATGTATTATCCTATGAAGCTGTATAATTTATTTTTATTGATAAAGGAAGATCCCGTGAAGACGAACCTGCCCAAATCGTGAAATTTCCTGTTTCAGCTTTAAATTCGTGCGCTTTTTCCGAATAGAATTCGAATGCAGATTCATTCAATGTGATTAAAACAGTTTTTTGTTCTCCGGGTTTTAAATGTACCTTTTCAAATCCTTGAAGTTCTTTCGGTGGGCGATCAACTGAACATTCATCATCGCTAACATAAATTTGGACAACTTGTGCTCCAATTTTATCCCCAATGTTTTTTACGACCATGGAAACCGTGAACATTCCCTTCCCTTGAAGATTGGTCTTGTCTAATTGGATGTTGGACATTTCAAAGTTTGTATACGAAAGACCAAATCCGAATGGGAAGAAAGGCTCAACTTGATGTTTATCGAAGTAACGATACCCTACATAGATGCCCTCGTCGAAATAAATTTTCAGTTCTTTTAAATCACCGGGGAACCGCTTTTTGGATTCATGTGCTGGATGGTCTTCGAGTTTCTTAGGATAAGTCACCGGCAATTTACCGGATGGGGTGATCTCTCCAAATAATACTCGTGCGAGCGCATCTCCCCCCATCATGCCTGGATACCACGCATTAAGAATCGCAGGTACATCATCAAACCATCCTGACACATCAATTGGACTACCAGCTATTAAAACAATCACAGTATTAGGGTTTTTCTCTAGGGTTTCGCGTATTAACTGTTGCTGTTCATCAGGCAGATCATAATGAGTACGGTCACTACCTTCGGTATCTCCTTCAGTTTTAAAGAGAAATGTTTTAAAGATACTTCCCCCATGGTCAAGACCCACAATCAAGAACACGACATCAGCATCCTCCGGATTGGATACGATTTCAGCTTCTCCAGAAACATATTTCGATATCCCGTCGAACGGTGTTATCTCTTTAGGGGGAACTACCGCGGAACTACCGCCATGCATTGGTTTTCCAAATAATTTTTGAGCATTGGGACCCAAAATTGCTATCTTATTAACTTTATCTAAATTTAAAGGCAAGAAATTTGAATCGTTTTTAAGAAGTACCATGCCTTCTTCAGCGATTTCTTGGGCAATTTTCTGATGTTCGGGTATGTCCAATACTTTCTTAAAATGTTGTTCGGTCTTTTCAAATAATCCTACACGCACGAAAGTGCGAAGTAAAGGGCGCAAGATATAGTTGAGATCGTCTTCATTTATTTCTCCTGCATGTATTGCCTTTTGAACGTTCTTGGGAGTCATTACTTTACTCAAGAGTATGCCTGGCATCTCTAAATTGAGTCCTGCTTTAACGCATCCCACTGCACCAGATGTGCGCCGTGCGGCACCCCAATCCGTGACTATGTGACCCGTAAATCCGAGTTGATCCCGTAATATATCTCGAAGAACCAATTTATTTTCTGCTCCATGAATTCCATTAATCTTGTTATAACAAACCATTAAGCCCCACGGATCGGCCTTTTCAATGATTCGTTTATAATTCTTTACATAAATTTCTTGTAATGCACGTTCGCTGATTTCAGTGCTAATTTTCGTTCGCTTTGTTTCTGAGTTATTCGTGATATAATGTTTAATGCAAGAAGCTACTCCTTGAGATTGAATCCCTTTTACAACTTCCGCAGCAATATCAGATGAAAGCACGGGATCTTCGCTTAAATATTCGAAATTTCTGCCACATAATGGAGAGCGGATGATATTGACACCTGGTCCGAGAATTTGGTGACGATCTGATAATTTCACTTCTTTACCCATCGCTTCCCCCATTTTATATGCTAATTCCTTGTTCCAAGTCGATGCTAGCCCGATCGAGGCAGGGAACCTCGTTCGTTGCCCTTTATGACTTGAATGATATGCAACCCCAAGAGGTCCATCAGTCATGCCAAAGGAAGGTATTTTCAAGCGCTCGATCGGATTAGTGGTCCAAAAACCACGCCCTCGAATTAAAAGAATTTTTTCTTCAATCGTTAAGCGATTCAAGAGGTCTTCCACGCGTTCTTCCACGGTTGCATTTTTATCTAAATATACCTTATTATTTTCCATTTTTACCACATTAAGATAGATTCATTTATTATAGTAAAATATTTTCTTAATTGAACTATTTTTTTTTACTTGTCAAAAATTTTGTAAGTTTTAGAAATAACCTAGCAAGTTTCAATTTTGAACTCATTTTAATTTCACTCCTTTTCCATTTTAGCTCAAACTTAAATTTTTATTCTCAATTTTATAGGTTAATTCGGAATTTCAGAACCATATTATATTTCTTTTTTGTAGTGTCTTGTCTGGTGATTATATCATGATCCTCTCAAAATCTTACAAATTTTTATATATTCTTTTTTTTTATTACGTGTTTTATTAATTAACATTTGATATTTTAGATAAAATGACAATAATATAAATTAATAGATAGTAAGGAATTAATCATGAAAGTAATAATGATTATGTTTGATTCATTGAACAGGCATTTCTTACCACCATATGGTTGCGATTGGGTTCATGCCCCGAACTTTAAAAGGCTTGCAGAAAAAACGGTCGTGTTTGACAATAGTTATGCTGGAAGTCTTCCGTGCATGCCCGCAAGAAGGGAAATCCATACGGGAAGATATAACTTTTTACACAGGAGTTAGGGGCCAATTGAACCTTTCGACGATTCAATGCCAGAAATATTAAAGAAAAAAGGCGTTTATACCCATCTTGTGAGTGACCACTATCATTACTGGGAAGACGGGGGATGTACGTACCATCAAAGATATAATACTTGGGAAATCGTCCGTGGACACGAGGGAGATTTCTGGAAAGGAGAAGTAAAAGATCCTGATATACCAGACCACGTAGATACCATGCGGGAGGGGAGTCCCAGTTGGCGACAAGACTGGGTAAACCGGAAATACATGCAAAAAGAAGAAAAGCAACCTCAAGCTAGGACTTTTAAAAAGGGCTTGGAATTTATTAGAACAAATTACAAGGAAGATAATTGGTTTTTACAAATAGAAACCTTTGATCCGCACGAACCTTATTTCACCCAGCAAAAGTATAAGGATTTGTATGAACACGAGTATGAAGGTCCTCATTTTGATTGGCCAAATTATTCCGTGGTGACCGAAACCCCAGAGCAAGTAGACCATTGCCGCAAAGAATACGCCGCATCAATAAGCATGTGTGATAATTACTTGGGTAAGGTTTTGGATATAATGGACGAATACGACATGTGGAAGGACACCATGCTCATAGTGAATACCGATCATGGGTTTCTTTTGGGTGAAAAAGGGTGGTGGGCAAAAATGATACAACCAGTTTATAATGAAATCGCTCACACTCCTTTTTTCATGTGGGATCCTCGATCCGGCAAGAAAAATGAAAGAAGGAAAGCACTTGTTCAAACTATTGATATAGCTCCAACTATTCTTGAATTCTTTGGAATTAGGATACCAAAAGATATGCAGGGTAAAGTTTTAAAAGAAACTATTGATTCTGATGCTAAGGTTAGAGATGTAGCACTTTTCGGAGTTCATAGTGGCCATGTAAACGTTACAGATGGACGATACATATACATGAGAGCACCTACTCATCCGAGTAATAAACCACTTTATGAGTATACTTTAATGCCAACACACATGAATAGGTTATTTTCTGTTAATGAACTCAAGACAACGGAATTAGGAGAGCCTTTTAAGTTTACTAAAGGGTGCAAGACCATGAAGATTGAAGTCATAATGCCAATATTAGGGATGCCATATCTCTATGGTAGTTTCCTATTTGATCTCCAGAATGATCCCTATCAGGAACACCCTATTATTGATTCAGAGATTGAAAAGAAAATGATAGAACTCATGATAGATCTAATGAAGAAAAGTGATGCTCCCGTTGAGCAATATGAACGATTAGGAATTCCCATTGATGGTAATGTTAAAGAAGAACATTTAAACTTGGATGAAAAGCGCGACGGAGTAATGGATGAGATCGGAAATACGGAAATCATTTGGAAGAGAAAAGGAAAGAGCACGTATTCTCTACTGGTAAGTTTCATTCCTAAAGCAATGCAAAATCAACTAATAAATTCACTTGAACAGAAAATCAATAAGATGAATCTGAAAGAAATAGACGAAGATTTCTTGTTTGAGTTTATTGAAAAATTAGTTCCATCTTCCGTTGCAGGCTATTTACACTACCTAAAAATTATTGTAAAAAAAAAAAAAAAAGAGAAAAAAGAGAACCTTCTCTAATTGCCTGATGGAGTTTTGTCGTTTTAGCATAATTTTGACCTTCACCATGAGGTTCAAGAGCATCCATAATATGCTCTTCGAGTCTTCTGTTCCAATTGTTAGTATAACCAAAATATGACATTCCTTCAAATATTTTTAGTTTACATTTATATTGATATATAATATGTGTATATTTAATAGTTTTTTAAAACGGGAAAAAGTACCCGTAAGACTATCCTCCGATTTCCATTACGGTATATGTCGTTCTTGAACCCGAATTATAACACAGATCTGTTAAGTCATTTATATAGCCCCCTTGAAAATCGATTTGATGGGTACCTGCAGACAAATCTTCAACAACTGCACTAATTGTCACTGGTAGGTTTATGTATACACTTGAATCTAACATCCAATGATACTGTTTTGCTACCTCCCTCCATGAGTCCAAATATAACCGTATACAAAAATCGCCTGGATAATCAGGGCGACCATCAGAAGCTCTTATAGTTGTACTCCAAATTATGAAAAGATCTGAGCCTTCAGATACATCCATGCTTATTGTATGATAGGTATGAGGAAACGCATAATCACCGTCGTCACTGAGCCAATCTACGTCAGTTATTGTTTGAAGAACATGTCCTGTATATGGTGTACTATCTACAAGTACAATTACTGTGTCCTGACCAATATTTCCATCGTTATCGGTTACAATAACGGTTACATTCCACCATCCCTCCGATAATTGTGTTGTATCCCATTCAAATGGTACACATATAGCATTTAAAGACCCATTAATTAGAACTTTAACAGTATGAGCAGAATCTTCTAAAATCATGGCATTAATAGTAATATTATCCCATACTGTTTGACCATCATGAGGAGATATAATATAGACTATTGGATCTGTCGTATCCCTATTTTTCACGTACACGATAACCTCGTCTTGGCTTACATCGTTAGTAGCGATATCGGTAGCTATAATGGTTACATTCCACCAGCCATCTGATAATTTCGTTGTATTCCAAGTAAATGGCACACAAGTTGCATTGAGCGAAGCGTTAATTAGAACTTTAATGTTGTAATTTTCGCTTCCAGCTACCATCGCTCTTATGATTACAGTTCCTGAAACAGTTTCACCTTCGTCAAGATCTAAAATGCCTATGACAATATCTCCCGGCGCATCTTGTCCATCATCTCCTTCTTGTCCGGTTGCTCCGTCATCTCCATCAGCTCCGTCATCTCCATTAGCTCCATCAACTCCATCACCACCCTTGACTGCTCCCGTCTGCACGCTAATCACAGAATAAGCACCGACGCCCAATCCCGTAGCACCTAATATAACGGCTATGAAAGCTATTGCTGACAATTTATTTATTTCCATTATTTTTTTCTTTCTTTCCATTATTTTTTACCTCTAAAATTTTTTAATATATTAGTTTAAATAGAATAACTCAGTATTTATATAGATTTTGTATCAATTTACTCAATATTCTTTATCTAATTATATTCAATTTTACAATTTTAGAATAATTATCGCGTACGGGTTGAACCGGTTGTTGCCGTCCACGAATACCACCTTTGATACCCTTGAGTATCTCTTCTTAAGAACTAATGTCGAGTCTAATTTTGATTCTACAAATTTAGACTTGTTGAGATATGATAAAGAAAATCCTAAAAATGCTTTGCATCTCGAACTACAGATGAGGACATGTGAAGAAATTAACAGACATATGGAAGAGAGACTTAATGATTATTCTGAGGATGAAGAGGGAGTAGAAACCATCATTATTAATGATTTATTTGAGCAAGATTATTTTGTTGATGAAATTTACGAGATTGCCAAATCAATTTATCCTAAAAATAAATTTAAAGAAATCAAAGCTCAGGGTTCTACATTTTTCGTCAAGAAAAAAAAAAGCAAGGTAAGGAATTTAAAAACCATGAATAACCCTTTATAGTATAGAATTAAGGAATTATAATTTCTTTTCTAAATTTTTTAATATTTAAAACTCTTTTTTTACCTATGAAAAAATATATAGGAACTTTACCCCAGAAAAAATTAATTAAACTCTATTCAAAACACGTTAATAAGCCTAAGGTTTTAATTTTCAAAAGTTTCGGTTTTGGAGTAATACCAGGAGAGAGAAGCGGAATTAAGTTTAGAACCTTAGCCGGACCAAGACCTTCTGAACCGCCAATGGAATTATTTAATTGTCGCTCTAGCGGTGGAGTGTTTAATTTGGGTCATAGCAATCCAAAAATTGTTCAGGTCCTCAAGGACGCTTTAGATGCAGGATTGGACCTTGGGGATCACATGTTATTATCAGAATGGAGGGCCATTTTAGGAAAAAAATTAGCAGACTTAATGCCTCCGGGAATTACAAAAACTACTTTTGGCGTTAGCGGTGGAGAAGCAATAGATTCAGCCATCAAGTTTTCCCGAGCTTACACGAAAAGAAAGGGCTGCATATCGGCTATAAGTGGCTACCACGGCCATACAGGCTTTGCTTTACTCACTGGAGATCCTGACTTTAAGGATACTTTTTTATGGAACAATCCCGATTTTAAACAAGTTCCTTTTGGAGATGCGGGTGCAATGAGAAAGGCAGTAACGGAAGATGTTTCGTGTGTCATTCTGGAGACAATTCCCGCTACTGGAGGTGTATTAATTGCTCCTGAGGGATATTTTCCCGAAGTTCGTGAAATTTGCGACGAAAAAGGAGCAATGTTAATCATGGACGAGGTACAATCTGGTCTTGGACGAACTGGAGAGTTTTGGGCGATTTACGGCGGAATGTACCCTAATGAAAAGGTTGTTCCCGACTTTATAGTGTGTGGGAAAGGAATGAGTTCGGGCATCTATCCCTTATCAACTTGTAGCTATAAACCTTTCATTGAAAAAGTAGTATTCAAGGACGATCCCTTCATACACATTTCTACAACGGGAGGATCAGATTTAGGTTGCGCAGTAGCAAGCGCTATGTTAGATATACAATCCGATCCCAAGTTTCTAGACCATGTGAAAGAAATGGGCAGTTTATTTGGCAAGGGCTTGCAAGAAATCGCTGAAAAAAATTCAGATATGATAAAAGAAGCGAGAGGACGAGGTTTAATGTGGGGCGTTGAATTTTGCGATGAAACCTACGGTCAGCTAGCCATGGTATCCATTATTAAAGAAGGCGTTCTACAAAATTATTGCGGAAATAAAAAGGATACTCTCATCATCATGCCTCCTTTAATCGTGAAAAAGGAGGAAATTGAAGAGATTCTCGAAAGAATTGGTAGAGGCATCCAAAATCTGAAAAAAATAAAATAGGTTATTAATTACTTATTTTATAAATTTAGGGACGATTATTCTAAAAATAAAGAAAAAAATATACTTGCTTGAAGTTTTAAAACAAAACGCTTTTAATTTCTCATTTAACCTTATGAAAATGGTATCTATCAGCTTGGATGTGGACTTCTCCCGTTTTTTCGTCAATTCTACCCTGTGCCGTCATTTTCATTCCCGGGAAAGCAAATGGTACTGAAAACCTCAGATTATCTAAATCTTCAATTACTAAGGGGACAACCATTGGTTGAACCTGCCCGAGATATTCAACTTTCGCCTGAAGATATCCCCCTTGCATCGATACTTCGAGTGTTGTCATGCCATAAGTAGTGTACTTTCCTAATATGGATTCGAGCTTCTTTTGAACGGTTAATACTGGAACCACTTCGTCCATATCCTTTCCGAGAAGCGTTGCTAAGATTCCCTTAGCGATTGCTTTAGGGAGAATTGATGGACTTGGAATTTGTCCCACAATTACCCCTATTTTCTTTTCAGGAATCATGGCGAAATAACCTCCTGAGGTTGAGATGTTGCCTCCGTGACCAGTTAAAGCGGTGCCAAAAAAATCATCATCGACTTCGAATCCATAACCGTACCCTTTCCCGTATGTCTCCGGAGGAGTAATGTATGATTTCCACATTTTTTCAAGAGAAGATTTTTGAATGATTTTGTTGTTATTGAAGGTTCCCTCGTTCATCAGCCCAATCATATAATTTTGCAATTCTCGTGCAGAACTATACAAGCCTTCGCACGCGTAATCTAAGAAAGTTGTTTTAATCTCCCGCTTTTCCATTGTTTTTCCATCTTTTGAAGGAACATATCCTGAAATGATGTCCTCATCTTTCGTAAATTCTTCTTTTAAATAAGTAGATCTTCCCATTCCAAATGGTTTTAGGATATTTTCTTTGATGTAATCAGCGTATTTCATGTTAGAGACTTTTTCAACAATTAAACCCAAGCATGTATACATGTCGTTGTTATACATGAAAAAATTTCCAGGATCATGAAGTTGCTCGGAAGTAGCGCGGTTGACGAATAGTAAAAAATCTTTTTCACTACTCATGGGAATAAAACTATCCTTTTCTATTGAAGCATTCGTGGCGTCTAGTTCAGGTAGACCTGAAGTGTGACAAAGCAAATGGTGGACAGTAATAGGCTTATCTTTATTTCCCAATTTAAAATCTATGTAATTGCTCACGGGAGCATCCAAATCAACTTTTCCTTGTTCAAAAAGTTGCATTATTGCCAGGGCACAAAAAGATTTTGACATGGATGCAATCCCAAATAATGTATCAGGCGTTATTGGTAAGTTTTCTTCCAAGTTTCTTGCACCGAATCCCTCAGCATACGCGGGTTTCCCGTTAATAACAATACCAATACATAATCCAGGAATTTTTAATTGGCGCATTAAATCTCCAATCAAATTTTCGACCATTTCAATCGGATTTTGACTCATTTACATTTCCTCAAATAGTAATAAGGTTGAATTTAATTTAGAAAAAAATACTAGTTTATGTGAAATGAATTATAGAAGTTTATTAAGTTCTACTGCTATGAAAAGGAAACTAATTTTCTACTATATTGGGTTCTAAAATTATTTCCCATTTAAAAGAAGAAAAATTGTACTAGATTGAAAACCAACCATATAATCACTAGAAATCCAAAAATTATTCCTAAAAAGGCGACTCCAACCCAAGAAGTAAACGCATTCTTAAGAAAGTTGATTTTAAAGTCGACAGCCTCGTATGGACAAAGTTCAGCACAGCAATAGCAGGTTATACATTTGCTTTTATTCCATTTGGGAATAGTTTTCCCTTGTATTAATTCAATTGGCGGTGTTATTGCGTCTACGGGACAATTTTTCCAGCAAGTCGCGCAAAGTTTA
>JAUXAJ010000364.1 GCA_030620005.1 Promethearchaeota archaeon | reverse complement strand
AAAATCAACTTCTCGTAAAATATTCTTTTTTAAGAAATAAAACAACAGCTCTTATTTAAAAGTTATACATTTTAAAAAAAAAAAATAAGGTATAATAGTTTTAAACGATAAAAATCGCATCTTTACGTATATCTTACGTCTAATTCAATTTCTGGGTGCTTATTTGCGAAATTAACGATTAGATCTTCTTTTTCTTCAACTTGTTTTACATATTTATCAAAGAATTTTAAAGTTATGCGATTTATGAATTCAATCATTTTTTTTCCCTTAATTTTACCGGTGATGCGAAGACCAATGCGTCTAAGAGCCCCAAAAAAAAGCGTGGCATCGGAATAATCCATGTGTTCAGTTCCATTGATGGTTAAAGAATAACATGGTGCAGTTGATTGCAAATATAAAACATCGTTCATTTTTTTCCCCCCTTCACTATACATGCACATGAAGGGCTTACCCATGAACTTTTCAAGTACGTGACCATAATCCCATTGTAAACCATCCATGTTAATTCCTGCTCCCACTCGATCGTCAAGTAAACAAATCTCTCCCGCAGTTGTTCCCCCATAAGAGTGACCAAACGCGCCAATTTTTTTTAAATCAACATGTCCACGAATGTTTATGGGAATTTGAGAACTTTCACTATTAAACAACTGATCTAAGAGAAATTGGGTGTCTTTAATCCACATATCTAGAGAATTTCTTTCTTTTAAGTCATCATATAGCGCAAAATTATACATTTTTAAGATTTCAATTTTTTCTTCCAGAGTCTTGGCATTTGCGTTGTTTTCATGTAGGGTTTTGGTTTTTTTTACTCCTTCCCTTTTTTGTTTTGAAGTTAATTTAGAAGTCTCTTCATAATACATTTCTGTTTTATCAGGAAATATAACAACTCCGCTATCAAAAGGATGGGATAAGCTAAACACGATATAACCATGGCTGGCTAACTCTTCTACTAAACAAGTGTTTTGGTTTTCAAATCCTCCGTATCCATGCGAGAAAAGTAGGGTCGGATATTTAGAGATTTCTTTGGCAATGGGCGCATTACTGACCGAATGAGACATTATTAAAGAGATGTGATTAAAAAAGCTTTCTGGAATTCCAAACATTTTTTTGTAAGCTTTCATGTATTGTTCGGGATATTCTGTATAACGAATTGGAGCTTCAGTTGTTGCTTCTGCGGGATACCACGCGCTTACCATGAACCTCCGAGATTTGTCATTATCTTTACCAAATACCTCCTTGCGAGAATCATCTATTAATTCAAAATTCACCTTCCCAACAGAAAATTTGCCGGTTGGTTGAGGTATCTCTCCAAAAGGTTTTACCAGTCGGATGATACTAAAAAAGATAAACGCGCCTAATATAACATAAACAATAATCATCCACCAGAAAAACTCATCAAAAATCAAAGATAATGGGATTAAAAATATACCTAATACGCTCATCTTAGCAACTCCTCGCACCTTCTTCAATCCCTCGAATGTTTTTGGATGAAAAAAAAATTGAAAGATACCTAAAAGGATCCATGTAGCCATTAAAAATAGTACTACTGCCATTTCAATCTTTATTCTTTTCTTTTTTGTTATTTACATATAAAAATAATTAGGTACAAATATAGAATAAATGTAAAAAAACATTTTCATTCAAAAAAATACTTGTTAATGAAAAAGTTAGTAAAATAATCCGCAGTTTCTCGAAATCTTAATTTTTAAGGATAAATACATTCTTTAATATAGCAATTTTCAAATAGTAAATATTAAAGAGAAATGAGTTAAAATGGAAATAGAAAATGAAATAGGAAATCGTCGAAAATTCCTTAGAACCGATTCAATGGGCAAATGGGGTCGTGTTAAATCAGATCAAAAAAAAAGGTTACCAGCTCCATTAATTCAAAAGCCTTATCCCAAAGATGCGAAGCTTATTGGTTTAATTGCACCTGAAAGATTAACTATTGGAAAAGTCCCCCTAATTGACGTGATCAGATCGCGAAAAAGCCGTAGGACGTTCATTGAAGAACCATTAAACTTGGAAGAATTGTCTTTTTTACTTTGGGCTACGCAAGGTATTCATTCAATTATTGGTAATGGACAGGCTACTCGCCGTACAGTCCCTTCAGGTGGAGCAAGGCATCCATTTGAGACGTATCTATGTATAAATAATGTGAAAGGTCTAAAACCCGGACTCTATCGATATTTAGCAGTAGAACACAAATTATGCTTGTTATGTGAAGATTCAGAAGATCCCACGAAGATAATAAAGACTCCAATACAGAAAGCTCCAGTTATTTTTATATGGACTGTGATTCCTTACCGTTCAGAATGGAGATACGGTTTATTTTCTCATAAAACCATTGTTCAAGATTCGGGTCATCTATGCCAAAACCTCTATCTTGCTAGCGAAGCAATTGGAGGAGGAACTTGCGCTGTCGGGGCATATATTCAGAAAAGGGTTGATGAATTTATCGGCGTGGATGGGGAAGAAGAATTCACCATTTATGTAGCTCGAGTAGGGAAAGTCAAGCAAGATCAATCTTCAGAAGATCACGATAAAGTAGTTGAAAGAATACATGGATATAGGGTAAAAAAAAATGGCTGAAGTAATTCTTGAGTTCTTAAAATTAAAAATTAAAATAGTTTATACTATATCAAGATTTTTTATAATTTAAAATACACCAATTAATTAATTTTGATAAGTGAATAGTGTGTCTCAAGAGCAAATATATAAAGAAATTTCCGAAACCATTGTTAATTTAGATAGGGAAAAAGCCTTGGAATTAACCGATAAAATAATTAATGAAAATTTAAACATTCTGGATGTCATTGAAAAAGGATTCAGACCCGGAATTCAGCGCGTTGGAGAATTATGGGACGAAGGTGATTTTTTCTTACCGGAATTAATGATGGGCGCAAAAATCATGCAAGACTGCTTGGATGTTCTCATGCCTCATTTAAAGATTGGCGAAGAAAGAGAAATACTAGGCAAGGTCGTAATTGCAACAATTGAAGGCGACATTCATTCGATTGGAAAAACAATCGTTGCATCGATGTTAAGAGCCTTTGGTTTTGAAGTTTACGATTTAGGCACTGATGTTCCAGTTGAAAAGATAATCGATGAAGCAGTTAATAGGAACGCAGATATCATAGGAGTATCGGCCCTTCTTACGACAACAATGATCGGACAGAAAAAGATTATTGAACTCCTGAAGCAAAAAGGTTTAGCCGATAAATTTAAGGTAATTCTCGGAGGAGCGCCTGTTACTGGTAATTGGGTTGAAGAATGTGGTGCTAATGGTTTTGCAGAAAATGCTGTAGAAGCTGTCAAGCTAGCGAAGTCTCTACTAAAAAATTAAATAGATCAATATCAACGAGATATTTGGAAGAAAAAAGTGACAATCATTAGACCTAAGATTAAAATCTTGGACGAAACACACAAACAACAAATTTTTAATGAAGCCAAAAGCATCCTTGAAAATTTAGGAGTTTTTATTGAAAACCAAGATGCTATTGAATTATTCGAGCAAAATGGCATTAAGAGCGAAAGAACACGTTTTTTTATCCCATCGGATCTTGTTGACAAGTGTTTGAAAACTGTTCCCTCCGAAGTGAAATTATACGACCGAGAAGGAGAAGAACACATTTCTTTAAATGAGGATCAAGTGTATTTTGACCCGGGATCTGCGGCAATTTTCGTCCTTGACGAAAGTAACGGGGAAATTAGAGAAGCAATTTCCAGGGATTTTATTCGATTTTCAAAAATCGTTGAGCATTTGGAGTATGTCGAAGCTCAGAGCACCGCGTTAGTATATCAAGATGTTCCTAAAGATGCTCAAGATTGGCATCGTTTATACATTGCACTTTCTAACTGTCATAAGCCAATAATAACGGGAACATTTCGCAAGGAAAGTTTTTCAATAATGCGTGAAATTTTACTCGCTTGCAGGTTGTCTGAAGCAGATCTAGCGAGAAAACCTTTAGCCGTGTTCGATGCCGCTCCGAGCCC
>JAUXAJ010000328.1 GCA_030620005.1 Promethearchaeota archaeon | reverse complement strand
CATGAGTATCTGTAAAATCATCGAAAAATAAAGCATCAACTATCTCTTTGTTTCCGAGTCGACACCCCCATCTCGCGTCCATTAGCATGTAAGGACATTGACTATTACTTTCCATTCCTCCAGCTATAACGACATCGTTCTCTCCCATTGCAATCTGACGAGCTGCAATTTCTACCGCTTTCATACCAGAAGAACAAACATTATTAACGGTCAGCGCCCCAGCAGTGAATGGTATGCTAGCTTTTAGAGACGCTATTCGAGCGGGATTGTTCCCCATTCCCTCTTGATGGATTGCTCCTAAAATCACGTCTTCTACCATGCTTGGCTTGACATTAGACCTTTCTAAAGCAGCTTTAATTGCAATGCTTGCTAAATCGACAGCTGGGATGCCTTTGAACGATTTACCAAAATGTCCTATTGGAGTTCTTGCACCATTGATAATAAGTACTTCCTTCAATTAATCTTCACCGATAAGATAAGTAGATGTATAATAATTTCTGTAATAATCCTTTATATTAAATAATTCTTTCAAAATTAGGCTACCTTTACTAATCTTTTTTATTGACAACTTTTTTAGGATGGCATGAGAGTTAAAGAAATTCACCTTTAGCGATCATTAGAACGCTTCCACCGACAGAAACATCAATTACACCTTCTTTTTCTTCGGCTCTTAAAAATAGCAGAGACGGTCTTCCTATTTCATAACCTTGTTCTACCCGGATATTTATGTATTTTTTTTCAAAATAACGATGTTTAACTAAATAACCAGCCAAACAACCATTACCCGAACCAGTTGCGGGATCTTCAGGAATACCGTAGAAATCAGCAAACATTCGAACATTCAAATCATTTACTTGGCGATAAGTTTGAGGACAAAATAGAAACAAGGTCTTAGCACGAGTATCTTTAATGAATTCGAAATATTCATCCTTTTTAACTTTAGCTCGTTTCATGGCGTTTAAAGTCTTTAATGGAATGATGATGAAAGGTAAGCCCGTGGATACTTCCTGGATTGGGAATCTATCGTCTATATCTTTTTCTTGAAGATTTAGGATCGCCATGATTTCTTTTATTTCGAAAATTCTATCAAAAGTTGGGGATTTTTGCTTCATCCATAAAACATTCCCTTGCTCCTCGTCATAATTGAATGAAACGGGAATCTGGCCTATTTTTAGATTTAAAACTACTGTCTTAATGGGCTCCCTAACGATCTCGTGTTGAATTATATAAGCAGTTCCAAGTGTAGGATGACCGGCAAATGGTACTTCGTTCTCAGGAGTAAAAATGCGAACATCAAAACCTTGATCTTGCTTCTAGCTTGATAAAATAAATGTTGTCTCCGAAAAATGCATTTCCTTAGCAATTAGTTGCATTTCCTCGTCAGAAAGTCCTTTTGCACACTTAAAGACAGCAAGTTGATTCCCAGCAAATTTTTTTTCCGCAAATACATCTACAATGTAAAAAGTCCGACTTTTCATGGGGATTCACACATTTATTTTTTCTTTGTAATCATTGATATAAAACCTATTAAAAAAGTAAGGTTATAACCTGTGCGTGCATTTTCCTTCATGGTGTGATTCTATCTTTTAGGATAATTAGGTTTCCTCTTCTCCATGAACGCAGAAGCCCCTTCATTCGTATCTTTTGAACAAAAAGACAATACAATTCCTCTATTCTCGAGTTGAATTATGGTTTCTAAACTGGGAGAATCCATGGATAAATTAACGGCTTCCTTTGTCATGCGTAATCCAAGAGGGCTCTTACTTAGCAGTTCTTCCGCCAATTTTAAAGCTGAGTCTAATAAATCTTCTTCGCTAACAACTTTTAGAACGAAACCTATTTTTTCAGCTTCTTTAGCGCCAAAAAACCTACCCGTGTATAATATTTCAGCAGCTCTTGATGCACCAATAAGTCGTGGAAGGAAATAACTACCTCCTACATCTGCTCCTGTTAGACCGAGATTAATGGACGCATTGTTAAATTTGCCTCCCTCGCTTGCAATTCGAATGTCGGCTGCCATTGCGAAGCCAAATCCCCCTCCAGAAGCAGGACCTTGAATAATCGCAATAATTGGTTGACTTATCTTTCTCATTTTAACAATAAGTTGAGTTATGTGCCATTGATGATATATTTTCTTTTTTACAGTTTCAGGAACATTTAAAAAATGAAATTTCTCGTATTCCGCCGGGGTTCTTTTAGAATTTAAAGTCAGCGCCTCTTGCAAGTCCGTACCTGCGCAAAAAGCCCTACCAGCTCCGCGTAAGATGAGAACGCGGCAATCTAAATTAATCATGAGGGAATCGTATAACTCGTGTAACTCATTTTCCATTTGAAAATTAATAGCATTTAATTTTTCTGGCCTGTTTAAAGTTAAGATTCCAATACCGTTTTCTTTTAATTCAAATTCAATCGTTTTAAAATCCATTTTTAACACTTTTTTTTAGTTTTCATTAGCATGGACTAATATAATTTTTAAGAATTATTAATTATGTCTTAATTTTATTACTTAATAAAAATAATGATAAAATTGCTAAATTTCAAATAATAAAAATTATAGACTATTTATATTATTATTATTATTTAAAAAACAAATAGGATTAATTAAATGGCCATAGTAGAAATATCAAAAATTCGTCAAGATTTGGCTAAGTTGTTAGAAAAAGACAATTTATTAGCTGAGAGAGCAATTAAAGAGTTTTCCTTAAAAAAAGGAGTATCGACAAAAGAGATTCTTGAAAAAAAAGGAGATTGGATGTTGATTCTTGAACTTAATCGATATATCTCCAAATTAAAGGCTTCATACAAGGATAAATTCATTCCTAAGGATGTAAGTTTTGAAAGAATTGATGCAAATGGAGTGCCCGCAGATTGGGTCATAAATGCCGGAGCTTCAGAGCAGAAAATAATTTTCTTCCTCTTTGGAGGAGGTTATGTTATGGGAACCCTTGAAACGAGAAAATGGCTCCCATATCTCCTGGGACGAGCAACAAAGATGCGTTGCTTAAACATCGGTTATCGCCTTGCCCCAGAACATCCATTCCCAGCGGGACTAGAAGATTCTGTTAAGGCATATCGTTGGCTACTCTCAACAGGAATTTCAGCAAATAATATTGTTATCGCAGGTGCATCAGCGGGCGGTGGAATGACAATGGCAACGCTTTTAAAATTGAGAGAATTGAACCAACCTTTACCAGCAGCCGCAATAATGCTATCACCATGGGTAGATCTAACTGGTAGGGGCAAGTCTATAAAGACTAATGCCATTTACGAACCTGAATTAGCCTCTGCTGTTCGTTTAATGGCAGGCGTGTATTTACAAGGTGAACGCCGCAAAAATCCCCTTGCTTCTCCAGTTCATGCCAATTTGGAAGGATTGCCTCCGATGTTAATTCAGGCAGGGAGCATTGAAGTGCTACGCGATGATTCTGCATTACTAGCAGAACGTGCTGAATCCGCTGGTGTAGTCGTTACTTTAGAGATTTGGGAAGGCATGACTCATGTTTTTCAGAATTTTGGTGATGATTTACCTGATAGTAAGCAAGCGATTGAACATATTGCTGAATTTATTCGAAAAATTTTAAGTTAGAAGTTCATTTATCGAGAATTTATTGACTTTTTATTCAAAAAACGTAAATTATTTAAAATAAATTAATAAACCAGGATCTGAAATATCCTCTTGCTTTGAAGCAGAAAGACCATATTTTTCAATTAAAGAGCCGTCAATCTCAAAAATATTTTCGTTCATAATGACTTCATTAGTAATATTTATAGCTTGATCGCCAGCTAAATCTTGAGCGAAAAGATTTAATTTTTTTAATGTTTCATTAAATTGAAATGATAAGGATTTATAATAGCCAAAGATACCAAAAAATCCATTGTACTTTTCTACCTTAAGTGATACGTCCACTTTCGGGAAATAAAAGCCTTTTTCATATGAGACACGGCCTAAAGTAGCTATAGAGATAGCTCCATTTGGATTTTGACTTGTTATTACATAAGGAAAATCATCTTTACTTTCAACACGAGGTAATTCAAGTCCCCTCGAAACGATAGCAGGAGCACCTTGTTTCACTTTTGTATCAAAAACAGGAATAAACCATGTATCTGTCTTTTGATAATACCAATCATCAAATAAGATCTCATCGCTACATAATACATCATTAGTTCCAACATGAAAAGGAGGAGCAATTCTTTGCCATCGGATTGCTCGAATTACTTCATCAATTCTTCTTTTAAATCTCCGAGGACCAGTAAATGACAAATCTATATCACCATTAGGCCTGAAACCTATTAGAGGATGCCTCATGATTCCCATAGTACAACCAAGTGCCGCAGCCATGTAGACTTCATCATCTAAACAGAGTAAAGATTGTCCACTATAAACTTCTTTTGCTATTTTTAAAACATTTGAAGCTCTATCCAGCATTGTCGGAATTGATAATTGTGGAGTAACGTCATAGAGCCTAATTATATTTGAAAATGCAAATAATTTTACACAATTCTTCACATAAACATTCTCTACTCGCCCATTACCATTATAAGAGTTTAACGGAATTGTAGTTGCACAATGGTCAATGTATAAATCCGGATATATTTCTTTTCCTAGTGAAGATAAAAAGCGACGAAACTTCAACCGACGTTCTTTCTTTCCCCAATCAACCTTCCAATATAAAATACCTGCATCTTTAGACCATGAAAGTCTCTCTTTCCAATATATTTCTACGGCGTTTTCTTCTTTAGATAAATATTCTGATGCTTCTTGAGCTGCCACCCATAAACCAATACCTTTCCATCCTAAATTTTTTACAGCTTTACTTAATTGGTAGAGCTTTTCCTTAGGATTGCCAACAAAAGAGGGAAATTTTACCTTGAAAGAAAGCCACCCCCTTCATTCAGGGCGTGGATGATTCTTTTCATTTAATTAAACCTGTTTAAAAATGATCTAAATTGTTCAAAAAATGGGTTCGTAAATGAAACTCTTCTCTCACTATATCACTAAATCG
>JAUXAJ010000320.1 GCA_030620005.1 Promethearchaeota archaeon | reverse complement strand
TTCACCCGCAAGCCTCCTTCCAGCATTCGTTAAAATTTCGTCAGGGACCTGCGTTCCAGAAGGTGCTTTTTCAGAGTGTTTAGCGCTTGATTCACCAGCCGCAAAAACGAGCTCTGCTGTGCCTATGAGATGAGAAATCTTATCTTGAACGTGGGATGCATTTTCAATTCCATTATATTCTGCTACTAACGCTGCAGCGCTAGCTATAACTTCCGTCACGGCAGGTTTACAGCCAGTATAACTGTGACGGTGAAAGTGAGCAAACATGAGCGCCAGAAATCCTGCATAGGCAGTCTGTCTGGGGTCTCCATGACCGTTTAAAAAGACCCTTTCCTTGGGGACAAACACATCGTCAAAGATAATGAAAGTCTCAGCATCTCCAAAATTCAAAGCTGGAGCGTTAAAATGTTTACTTTTTCTAAAATTGGCCGTTCTTGTTAACAATTTAACGCCATCCCAATCAGCAGGTAAGGCAAAAGCAACTGCGTAATCTTTATCTTCAGGCCCCATGTATCTACAAGGGACAACGATCATCTCATCTGCGTATGGTGTGTTCGTAATATTAATTTTGCACCCTCTAACAACAATACCATCTTCTCTCGTCTCAATTACTCTTAAATACTGATCTGGATCCTCTTGTTGGTGAGGCCTTTTCAAACGGTCTCCTTTAGGATCTGTTTGCGCAGCACTTGCCACTAAATCGTTCTCTTGAAAGTATTGTAAGTACTTTTTGAACCTTTCGTAATAATCAGTTCCTAACGCTTCATCTATTTCATAAGTAATTACAGAGAGAGCGTTTAAAGAATCGCATCCCATACACCGCTGAATGCACCCGCCGACCCGATGACAGAGCAAACGAGTCATTAACTGCTTTTTTAAAAGGTCATCTTCGCTTTGGTGGATGTGACAAAACCGGTTAATCTTCTTTCCAGTTAAATGAGAAGTTGCTGTACATAAATCCTCGTATTCCTCGCTGTGCGCACAATCGTAAGTTACCTTTATGATGTTCATGCCACCTAGTAATCTTGGATCCTCTCGATTTACTTTTTCCTCGCCAATATAAATATTTGGCTTCATTTTATATAATCTTTCTAAATAATCTTCAAAGGTTTTCAATTTTTTTATCTTCCTTATAAATTATTTTTCAAATAAGTAAAATTTACAATTAATAAAGAAGAATGATCACTTCTTAAAAAAAATTACTCTCCTTTAATTCCATTCTTAAGCCTTCTAATTAGATGATGTCGCTTTTAAGTATACTTAATGATCAAAACATCAAGGAATTAATATTTCAAAATGAAAAAAGAAATGAAATAACATTTTATTAAAGTTTTAACAATAAAATTATAATTTTCAAATAAATTTTAAAACTCAAGAAATTTTAAAACTCAATAAAACTCAAGAAATGGCAAGAAATGGCAAGAGTCTTTTTTATTTCAAAAAATAATGTCCGAGATGCTTGGCTTTCGGCAATAGGACAAGTGTTATATCATGGAGACGATATTAAAACAGAATACGATAAGCCAGAGGACCCTCCTTCCAAAGATGCCACTGTTTTGATAGAAATAAATAATCCCATGAGCAGTCCTATAACTCGAAGGGATAAAGTATTAAGGATTAAATCCAAATTTGGAAATTCGTATGAAGTATTTGGTTGCATGGCGGACATTTATTTAATCGGTTCCATTCAGAGCGGATACATTGAAGAAATCATGGAAGGCGTGAACGACCATTATATTTGGCAATCTGACGCAAGTTTTCCCTACTCCTATCACGACAGGATTTTTAATTACGCTCCTTATTCCCTTGAAGATACAACGCACGTAAATTATGATTTGGAGGTTGTTGATAACGAATTTGTAAAAAAGCACCAAAAGTTGATTAAAGCTGAGAGGATTAAAAGCACTCCAGAGTCCACCGTCTGGAAAATAAACGATGAAATTGAACTTGATTTGGATATAAAAATCTCGGAACAAATTAACATTAAAAAAATTCCAATTGGCACAATCAATTTTCCAAGAATTAACCAAATAGATTACATTATTCGGAAATTGAAAGAAAAACCCTATAGTCGAAGAGCACAAGCAATAACTTGGCGTCCTCTCGTAGATCCTTTCCACATCGATCCCCCTTGTCTTCAAAGAATTTTCATGAGAATAAAAGGAGGCAAACTAATCATGCAAACCACATGGAGAAGCAGGGATCTCTTCCGTGCATGGGAGGCAAATGTAAATGGCATGATAAGAATACAAAAAAGCGTGGCGGATGAACTTGGGGTTGAAATGGGACATTACTTAGATTTCTCGAATTCGCTCCATATATACGGTAATACCATTTCTGAAGTTAAAGATGTATTAAATCGCATGAAAAATAAGGGAGAACTTCCAGAAGATATTGCAAATCTAATGGAAAAAAAAGAACAAAATAAAAAATAAAAAAATTAAATAATTCCAAGCTCTTTTAGCTTTTCTTCAGTGGGCCTTCCAGTTTCCCAATCCCAATCTCGTACTTTGTAATATCGTTTTAAATTTTCCTCTAAATCTAATTTCACGCCCATTGTTTTTCCTGAAGTTAACACCTTCAATAAATGGTTTGGTAATCTATCGTCTTCTCTCGTGACGCCAAGATTGCAACTAATAATCCGCTTGATATTATTAATACGCTCTCCAACTTTCATTAACGATTTTCGGTTATAATTAAACCCTGTACTAGCGTTGACATAACCAATAACATCTTTTAAAGGAATCCCAACAAAATTGCAATTTATAGTAGAATCGTCAATGGCCCTTAAATCTTGCAAATTCGCAACTCCTTTTTCCCTACCCTTAATATTATCCCTAGTTTTTGCCCGTTTAATGCGCAATTCGGGATAATCCGCATTACCAATCTCAGCACTAAACCAATCGCATTTATTATGGTTTGCTCCCACGCAGCCAGTCATGTAACTTAGAGCTTGTCCCGCAAACGCGCGAGGGTCGTGCATGGGCACTTCTAAACCTTTCACGTGAGCTGCAAGTTCCGGATCCACTTCAAATTTTCCGGCCATTGCCCGAACTCCTTCAGCTAAAACATTTCCGATTCCTTCTTTATTAGCTATTTTTTCAACTAATTGTACAACAAGGCTTCCATTGCCCCATTTTATATCATCTATGTTAATAATTGCCAAATTCTGTTTAATCTTTTCAATTCCCAAACGATTTTCTACTAAATATATTAAAAACGCAATGCTAACACCTGTAGATATTGTATCAATTCCATAGACATTGCACATGTGATTTGCTAAGATTACTGGTTTTGAGTCAAATACTCCGCACATTGTACCTAACGCTGCAACGGATTCATATTCAGGACCGTCAACTTCAATTTCCTTCCCGTTATCTTCTATAACTGTTGTTTTTCCACATTGTATAGTGCATCCCGCACATCCATACGAAAATACAGGATATTCTTCTTTTAATGTCTTTGCAGTTAATTTCTCCGCAAAAAATTCCGACTCCGTAAAATAAAATCCAGGCGTATCGCCATTGATCATTCCCAAGTCTAAATAGGAGTTTGTTCCGTAAAGATTGAATAGAACTGGAAATATAACATCCAAAAGGGAGTCTCCCTTTTCAGCCTCCGCCCGTTTTCTTAATTCTTTAGCCATTTCACTGTCAGCGAGTTCTACTTTTTTAGCTCCTAAAACTGCCAGAGCTTTTAAATTTTTTGAGCCCATTAAAGCCCCTAAACCACACCGACCCACCGCTCTTCCTTCATCGTTAATAATCGCAGCGTATTTAACTAGATTTTCACCAGCAACTCCTATATTCGCAACTTTAATTCTTTCATTACCCAATGCTTTCTTTATAAGATCTTGAGTTTCATAAGTATTTTTTCCCCAATATTCGTTTGCGTCTTTAAATTCGATTTTATTATCGTGAACGTATAAATACACGGGATTTTTTGATATTCCTTGAATTGTAATGGCATCAAAACCACTATTGCGTAAGGAAATGCAAAAAGTACCACCCGATGAGCCTTCCCCCCATATACCTGTCAAAGGAGATATCCCTGAAACCGAATATCGCCCTGATGAGGGTCTCAAAGTTCCTGTAACTGGACCAGTTGCAAAAACTAATGGATTAATTTCTGAAAAGGGATTTTTTTTTAATGTATCGTAATCTTCTTCTGACAATAAGTCATGAATTATTTTAGCGCTTAGTCCCGTCCCTCCAAGATAGTCTTTTGCTACTTTAGGATTTAGATCCCTAATATCAACGCTTTCTTCACTTAAGTTTATATAAGCGAGCTTTCCATTATACCCTTTTAAATTTTCACTCATTTTTGTTTACCTCTATATTATGTTAAAAATCAATATCTCTTCCGTCCCATGTGTATTCAAATATTTTTGTATATATTTCCTTATTAACGTTACGAACCGATACGAGACTTAATATGTCTTTATCAGCATAGTCGGCTAAAATATCTATTTTTTCCACATATTGCTCTTTATTTATTACAGGATTTTTTAATTCTTTTACGCACACGGGGCCACCAACCGAAAGTATGAAACCTTTTAGTGCTGCTAAGAAGTCTTTAAATAACTCGTTTAATTTCTTGTTATTTGTTTCAACGCCAAAAAGCGGACATAAATCTTTCCACCTTTGAGACGCTTTTGCTTGAAAAGCTACTGAATAAGGAATAAACATTCCCACCGCTAAACCATGATGAACTTCAAAAATTTTTCCAAAACTATGCCCTAAAGCATGATCAATTCCTGCAAGGGAATTACCAAATCCCATTCCAGCGATGAGTGCTGCCATCTGCATGTGTTCCCTGGCTTCAAGATCTTTTTCACCATATTTAATAGCGCGAGGTAAATACTTGATAGTCTCCTTTATTGCAGCGCAATTCAAGGCATCTACCAATAGTCCTCCCCATGTGCAAGTGTAAGACCCAACGGAATGTGCCAACGCATCCAAACCCGTGGCCATGGTCAAAAACGGAGGCATTGATTTCACAAAATCCACATTTAAAATTGCAATATCCGGGACTAACTCTGAACTTGCTATTACTAATTTCTTTGGTGGATCTCTATTATTATCGGTTATAACAGCGGCATTTGTGACTTCAGAACCTGTTCCCGACGTTGTAGGAATGGCTACAAGATGTTTTATTTTCTTACGCAATCCTAAAGGCCCGATAGGTAAAACTATG
>JAUXAJ010000307.1 GCA_030620005.1 Promethearchaeota archaeon | reverse complement strand
TTAGTCTTGAACATGACGCGGAAGTGGCAGCCATGGGCAACTATTTAGAAGCAATTCACGATGCGTGAAATTACCGTTTCCTCCAATGGCGTCGTTCCCAGAAAACATTCCCATCATTTTCGTGGCCACTTGATTGGTCAGCAAAACTGCACAGTTATAGGTCTCGGCAATTCTCGATAAAGCGTGCAACATGTTGTTGAGAACACCCTGTCGCCTGGCGAGCATGCCGATCCCCAAGTATTCCGCCCTCATTAACGCCATCAAGCTATCCACGACGATCAATCGCACGTTTCGGGTCTTGCAAAGGTTTTCTGCCTTCATTATCATTTGGGTTTGGTGATCTGAACTGTAGATCCTGGCGTGAAATATTCCCGATAAAACTTTTTTTGGGTCGAGCCCGAACCTTTTTGCGATGCGCTTGACCTTTTCTTTAGAGAACGTGTTTTCCGTGTCGACGTAAGCGACCGCACCTCCCAGACCTCCTTTACTCGCCGGTAATTGAACGGTCACGGCAATCGTTTGGGCAAAGTTGGTCTTACCCGACTTGAAAGGACCGTAAACTTCCGTGAGCTTGCCCGTCTGGACGCCACCTCCGAGAATGCGATCGAGTTCAGAAGAGCCAGTAGCGATGTATTCCACGTTCTCGTCTATATCGACCGCTTGAACGAATTCAGTCATTCCCAAGGCGTTCCTAGCGTTCCAAATCAGCTTTTTCGCCGTCTTATCGCCTAAACCGTCGATCGCCGCCACCACGTTATTAGGAGACATTGCCAAGGCGTCTGCCGTGCCGATGCCGTTTTCTTGAAGCAGTTTGATCTGTCTTGCGTTTATTCCCTTAACCTGATTTAATTCAGCCAATTATTTTTCACCTCGATTTAATTTGCTAGTAATTATCACGGACAAAGATATATAAACAAAAAAAAGAAAAAATGTTGGCATAAAGCGAAATTTTTTCTTTTATAAAAGAGTGAAAATTGTCATTTAGAGAAATTACCTAATATTTAAAAATGGTGATAGGTGGCTGAAATTAGCTTTAAGTGAAGAATTGGCGGAATTGGTAGGGATTTTTTTATGTGCAGGACAGTTCGACGACGATCGCTTATCCATAACTATTGAAAAATATAGATACGAGTACATAGACCATGTGGTAAGTTTAATCACCTCCGTTTTTGGAATTGAACCCACGGTTTCAGAACATTTCGAGAAAACAACGATCGCTATTACGGACGAGGAAGTCGTTCAAGCATTCAAGAAGGACGCTTTAGAAATGAAGTAAGGACGTGAAAAATAATTCTAAAATTTTTTTTTATTTAAATACAAGCAAAAATAAGTATTTACATCGTGATAATCGTTGAAATTTTATTATTAGGAACAATTTTAATCTTTCAATTCGTGACGTGCAGGTTAACAAAGACGATCTTGTTAAGGCGGGACATCGGACCCTTCAAGTGTATCGTTTTATTGTTGAGGTATTTGGGTGTTTGGGTTCACGAGTTAAGCCACTTCTTTTTTTGCCTTTTCGTGGGCTTGATGCCTAAAGGAATTAAAGTAAGATACAGGGACGAAGAAACGGGCAGACCTAACCCAAACGGAGCCGTCCGTCACGTCCATCCTCGCACAATCTTTCAGGCCATATTGATCTCATTGGCGCCGTTATTAGTGTCTACAGGTCTAATTTATTGGTCTTTAACAATCGCTTTTTCCGAGGTGTTTACCGATCTTTACAGGGTACTAGCGGGACTATTTTGCGTAGCGTTGTTTCTAGGCGGGTCGCCGTCCAATCCAGATTTAAAAAATATCGTTAACGCCTTCAAGAGGATTCCAAGGCTATCCGGCTATCTCGTTGTACTACTCGTTATATCAGTGGGGTTGTCGTGGCTAGTAGTAGATCTTTACCAATGGGTTCCACCAGTCGAATTCGCAAGATTTATTATCGTTGGACCGTTCGTTATTGCAATGCAGGAATATTTTGCGTGGTTTCTGGTACTCGTTTTTTATTTAGGCTTGAAATTTTCATTGCATGGATTAAACTGCTTGTATTACGTGATCTTGAGTAGAAACAGAACTCATCCTCCAAGAATTCGCTACAAGCCTTATACTCGGCGCAGGTTCAAGCCAAAGCACCCTCGCAAGTCGGGAATTAGAGAGGCACCCTGGTGAGCTTGAAAGACAATCGTTACCTTATCGTTTCATTGTTTATTAGTAAAAAAATAGAAAGATTATATAAATAACTCAAAACTATTTCATCACGCGATCTGGTAAGTAAATTCTGAACAAATCGATCGCGAAAAATTATTTGGAACGATGATATTTTAAAATGAACGAAGAAAAAGAAGACGAAGCTGGAGAAGAATTCGAAGAAGTTGACGAGATGGAAGAAAGCGATTTTAAAGAGGAAGAAGAGTTTGATCCAGAGTACGACGAGGATCTTGAAGATGATTTCAAGAAAGAAGAAAAAGAATTCGATCCGGAGTACGAAACCTCCAAGGAGGGAGGCGTAAGGACTGAGTATGTCGTAAAAGGCGAGCAAATGGGATATGTCGTGGAATACGACGATGATTCGAGAGCTCAAGCAGACGAACGATCAGGGGAAGGATTTAACTCGGAACTTGAAGACAAGGATAAAGTGGAGAAAGAAGTCGACGTAACACCAAGCGACAAGTCGTCAAGAAAAGCAACGAGCGAAAAACCTTCCGTAGACGAAGAAAGTAAAAAAGATAAGACCAAGGACAAAACCCTCAAGGCCGAAAAAGGCAAGCGTGGGAAGCGCGGCAAGAAAGGTCGTCGCGGGAAACCCGGCAAGAGCGCGAAAATTCCCGGCATCGAGCCTAAATTTCTGAAAAAAATTGAAGGAGAAATGAAAAAAGCTAAAGAAAGCAAGAAAGGAACCTTCAAAAAGACCGAAGCCGAGCTCAAGGAAGAAATCCTCAAGGACGTATACAAGAAACTGTCGGTCGACGCTAGCCAACAAGAACAGAGCGAGAGAACTACCAAATCGCCAGTAAGCGAAGCAATCTTGAGGGAGATTTACGATAACATTCAAAAGAAAAAGAAATGATTTTTTTATGTCAGATGATATTACCGTAAGAGAATCTAGTGTAGTTATTGAGGATATCAATCCTTTAGATATTGCTCGGTTGATTGATGCAATTAATACATATAGTTCACAACTCTGGGAGATTGAACTTTTTAAATTAAAAGGAATTCCACTTACAACAGTCACCTTGGGATGTAGAAATGATTCAATGGAATTTGATGTATTTTGTGCTTCATTAGGTGCTTTAATTGATTGTTTAGATGGAAAATCAATTAAATCTAAAATTCATAATGATGATATAAAAAAAAAATATACTGATTTGAATTGTAGAATTATTGATGATGAAATATTAATAAACCACTTAAAAGAGATCTTTTCAATAGATAATGACATAACTTTTTTTGAGTTTCATCCACTTCAAAGCATTCAATACTTAAACTTATTTTTAAGAAATGAATTAGAAGATTCTGATGAAATCATAAAGAAATTAAGAAAATTAAGAAAAATAAGGAATATGGTACCTATCGTTCATAATGTTTCATCTGAGAATGTAGAAAAAGCTTTAGATGAATTTAATATTGAATATCCAATTGAAGATTTTGAAAAAGCGGGCAAAATTCTTATCAAGGAATTCATAGATTTTTTGAAAGAATTTAAAATATTATTAAATAGAGAAAAAAAAAGAAGAAGAGCTGAATCTTAATGAGCTTTGTCCATAGAGAATTATTTAAAAGCATTATAGCCTTAGGAATTAAAGAAGATTCAAATAGAAGAATAAAAATCTTTGGAACAGGTGTTTTAATAAATTTTGATAACTTTGCAATTATTACTACATTAAAAAGCGTAATAAAATCACTTTCAGAGTTTAATGATTATTATTTTTTCTATTTTTCAACTAAAGGAAAAATTAAATCTAAGAAATATTCTAAAAATAAAGATTCTATTAAATTCGATTGGATTTTTCATCCAGATGAAAAAATTGATTTAGCAATAAATTTTTTTCCTTTTGACCCAGAAATTGATGATATTAAGATTATTCCTCAAAACTATTTTTATTTAAAGGAAGAAATTGAGATTGGTACTGAAGCCTACTTTTTAAGTTATTTAAGAGAACCAGACATTCCAAATTCACTGATAACAATATCTAGACGAGGATTTATCTCAGGGAAATCTCATAATTTAAATTATCTTTTAGAATTGATCGTTTTTAATGAAAATATCGGCAGTCCCGTTTTTATCCTCCCAACTTTTATGACTATTTCAGGTCGAACGATTCAAGGACAATCTAATCTTCCAAGATTAATTGGATTTATAACTTATGGTTTAAAGAACAGCTCAGGTGATTCTCTTAATTTATCTTCTTTAATCAAGATTTCTCGCTTAAATGAAATTTTTTCAAGTAATAAATTCCTCAAAACTATTGATAATTTAAATAAACCATATAAAATTGAATTTGGTAAAATAATAAGCAAAATAAAGAACCTTTTAGAGAAATATGTTTTACTAAGTAAGCTAGATGAAGAACTAGATTATGTTGACCAATTTTATAACATTTTTATTGAAAATAGAACATCATTTCTTAAAATGGGTCTTTACTATAAACATAACGATGATTCAATCTTAGATTCTAAATTTTGGGTACATTTTACAAAGAATAAAGATGCTAAAGCAAAAAATTTTTTAGTAAGAAAATTACAAGATGGGGATGTAAAAGTACCTGATGATGTCTATTTTTCTAGATTATATCCTGAAGAAGCGAGAAATACAAATAATAATGATATTTTAGGCGATTTTATCAATTATTTAAAGTTAAAAGCGGGAGAAATTTAAAGAAGAATTTTTGGTTGAGTGACAAATGTTAGCGATTGAATGTCATGTTCTTGAGATTGGTGTAAGATCTTTTTAAAGATCTAAATGGGCAAATTTCCAGAGAATTCACATGAACGACGATGAGAATAAAATTAGCAGCTTTATAATGAAGCTACAGGATTCAATAGCGAAGATGTGAGCTTGCTTGTATTTGATCGAGAAGATGTTAGAAAATTTGATCTTAGGCGTTTGAAATAAAGGAATTTTAAAAAAAAGTTCTTAGACTTTTTAGATTAAAAAAAATGCCATATTTAAGTGATATTTAGTAAAGTAACATATATCATTATATAACTTTTAAAAGTTGAAACTTTTTTTTTTTCATTATCGAACTTGAAGATTTTTTAGCAATTTTGATTTAAAAAATTTTACACGAATGTCAATATTGTAGTTTCGCGATTAAAAGCCCCCCTTTCGCAGCGAAATCAACCAATAAAAAACTCATTCTTCAAAAAAAAGCGAGAAAAACGGTAAAGACAACGAAATAAAGGTTGTCTCAGAAAATTGAAGTCAAAGTAGGGCGAACTCGCGCGGATTCTTTTCCATTAAGAAGCCAAGCAAAGTATTTCGTGCAACAGCCTTCACCTTAGTTTCTTGCAAATGTGTTTTTTGGGCATTGTAGGACAAATTAAACGAAATCTTGTTCTTACGAAAAAAAGAGCTTTTAAATCGCTTAGTAGGCGCCTTTAACTGTCAAAATCGTTACTAAACAAAAATATTTATAAATCACACTCATGGTTATTAAATTTATAGTTAAAAAAAAGTGATCTAAAAAAAAAAAACGGTTGAAAAAAAATGGCAACATTTTCCAGTAAAATTAGCTCG
>JAUXAJ010000077.1 GCA_030620005.1 Promethearchaeota archaeon | reverse complement strand
AGCCTTTTGAATCGGGAAATAACCTCCTTAAGAAAGAACGAGTGCTTGGGAGGTTAAACACGCAATTATCTGGAAAAGTAGAATGGTTTTTAGATAATGAAGTAATAATATAAATATACAAAAAACTTAACATTTAATCCTCATGAGACTAATTTATAGAAAAATAAAAATAAAAAAGAATAATTTTTTTTAAGATTTTAACTGCTCTTTAGCTATAAGAGCCGCCCCTAAAGCCCCTATTATTTGAGGATCCACCGGTAGTTTCATTGTTTTCAGACCTAGTCTCTTCTCTAGATATGCAACTACTCCTATATTTTTTGCTACTCCTCCAGTTATCGTTAAATCATTTTCAAGACCAACTCTATAAACTAAAGACATGATTCTAGATGCGATTGCATCGTGAATACCGGCCACTATATCGGCAACTTCGATGCCTTCAGCCATGAGACTCACGACCTCCGTCTCAGCAAAAACGCTACACTGAGCGGTGATCTTGGCTTGATTTTTCGATTGAAGAGATATTGGACCGAGTTCTTCAAGCTTTAACTCGAGTGTTTTAGCCATGACCTCCAAAAATCGGCCGGTCCCTGCAGCACATTTATCGTTCATTGCAAAATCAAGAATTTTACCGTCCTTATTGACCTTTATCACTTTTGCATCTTGACCGCCCACATCAATTATCGTTCTAATTGATGGAATATAAAAGTGGGCACCTCTACCGTGACAAGTTAACTCGGATATTTCCGAATTAGCGAATGGAATTTTCACTCTACCATATCCAGTTCCAGTAATATAATCAATATCCTCCAAATGTAGTTTTCCGTTCTGAAGTGCCGAATCCATGGCATTACGAGCGGTTATCTCGGGTTTAGGAGTGGTGGGAACAATGCTATAAGAATAGATTGCCCCATTCTTTAATATAACAGCTTTTCCAGTTAAAGAACCTACATCACAACCTGCTACAATCATATTTTATTATCCCCTTCTATAAAACAACTTGTGTTAGAAATTCTGAAATCCTCCCTCTTATTGCGTCTGAGGTCACCTCTCTTGAATCATAGGGGTCACAACCGAAGATTAAGGTGGGAACTCCGACTTCTTCGCGTATTACTTCCATGGTTACTCTTGCCATGGCATAAGCGTGTTTACATGCAAATTGCATGGGCATGATAACACAGTCAATCTTATAATCCTTAACGTAATTTACGACATAGTCTATGTAGTACTCGATAGGTCCTCTACAAGTACCAATCATGGAGAAGTCCAAAGTTCCTTTAGCTAAACTTTCATAGCATTTTTCAATTGTGGAAGTGTCGTGAGGTAATACTTGATAATAACCCAAGATATCCATTATGACGACAGCGTTATATGTTTCCTCTAACCATAATAATAAATCTTGGTCGAAAAACACATGAGTATACGGCCAAGCAATTCTAATTTTTTCATCAGGTACACCTCCTTCGCCAGTCTTAACATTTTCCGCGGCAGTATCTCGCAACCATTTAGTCATTTTAACAGCATCCGGAGTTCCACCGCGAGTCACCATTGCAAAGAAGTTTCCAAAGCCCATAAGGCTTTTTGCCGGGCAAGGAACATTTTTTAAAAGCTCGTTGAAATCTAAAATGTGCTCCCGCGACTCGTTAACCCATTTCATTGTCTGGTCAAGTTTTTCAAGATCTAATTTTTGATGCGTTTTTTTTTCTAGCCAAGAGATTAACTCCTTAATTTGCTTAATCATGTATTCCACTGTTTTTTCGTCATAAAACTCACTTGCCTGGTCGTAAGCCCAATATGGAACATCCATGTTAAATGTTGGCGTTTTTGTTAAGTTTTGAAAGACTTGATATGTCATCGCAAGAGAATTACATGGCGTCGAGAGAAAAAACAGTAGATCTGGAATGGGTGCCGCTCCTTGCATGTACGAGCCAATTAAAGGTCTTTGGGCATTACAAATAGTGGGATTGTCTCCGTATCCTATTTTATTGGTGAAATCAATATATGGTTCGTTAAGGTGGAACGGAGCTAAACCCACGCTAAAAGTTTCTTGCATGAGAGGTGTTAAATTCATGGCGTGAAATAATTCAGGTCCGTAATTAAAAGGGTGCATTATGATAGGAATTCCTTGCTTTCGGGCTTTTGGAATTTCAAGAAAAAAGTTAAGGAAAAACTCTCCAAACGTTGTATATTCTTCCTCCATGTCCTTCTGTCGATTAAGAAAACCCGTGTACATTGCTTTCCACATTGTAAAACCTTTACCCCAGTTTCCTCTACCAAGTTTTTTATATTTATTAATAATTTCTATATCCATTTCTTTTTCACCTTCCTTCTAATATTTCTATAAAAGTTTGAACCCGAGTTTTCATGGCTCCGGCACCGCTCAAGACATATTCTCTTTCCAAATCGAGGAACGGCACACCTTCTTCCTTTAATTTGTCTCGAAGCATGAAAATCTCGGCCCACCAGATTGCACAGAACTTCATTCTCTGAAAAATGACCCCATCAACCTTGAACTCTTTAATGAGATCCATCATGAATTTAGCTCTTTTAGGTTGTCCATCAGTCATGCGTGGACACGAGATTTTTGACAAATAACGTTCGGCAAGTGAATCAGTTGGATTTAATGACTCATCTACTAAATCCCAAAAATGTCTAGTTCCGAGACAATTTGAGTCTGTCACAACTAATCCGCCAAGATCTTCAATAATTTGTATATACTCTGGTTCATCGAGCATGCTTCCAATTAGCATTATTCTAGCCCTATAATTAGAAATTCCCGCTTTTTCTTTATATTCCTCAAGCTGCTGAGTTAACAGTTCATTAAATCGGTCCTTTGGGATTGATACTGCTGCCAAAAGGATATTCATGACTTCAATACCAGTAACAGGAGGATTATCGCGTTTTCTGAACATGTACAATTCTTTAAGAAGGTTGCGGGATTCGTTGTATATCTTGATTGCGTCTTTAAGTTTCTCATTTGTAATATTAACCTCGAATTTCTTCTCTAAAGTTTCTTTGAACTTAGATAATTCGTGTTTAAACCAGTCAACGGTTGTTTCACTCACATAACCTGGAACACCCATGATATAATGGAATGGAAATGGAGTTTTGTATCTCAAATTGTCATAGAGACGTCGAACTTGATCACAACAATTACACGAAACAATCCCGTCAAAATAGTCATATTCCTTTCTATTTGCAAATTCTAGACAACATCGTGTAAAACTACATGCAGTGGGGGTCATGTATGCATCTCCCATGGGTGTATCAGTACAACCCCTTGCCCTGACCCTAATTGGGAGGATGCCAGCTGAGTATATGATTTCTTCGGGTATGTACGAACAAAAATATCCTAAGACTTTTTTTCCCTCGGACTTCCAGCGATCAATCCATGGATTTTCGAGAGGAATTGCTTGAATAAAGTTTTCCATTACTCTCATAATTAACAATCAATTTTAATGATTTGTATTTTTACATTCAAATAAAAGTATAAAAGAATAATAACTATTTATGCTTCATACCTTTAAAATTCTATCTCGTGTTAATTAAGATTTGAATGGTATAAAATTTTTGAAGATTTACTTAACAAAAATGAAAATTGTATCAATTTATTTTAGTTGAAACAAAAAATGACGAAATAATAATTAAAATTATTATTTTAATTACATGTTTAGCTGCGCACTTACCGTAGCGGCGCGAATTGCGCGCAACCTGGTGATGTATGATAAGCAATACCTCAACCCGTAATTTTTACTAATTCAACTCCCCGCACATCGAAATTCTTGTCGATAAAACAAAGACTGGCGTGCCCTTTATGAGTATATACTAGCGGTACGGGATAAGATTCAGCATTTTCAATAAAACTCTTTTTCACGAATAAGGGAAGAGTTCTGTTACATACCGGGCAAAAAATAGTAACTTTCTTAACCAAATCTAAATTATGAAAATCATTAATTATTTGTTCGAGTGAAGATTTAAAACTCTTAAAAATGCTCGCATTGATATTTCCATAGGAAAAAATTACTTTTATATCGAACATTTCGTTGAATTTAGCGTTTACATGCTCTAAAAAAGCTTCTAACAATTGAAATTGCACTTCCGTGCTTGACCCTGCTGAGAATAGAAGATCGTTTTGATATCTTATGTGAACAATTTTTTGGTTTCCCTTATCAATTTGAAAAAAAATATATTTCGATTTATTTTGCTTGATGATGTTTAAATCCAATATATAACTTTTAAAAGACATTGGCGGTTTCCAATCAAATAGCGTGAGTTTATCGTTACTAATGCTTATGAAATCTAACCCTTCTAAGAGTTGTTTTGATTGGGGCATGAATTTTAATCAAAAAAAATAATTTATAAATATGTTATAGCTAATTAAAAAAATCAAGATATTTATATTTTTCACTTATTAAAACTAGAGATAATGAATTTAAAAAAAAAGGATTGAAAAAAAGTCGTTAAATTATTTTTTTATTGGATACTTTCCAGTAGTTTTAACAGCTCTCATTGTTGTTCTCATGTGTTCTTGGGGGAAATCGCGTGGAATTTCACAACCAAACGCTAACCAGTAGCCACCTCCCTCTCCTGCAATCTTTATGTGTTCAGAGCAATCATCATACACTTGTTTCGTACTTGAGTTCATTAATTTATTATAGTTAAGATTTCCCATGATGGTTACTTTGTCTCCAATAAGGTTTTTAGCCCACTCGAGATCTACTTGATAATCGAACTGAATAGCACCTCCAGGATTTGTTTCTTTCACAAAATGTATGCACTGAGGGACGTAACCACAGCAATGAATGAGTACGGGCATTCCCATTTTCTTTATTGCACTACACGCTTTCTTTTCTGCTTCCAAACAAAATTTTTCGAAGAATTTTGGAGACATGAAATAAGCGGCGGTTTCACCCATTCCTACGATGTCAGCACCCATTTCTAGCATGGCCCGCGCTAAATTGACGATAAAATCCACATACCAATCTAATATTTCTTTAAATTCGTCTGGATGATCGTTTAAATAGAAAAACTGCATTGGATCTGCTCCCGTTAGAAGTGATACTCCTTGAAATGGACCTTCTAGCCATCCCATTAATGGAACATCGTCACCTACCTTTTTTTTTGCGATTTCTATAGCTTTCATTGATTCTGTTAGACGACCTGCGTTCATGGGATCTGGCATTTTAAGATTCTTGAAATCTTTATATATATTACCTTGAGTAAGTGCTGGTTTTACAATGCGAGGCACGTCATCGTGAGGAAACGCGATTTTTGCTCCGCAGGCTCCAGCATACATGCCAACATCAGACGAAAAACATAAAGCGTCCCAACCAAAAGCATCATGCGCTTTTAATTGACCTTCTGCCATTGCTTTAGCTTTGCTCACGTACACTGAGAAGGGGATTTCGGCAAATTTAGCTGTAAATGTTTGAGCAAACGGCATGAAGGGGACCCTATCAGGTTCTTCATGTCTTAAAGATGTCATGACACGATCATACGCAGTCATTTCAGCCTTGAAATCTTCCGAGAATTCTTTTACTTTTAAAACTAATTCGTTCACATCGTTTATGTAAGCATCCACGTTGTATTTTTCAGCCATGGCTCGCGAACCGGCGGGACCGCTAAGAATCGTTTTTATTTTTTGGCGAATTCCTAATCTCCATAATTCTTTTTCTAGTTTAGCTACTTCTTCTTCAGATTGCATTAGATAAATAGCTGAAGCAACAATTCTGGCTTTTGATTTCAAGACAGTTTGAGCTATTTCTTCCGGTGATATGTCTGAACCAGCGTCGATGACTTCAAAACCGTGGGCCTTTAAGTTTGCCGCCACTATGTTGCTCCCAATCGTCCATGGGCCGCCCATTACTCCTAAAACTACTTTCTTTTCGGGTTCCTTAGGTTCTTCGGCTAAGCCTAGCGATTGGACTCCAACTTCAAAAGCTCCTGCAGACATGATTATATCGTCAAGATACATTCCCTTAGTTTTGTATTTCTCGCTCACGGAAGTTAACCCTTCTGAAAGAGCCTTTATTATGTCTTCGTTCGCGTGTCCTGTCCTACGAGCCTTTCGAACCATTTTTCCTAAAGATTTGTAATCGCCTTTACTGGTCGCTTCAGTAATTTCCTCAAGTAAATTACTTGACATTAACAATCTACACTCATATTTTTTTATTTCATTTAATATTTAATATTTAATATTTAATTTTTTAACAATTAACATATTGATTTTTCAATATATTAATGTAATATTTGCATTTTTTTCTTAGACTTTTAAAAGTTACACATATGGACAACTTCTTTTAAATATTAGAAATTCTTTTTTAGAAACATATAAATAAAACTCATCAAATCTATTAATGATTTCATTAAAAAAAAAAACAAAAAAACAATGGTAAAAGATGAGTAAAGAAAAAGAAAGATTTTCAACAAAAAGAATGGTAGCGTTTGGTGTAGGGCAATTCTCAGACGCAATAGCGCTTCAGATGTTCACTATTTACATTTTTACTTTTTACTACGCTGTTATCGGAATAAATGTGAATCTCATTACCTTGGGTTTTATATTTTGGTCTCTTTGGAATGCTATCAACGATCCTTTATTAGGTGCGTTATCAGATCGAACGAGAACAAAATGGGGCAGAAGAACTCCATATATAGTTGCTAGTATTGTTCCGTTGTGCATTGTATTGGTCTTGTTGTTCACGCCTCCTACGGGCACGGAATTGTTTTCGTTCATTTATTTCATGATTGTAATGATTTTGTTTGACACCTTTTTTACGATGTACGATCTGAATTTTTGCGCGTTGTTTCCGGAAATGTTCCAAGACTTAAACGATAGAACGAAGGCAAGCGCCATAAAACAATTATTTACGGTAATTGGTTTGCTATTTGCCTTTATTTTACCAACATTATTTATTCCAAAATTAGACGATCCGAAATATTACACGGAATACATGAATGCGGCCATTCTCATGAGTCTCATAGTCCTCGTTGGAGCAATTATTTTGATAAAATTTGGAATTAAAGAAAGAACAGAATTTTCTGAAGACTACAAAACTGCGCCTTCAATATTAACTTCCTTGAAATTTTCCTTGAAAAACAAATCGTTTAGAGTTTTTATTGTCATGAATGTAGCATATTGGTATGTCGTAGGCATGCTTCCTATAATAGTGCCTCTCTATGGTAGTTTTGTCTTGGGAATAGGTGAGGGAGAATCAATAATGTTAGGTCTCTTATTAGGAGTTGCTTTCATTTCCGCAGCATTTTTTCTGATGTTATGGCGTTTTATAGCACTAAAAATTGGGATGAAGAAAGGAGTAATGTTGTCAATGATCGTATTCTTAATTACATTATCTCCATTCATGTTCATCTCTGATGTCCCTTCTGCATTTATCGCTTTCTTTTTTGTGGGTATAGGTATTTCAGGAGCAATTTATTTTGGAGATATTTTACTTTCGGCGATAATAGACGAAGACGAATTAATTGGGGGAACGAGACGAGATGGAGGGTACTTTGGAATTAACGCTTTACTTACTAAATTATCTACAATTTTAGTAATCCTCACGATTAATCTTGTATTTAATAGCGTTGGTTGGACTGTATTTGACCCAATATTAGGAACTACCGAGGAGATTATTTTTGGCTTGCGAAGCTTGATGTTCATTTTTCCAGCAATTGCTCTAATAATTGGTTTTATAGCAATTTCTCGATGGTCCATTACCAAGGAAAGATATCAGGAAATCATAGAAAAAGTTGAAAAATTGCACGTAGAAAAAAAGGAAAAAACCAGACTTTCTAAATAGAGAAATCTCGAATTTTAAATTATTTTTTTTTTTTTTAATAAGTATTTTAAATTGAAAAGAATCCATGAGAAAAGTAGAAACAATTATAATAATCTTTGAGAATAATTTCAAATATTTATTAATCTTAACAAATTAATTCAATTTAATTACTTCATTTTACGAGAATTTTACGCATTATTCTCGCTAATTACTTTAATTAAGAGTGAAGAATTTTAAATAAGAAGAAAAGATTTAGAGATATTGAGTCATTTCAAGAAACACATAGGAAGAAGGAGTGCGAAAGGGTTTCTTTCACGGTGGTTCTCGTCCAAATTGAAACTGCCTATAATGTTGGAGCAATTTGTCGAGTCATGAAAAATTTTGATTTCAGAAAACTCGTTATTTTTAAAGAGTTAGAAAATTTTCTTAAAAACTTTGATTTGGTCGTTGGAACAACGGTAAAAGGAAAAAAATATAACAACTATCTACAATCCTGCTAATCCTCACGATAAGTCTCGTGTTTAACAATGTTAGTTGGGCTATTTTTGACCCCGTATTAGGTAATGCTGAAGAAACCATTTTTGGACTTCGGAGCTTGATGTTTATTTTTCCGGCAATCGCTCTGATTATTGGTTTGATTGTGATTTCACGATGGCCAATTACAAAGGAAAGATATGAACGAATAAAAGAAGAAGTGGAGATGTTACACGAAAAGAAAAAGCAATCCATATCTTAGTATTTTCTCAAATAATTTCAAAACCTTATTTTTTAATAATTTTTATTATTTATGATAAATATTTTAAATGATGTGATTCATACTTTTTATTATATTTAGAGTTTACAATTATAGAGTCTACTAAAATGACAGACTTGTATTCCTTAGGATACCCCCAAGGATATCGTCTTGGATTATCCTTCGTATTATGGATTATTTGTATTGCAATAGTTGCAGCTTTAGGAGTATTCTTGTATTTAAAAGCACGAAAATCCGACCTGATTAATGTCAAGGAGATGTTTCGAGCGAAATCGTTTTTGTATATCTGTTCAACTGCGTTTAATGCTTTGATTCAAGTCGGTGTGTTTTTTCCTGATAGTTTTTTATTATTTTCTGCAATTGGATACATGTTACACCTATTTTCATTAACAATCTACTACTACTATTGGGAAAAAAATTTAACGAGCATTAAACGAATCCCTACTGTTTCTACAGGAGTATGCTTAATTATTACAATTATAAACCTATTTCTAACCCTTTTTTTTCCTGATTTCGCTGTCATTTTGGAGGACTTCTTGGTTTTAATAGGCTTCTTATTGGTTACAACATCTTGCATGCTGTATATCTATTTAATTCATATCTTTTCAAAAAATGTTAAAGGAGGAAAAATTAAAACCATTGGTTGGGCATGGATGGGGAGTACCATTCTGAGTATAACTGGCGTTTTTCTCGACAGTGCTCTTGGAGTTAAGATGTTTCCCGAATTCATTGTACTTTATGCCGCTCCGATAATTTACACAATTAGCATGATTATGCCAGTTTACGCAGTGAATAAGCTTTTCGTGCTAATATCCTCTTTTTATACGCAAACACAGAGATGTGCCGTTCATCGTGGCGCGATTGGGAAAGGTAATCCAATGTACTCCTGTCCATCGTGTGGTATCGTGTATTGCATGGAATGTTATAACCAAGTAATTAAGAAAGACGGGTGTTGGAATTGTCGCGAAGGAGCTAATCTCGAGATTGAAAAGAAGTGGGTGGATGAACCCATCTTGGAACTTAAAAAAGCGGATAAGCCTAAATAGAACCCTAGTAGAAAAGGGAAGCAATAATCAAGATAATGAACTTAAAGAGAATCCTATTAAAAGAGAGAAACGATTGTCGAAAAAAACTTCAATAAAAATTCTACAATCTAATCACCACCGTTACTAAAAATCTGGACATCCTTGGACATCCTCTCTACATGAAAGTAGGTCGGCAACGGACGACTACAACTTGACCATATAGGCCAAGTCGAAATGTTAGATACGAGATGTATCTCTTTTTCCCCAATGATTGGAAATCAATCTTGCTATTGCTCACTCGTTTCAATAATTTTTCTATTATTAATTAATATCATTTTAAGAAATTTAAAATAAAACACAGTGGAGATTTTCTAAAATTAATGAGAAGATTTGTCCAGATTCTTCTCAACTATGATTCACCCCGGTTATTGTTTTAAAAATCTTAAAGTTACTAATCTGTGTCTGAAAGCATTTTTTTGTTCTAAAAAATTATATAAAATGATCATGAGTCATGCCGAGGTTATACTTAATTAAACAATACTCATGAGTCTATAAAGAAAAGAAGCTGGTAATATTGAATAAAAAGAAGAAATTTAGAGAATTATCTACATTCCAAGAAACTCATAGAAATGAGGATTATAGAAATCTCTCCTTTACAGTCGTATTGGTGCGCCCAGAGAATGCGGGTAATATCGGAGCAATAGCAAGAGTAATGAAAAATTTTGATTTTGATAATTTAGTAGTATTTAATCCGATAGAAAGCGTGCAAAATATCCATAGTCACGAAGCGCAAGGATTTGCCATGCATGGCAAGAGTATTTTAATGAATGCTAGCATTATAACCGTGGAAAACCAGGAGAACCACTTTCAAGAATATAAAAAATTCCTTAGAAGTTACGATTTAGTTATTGGAACCTCTGCTAAAGGAAAGAGATATACAAATTTAAGACGATTGGCAATTTTTCCTGACGATTTAACGCTTCCTTTTTCTAGAAAGCCACTAAATGTAGCCATTTTGTTCGGGAGAGAATCTCGTGGGTTAACTAACGACGAAGTTTCTCTCACAGATGTTCTATTAAGAATCCCAACGAGTTCTCAATATTCAGCATTAAATATATCTCACGCGTGTGGGATTATATTATACGAATTATTCAAAAAACTAAATGTGGTAAGCATTGGACGCGGTAGAAATCCCGTATTATTAGCAGATAAAGAAGATCGGGTGATTCTTCTTAAATTCATTAAACTCTTAATTGAGAAATTAAAAGTCGGGCTTCATAGGCAAGAAAATATCTTTTTTGCGTTTAAAAACGTTTTTGAACGCGCTTTCATGTCTAAAAAAGAATTGAGTTTAATTACAGGAATTTTTTCAAAATTAAGTTCTATAATAAAGGATTTAAATCTATACGAAAAGAAATAAAGATAATCTATATTTGAAATAAATTTCAGAACGCAATTTTATAAAGGAAAGATGTGTGTAAAAAAATCCCGGATAAGAAAGGAGGGTTATTACTAATTTTTTTGACTTGTAAACAAGTGCTAGTCCAATCGTAAATATAATGATAAAACCAGTCAATAGAATCATAAAATTTATCCAGACTAGTAAAGAAAATTGCTCAATTTCAAAAACATCAAGAATCATAATTCAAAATTAAGATTAATAAATTAATAAATTTTTACACTTTTGAAAAATTTGAAATGATGTACCTACATCTATTCCCTGCTTGAATTCTTTAACCTTAAGATATATCGTGAAAGAAATGTGATGTGCTGAAAATTCTTTCAATAAATCTATTTGTAAATCTCTTGAATCCTAAGAATTTAGAGATTCTACTTAAAAAAAAACTAATTTAGAAAAAAATTTCGTTAATAATTGATTATTTCGTTTAAATCGCTAATAAAAGCAATAAAATCTTTTTCAACATTCCACAGATGAAATGGGTCAGTATCTTGTCCTAGAACTATTAGCACATAATGAATTTTTTCATTTAGTGCTAACTGTTTGAATAGAACATGTTTCCCTAATTTATAAGCCATGATTTGGTCTTTTTCTTGTCTTTTTAAAAAGCGGTCATTTAATAGTAAAAAATATTCCACTATTCGTTCTATTAATAATAGCGTCTCATCGCTGTTGGCATAATGACTTATAATTATAGAATTATCATCAATAATCATTAAACCATCACATTTTATTACTTTTACAAAATCATCAACTGTTTCTTGGATCATCTCCATTTTTGGAGACAAATCTTTTAAAATTTCGGACATGGCGCTCATGATTGAGTAAAGATTAAAAATAGATGTGTTAAAAAAAAACATTTTTTCATGATCTACCAAATTTCCTATTTTTTTTTTTACATCGTCAGTTAGACTGTCGGCTTCATTTTGACTACTTACAGAGTCAAAAGGATCATATTTATGAAAGAAGATATTGATTGACGGCTCAATATTTAATTCTTTAAGCGTTGCAATGACTTCATTTAAATATTTCAACGATTCAGGAATTCGTGGAACATTTTGTATATCAATGACATATATCACAACTCCCGTTCCACGAAAAATTTTACTAGGCGATTCCAAATATTCCATGCGATAAACTTCTTGTCCTCCTAGGTCCCATGTAACTATTTCTTTACCTAATAATTTAAAAACTTCTCTTTTAGCATGTTTAGTTGGTTCAATCCTGGAAATTTGTGAGAATTCTCTTTTAAGAGCTGAAGTTATACACGTCTTACCAGCATCATCTAGTCCAGTAAAGAGTATCTTATGAGCTTCTGGTTTTTCTGGTTTCAAATTTGTTACACCTTTTAATTTCTTTATAGAAAATTTATATTTTTATATAAAAAAAAAGATAATCTTTGTTTTAAACTTTATAGCGTTTTTGAATTTTTAGTGACTAAGTTCTAAAGATTAAATTATTTCCCTTTAATTTCTTGATTCACTGAAATTAACGCATCCTGAAACTTTTCGGGTTCTTCAAAATTTGGGCAATGACCTGATTTTTCAAACCATATTAACTTCTTTTTTGGCGCTTTTAGTTTTTCGTAAAATTTTTCTGCTAATTCAAATGGGACTTGGTAATCGTATCGCCCTTCGAAAAAATACACGGGTACTTTTAATTCAGGAACTTGTTCGATAAAATTAATATCCGCAAGTTCTTCCCACATGGCTTTTGCAGTTCTAAGCGAACCTTTAATGAATCTTGGCAAGTCCCGCAAGGAATATTCGGGAGATAAAAATCCTTTTTTTATCATTACCATCATGCTTTTCTCGTCATGCAAGGCACCACCATATCTTGCGAGCCACTTCCTCTGGAATCTTAGAGCCTTTATATCATCGATGTATGGAGGGTCGAGCGTCTCCAATTTATTAACTACTTTATTGTTTCCCGCCTTCTTGGCGGCATCAAGTGTATACTTGTAAGAAATGTTTTCGTTTTCTATCATGTTTACAACCTGGCCCATGCCAATATACGCGTGAAAAAGGTCCGGGTATCGTTGAACAACTAATGTTCCTAAAACGCTTCCCCAGGAATGTCCTAGAAGGTAAATTTTTTCTTTGTTAAAGCGACTTTTTAATAGTTGGACTAACTCGTGTGTATCCGAGATGAATTGCTCAACGTTCAATGTTTCTGCTGGAATTTTTTTTGAAAAAGATTTTCCGGCACCTCTCTGATCCCAATGAACGATTGTAAAATATTCTTCGGCGCGCCTTTGAGATAAATATGCTAATCCCATCTCGGGGCTCCCCGGACCTCCGTGCAAGAAAAGAAGTAAAGGGTTATTCACGTCGTGACCTCGAATGAGCAGGCATTGATCAATGCCTTTTATTTTAACCTTTTCTAAAGATGCAATGCTGTTAGGGGGGACTTTACCATCGGCGTTCTTGATTTTTGGAGTTTTGGAGTAAAACATTCTGAGAATTGACATCAATTATCACTCATTTTATTATTTTGTTTTTATTGTTATTAATAAACAATTTGCGACTGAAATATATAAATCTTGTGGTTGGAGGGGAGAGCTTTCCCATCTTTCTTTCCCACCATCAGCATCAACTTATCCACAAGTCGCTGATGGTCAAGGTTCATCTTAATTATAAATTTTTTGAGAGCTCACACGGAAAAGTGTCGACATTTTCAGTGTTTTTCCCAAGAATTATGCGGCGGAAAAATGAAATCTTAATCGCAGAAAAGGAAGGATTTAATAATAAAAATAAAATTAAAAAGAAGTTAGAAATGAATAAGGGTCTTTTCCTGTAATTTTTTGTAATTGTCGTAATTATTAAGCTCTTTTTCAATAATCTCAAAAATTATCTCGTAGAACTGCCGAAAAAGCCCGTTAGGAAAACTTTTGTTCCTTAAAATAATTTTCGAAGCCAATTCTTCGCTCAGAATCAGCGGATTGATTGGTTGATTTTTTAAATAGAATTCCATCAGAGCGGATCTAACTATTTTCTTAGTAACGCTTTTAATATGGCTATATCCTACATCGTATTTAGGGTTAAAGAAATAAGGAAAATTTTTATCGTCTAACATTTTTTTGAAGCCCAATATTCCTACAATCTTTTCCACGCAGTAATCTAACGAACTTGGAACCATTCCAAATTGCTTGCAGAATTCCTTTTTCGATTGATGTTCTGGAAATGCCGAATAGTGCCTTGAAACGATGTAATAGGCAGCAATAAAAAATTTGAAAGTGTTATGAGGTATTTTACCGCTTGCTCTTAGAAACCTGTAAACGATTGAAACGGTTCTTAATAAAAATTCGCGATTTATATCAAATTGTTCCAAGAATTCCTCACCATCCTTAATTAAATCAATTGTTATACGTGCTTTCGTGCTCAACAATTCTTGATTTGGGGTAAATAATTCCATCATTCTTTACAAATCACCTTATCTTGAAAATTTTTTAACGTGTTTTCTAGATAATACTAGTAGGATATCTTCATATATAAAGATAGTGATGCATTATGCATCACAACGCTTCATTTTCCGCAACATTTAAATATTCATTTTTTTTATATAAATGTATAGAAAATTGATTTTTCAAAGTATAACCAAAACTCGCCCTTAATGACATCTACAACCGACAAAAAAAGAATAACTGTCAATTTAGATGAAATAGATTTTAGAATTATTGAGGCTTTAGAAGGTGTTATAGCGAACTCTAAATCTTCTGTTATTTATCAGATGATAAAGGAATGGATAAATAAAAACGCTGAAAGGATCATGAAAACATGGGAAATTGATCTTGCTGGAATAAGGAGACAGGCTCTTGCGGAACTAAAAGGAATTCCAGCTAAAAAGGAATTAGATCCTTTAGAAATAAATATAATAGAACAATTACCAGAATATTTTGAAACAATTCAAGATACTACACCAGAAGAATTAGCAAAAGACCTATCTATAGATGAAATTACTCTAAGAAGGATTGTTTTTAGGCATAGAAAAGAACTATTAAAAGTTGGGCTAAAATTAAGATATTCAGGTGGCAGATTATTCAAAGAGAAACTATCGAAATGAACTACTTTATCGTATAAGAATAAATCTTTAAAAAATATACAAAAAAGGAAAAAAGAAATGAGCACTAAAGAATTAGAAAAGACATATAAGAGTAAATTCGAGAAATACAGAATCAATAGCGGAAACATATCCAGGGGAATGTTCTTAGGTCTCTCAAATGTTATCATTCCATTTTCTAAGTTTTTAAAAGGAGAATTTCTAGATGACATTTATAATGGAAAGGAAAAAATCTTATTTAGTAATAAGGATCCAAGATTTAAAACAATTTTAAGGCAAGAATTTTTAAATGTTCTGTTTAAATCGAATTAAATTAATTCTTTTGGATGAAACCATCACTATTGCTAAAGAAGACATCTTTTCCTAAATAAATAAACTAATTATGATTAAATTTTTATCTGATGCTATAGAAATTCTTAAATCAGATTTAAAAATGGTAGATTTAGTAGAATTATTTTTAAAAGCCTTAGAATAATAGCATATTTTAAAAAAAAAAGTTTTTTTCAAATTTTTTTAAAAAATTTGAATTTTTAATAAGTATAAAATCCTTTTGAAGTCTTACGACCTAATTCTCCCCTATCAATTTTATCCTTGAGTGCTTGTGGTGGTTTATCCTTGGGATCTCCACTTTCATTGTAATACGACATTTCAATATCATAAACCACATCTAGACCTACAGTATCCATTCCATTAAAGGGCCCTAATCCCATATCTGTAAAAATTTTCCATGCAGTATCAACCGTTTCAATATCAGCATATCCTCCTGCCCAAATCTCTAAACACTCTTTTTTCACAGCTCGCCATATTCTATTAAATACAAATCCTAAGCATTCTTTTTTTACCACTAATGGAGTAAGTTCTAAGCTTTCAATCCATTTCTTACCTTTTTCGAACGTGTTTTCACTCGTTTTTGACTTCCGCATGATATCTGCCATGGGTATTATTTGCGGTATATAGAAATGGATATTTAATACTTTATCTTTACGTTGAACAGCCCCCTCTATTCTTGAGACCGGGATAGAAGAACTATTTGTGGCAATTATCGCGTGAGGCGGAGCTGCCTTGTCAATTTCAGAAAAAATTTCCTTTTTTAATTCTAATTTTTCTGGTACTGCTTCTATGATTAAATCGGCATTAGCCACTGTTTCTGAAATGCTATTGTGAGATGTTACCTCTCCAAATATTTTTCTTCTTTTCTTTTTTTTGGTCAATGACCTCGCTAATTTATCAAGCCCCTCTGGATTTATGTCATGAATACACACGTTATAATCATATGCCGCAGTACGACCTGCAATCAGTTTTCCCATGAATCCTATTCCAATTACACTTATAGTCTTTATTTCATTCGACATATTTTACTACCCTCTATTTTTAAAAAATTTACAAATTTATAAAATTTGGATATATAAAGTAAGGAAGGTTAAATAAATATATTCTCTCCTCTCTTTATAAAACCATTTGAGCGTTCATCTAAAATTATTAAAAGTTAGGCTTAAATTAAGATATTCAGGTGGCAGATTATTCAAAGAAAAACTATCGAATTAAAATTAAAATATGAATAATTCCCGTTATTTAATTGTGTCTGATTATTTCTAAATAGAATTCATATAGTTTTAGATTAAATTTATATTTAAATCTATAACTCGTAAAAAATAATAAAGCATATTAATATAAGAATATTAGATAAAAATGAATCTAAATATTCAAATCTAAGAAGTGGAATTATCATGAAAAGGGAATTTAATATTGTAATAGAACAAGATGAAGATGGATATTATATTGGTTGTGTTCCTGAATTACCAGGGTGTCATACGCAAGCTAGATCATTAGATATACTGCAAAATCGTATAATAGAAGCAATTGAATTATACATTGAAGTTGATAAAGAAAGGCTTGAAAAACCTAATAAATTTATAGGAATTCAAAAGGTGGAGATAAGTTTTGAAGAAACTTAATCCTATCTCTCCAAAAAAGTTAATTAAAATCCTTAAAGAACAAAGGTTCGAAGAAATAAGACAAAAAGGTTCTCATAAGATTTTTAGGGATCCAAAAGGTAGAACTACAGTAGTTCCTTTTCACAAGGGTGAAAAAATAGGAAGAGGTTTATTATTAAAAATATTGAATGATATCGGAATGTCTCGTGAGGATTTCCTTTCACTTCTTTAAAACTTATTCAAAAAAAACTCTGCCAGCAATTCCACATTAAAATTGCAAATATAATAATCAGAAGCCGAGTACTTAACCCTTTCTAAAAGGATATAAATAAAGGAGAATATTTGAATACATGCGTGAATTTGATTTTTCTTATATCATATATTTTACCTTTGCTGCTCTTTCTATTTTCGGTGTCGCAGTTACAGGTTATTTTTATGCGAAGAAAACAGGAAAAGAAAAAGCATTCATCGTACCTGAACCAAAATTCCTCCATGTTTTAGGGATATGGATTTTATTTTATTTACTGGCTTTATCCGTTGAATTTATTGGACACATTATAGGCTTATGGAGTTGGGCTGACACCGACCAAATTTTTCTTCATGCTGCA
>JAUXAJ010000223.1 GCA_030620005.1 Promethearchaeota archaeon | reverse complement strand
GACGATATAATTGACAAATTAAGCGAACTAACTTCGAAAAAAAAGCATTGTTTTTTAGTTTTTAGAATTCAAAATAAAGTGTTAAAACTTGATATTATTCCCGTTGAAAGTGAAAAAGTTATCAAGTTAGAGATAATTTTTAGTGAGCAAATGACTATAAAAGTGTTGCAGCAAGTTACTCAAATACTTTCCAAATATAAAACGGGTGTATCTTTGATTTTTACTTCAGGAGTTTGTCAAGAAATTGATAAGTGCGTATACGAAGCATATATCGATACAGATAATACTACTCTCGAAAAATTAAAAGAAGATATCAATCAAATATCTGGAGTATTATCGGTAGAGTCGCAAAATATTAAAATATAAAATGATATTATAAAAATTTAATTATGAAATTAATGACGATATCAGCGTTACAAGGATAGCATGTCGCTGGAATCTTCAAATTTAAAATATATCGCTAAAATTTAAAAGAAGGTGTATTTATTAAATACATTATAAGAAATTGAAATGAAAGAAAATATAATATCTAAAAAAGTAAAAAAGTTATTTTCTTCATTTTAGCATTACACTTTTGATGATATATTTCATGCCGAGAGAATGGTCTGCCTTAATACTTGCTGGTGGTAAAGGAACTCGACTCATGCCTTTGACTTCTCAGATTCCAAAACCCTTCGTGAAAGTTACCAATGTCCCAATGATTGATTACTCAATCGCACATTTAATATACGCAGATATTAAACACATAGTTATATGTCTCGCATACAAGGGTGAAACGCTAAATAAATACTTAAAAACGACATGGACGCCTGATAAGGTAGGCGATGTGGAGTTAGAGTATCATGTGGTTGACAGTAAAGATACTGCTGATGGTTATAGGATTCTAAGACAAAAGCTTGATTCCAAAAAAGTCGTGGTGTCTATGGCAGACATCGTTACAAATCTTCCAATGAAAAGATTCATGGAATTTCACACGGAAAAAGGGGGATTTGCAACAATATCAATGAAGACCGTTGAAAGTCATACAAGCCAATATGGCGTTGTTTTGCTAGATAATAACAGAAGAATATATCTTTTCTTAGAAAAACCAGCCCCAATGGAACTGTATTTAAGTAGCATGTCTCAGAGAAGAGATCTCTACTTGCATACAAATGTGATTAATATGGGTATCTACGCATTTAACCAAGAGATTGGCGATATTCTTGAAGAAACTAATCTCATGGATTTTGGAAGCGAAGTTTTTCCGTACTTACTTGATAACGACTATGATTTATACGGTTTTGTTAAAGATTATTATTGGCTCGATTGTGGAAACGCACAGACTTATAAATGGGCCAATTGGGATTTACTCCGCAAATATGCTTGGCCAATTACGCCTAAAGGAAAAGAGTTCGACGGAATTTTTGTCACGGGAATTATAAATTCTGGTAAAGAAGTAATCATTAATAAGCCCACGTGTTTCGGTAAACAAGTCCAACTTCAAAATAGAGTTAAAATAAAAGAATTAACTTCCATTGGAGACAATGTTACGATTGGAGAAGATACGCTTGTAGAAAAAAGTGTTTTATGGAATGATGTAAAGATTGGAGCTGGTTGCATCATTAAGGAGTCAATTATTTGTAATGACTGCGAAATAGGAGATAATGTTGTTTTAGAGAAAGCAATTATAGCTCCGAATTGTAAAATTAGCGATAATAATCAAATTAGAGACAAAACACTTGAACTTGGGCAGCAAGTCTGATAAATGAATTATATTTTTTATTCGGGAATGAAAGGTGTTAGATCAATATCTTTAAAAATGCCATCGTTTTCTTCAAGTTTCCCTAAAAAGTGCCACTCTCCTTCTTCAATAAATTCACCATCCCCATATCTCATAGCCATTGAGTAAAGCCGATTAAAATTTTCATGGTGTAGATTTACTCTCCCTTCACTATAGTCCCTTGCTGACCATGTGGTTATTAAAAACTGCCAATCGCTACTTTGAAGGAGTAATGATTCTCTTGCCATCTGCTTTAATATTTTAATCAAATTCTCATCTGCAGTTTCTAAGTATTTCGACATTACTTCTTCAATTTTCTCTTCCACATTATAGATCAATCTCCACGTCCACATCGTCCACTCGTTTAACCAGACCCAATGACTTGAAGCTTGGCCCCACGAGCCTTCAATGATCTGCACGACTTTATTTGGAGGATTTTTTTCCATATAGAGCCGTGTATTAGTCAATTCTATTTCTGAGTCATCCTCCATCCATCTTAATATTCTTGCTAACCACCAATTCCCTTCAAACCACCAATGTCCTAATAGTTCACAATCATATGGAGCAACAACGATACCCTTCCTGCCGAATTTATCTTTAAATTCTCTTAAAATATCCTTTGCTAGATTTATGTAATGGCTGGCATTCTCGTCTAATTTCGGCGGAACATCGTCGGGCCAATATAGCATTTTTGCTCCAAGATCCACCTTCGGCCCTGTAACACGCCAGTACCTTAAACCTCCAGGATAATGTTTCTTATGAAAGTCTAAATATTCACCACAGCCCGGATAACCGTGCTCTCCGCTCCAGACAACTATTCCCGTTTTCTCATCTCTTGTAAAGAAACCAACAGGAGCTTCTGTGGAGGGACTTGCGGATATCAAATAAGGTTCATATTGCGATTTTTCAAACGAAATAGGTATTTCTTTATACTGGGATTCAAATTGCTTCCAGAGTTCTGCAAGTAATGGAAACCTCGCAGCATAGACACCTTGCGATTTACCTCCCAACAACATTGCAGTATCAACAAAAAAATATTTTAAACCATGTTTAGCAAGAAAATATTCTATACCAGGGCGTTCGTATTCTTCTCCTGTAATAGGATTTTTCCACCGATAACCAGGACGATAGGCGCATTCTGGTAGCCAGACCCCAGTTGGTTTTCTTCCAAAATGCATCTTATAATTGTCAACAGCTGTTTTATACTGGGCATTTAAAGACGAATCTCTCGAAAGAAGCGGGGAATATCCGTGTGTTGCAGCACACGTGATAATATCGACTAAACCCTTGTCTTGAAGTTGTTTAAAAGCTCCAACAACATCCTTATTAAACCTGTGAATAAAATCTTCTTTCACGCGGGTGTAAAATTCTTCCCACCACTTAGTAAGTCTCACCCGACCTTCTTCGTATTTATCTTCGACGAATTCCTTGTTATCGTTTTGTGCAGCATTTAATTTTTCATCTAAATATCCTAAAAAATCGTTAATAAAAGTAGGGTGTTTTAACATCTCACATAAAACAGGAGTGAGTCCGATCGTTAATTTAGGACTATAACCATCGTCAATAAGCTTGTATAATTCTTGTAATAGAGGTATATATGTTTCTGCTGCAGCTTCATTAACTCAGCTAGTTCCGTGGGGCCATATTCCGTATTAAGTGAGAGATTCACTAAAATACTCCGTGATTAAGCACCCATGGAAGATGAGAATGTAATACCAATGAAAATGAACCTAATATTTCAGTCATGATTAAAATTTCCGTATTATATATATAATATAAATAAAAGTGATACTCTTTAAAAGTTGTTCATGCAAAGAATTATAGAAATTGTTTTTATTTACTTTAAAAGATATTAATGTAAAGATTGACTAATTCTTTTTAAGAATTAGTAATAACTAATTATAATAGTAAAAAATAAATAGTCTTAATTTTAGAAGATAATATATAAATCCATTTGAAAGAAATAATACAAATGATTTAAATGGTGGAAAACCTCAAGGAACTAATGAAAAGTGGTCGAATAGTCGGAAAAGCGAATTATGTTTTTACACCCGAGATTTCAAGCACTTTAGGTTCAATACACGGAAGTACTTTCGAAAAAAACGAGTCACTCGTTATAGGGCGAGATTACCACAACGATTCAAGAATGTTGAAAAGAGCGTATACTTCAGGAGTCATGTCAACGGGAGTAAATTTATTAAATCTTTCGGATTGCACTTATCCATTATTGCAATTCACAATTAGAAGATATGGCGCTAGTGGAGGCGTTTATTTTTCTGGAGGCCATCTTTACTCGGAGGATGTTGGCGTTCGTTTCGTTAATGCTGGAGGGATAGAATTTTCTCCGAGTGATATACGAAAAATTATCGACTCTTACAATAAATATCCGGATAGCATAAGGAGAGTTGATCCAAACGATATAGGTCAATTTACTTCAATAGCGGCAACGCAAGATCTTTACATTAAATCGCTGTTACAGTTTGTAGATAAAAAAAAAATTCAAAAAGCTAAATTGAAAATCGTTGTTGATTGTTCTTACGGACCTACAGGAAAAATTACACCGCTTATAGTTAATCAGTTAGGAGTAGAAGTAATAGCCTTAAACACGCATTATCGACAAAGAACTATTAATCCCGTGCCAAATATCAATACTATAAGGAACACGGCGGATATAGTGAAAGCTTCAAATAGTCACCTTGGAGTTTGTTTTGATGTCGACGGTTCAAGAATACTAATTATAGATGAAAATGGGATAGAAACAAGCTTTGAAGACTTATTCTTGCTTTTTGTTAATTTTGATAAAAGAATTCAAAAATCTAAAGGTAATTCGATCATAACAACATCATCAATTTCTTCGGTAGCAAAACAATTTATTGAGGAGGCAGGATACCAAATTAAAGAAGTAGTTAATGACCCTGGAGAGATATCAAGAAGAATTAGAGAAGAACGCGCATGTTTTGCTGCTGCTGATACTTTAAAGTTTTATTTTCCGCAATATGCACCTTTTAGCGATGGAAATTTTATCTTGTTAAAAATTCTTGAGATCATGACGCTTCAAGACGATCTTCTTAGCTCACTCGTTAGGAGTTTTCCTAAAGGCAAAAAAGTCAATAAAACGGTCGTAGTTACTCCAGAACAAATAGAAAGCGTTCATAATCGATTGAGAGAAGTTGTAGAAGAACGAGGCTTTCTTTATCACGATATTATAAATGAATTAAAGGTAGTTAAGAACGATGTCACTATCGTTATAAAAGCTGCTCTTTACAGAAATGCCATACTGCTTTCTGCAGAATCAGAGGACATCAATGAAGCGAAAAAAGAAATAGAATACTTTGAAAAACTGATCTCAGAAATTTAATGTCCCACATGGATATTATAATTGAAATAGAATTTTTCGTTTCAGATTCAAATTCAAATGGAATTTATAAATTTTAAAAAGTTTGATTTTATTATTAATATACTTAATATATAAAATAAAAAAAAAATGTGAAAAAAAATATGGCAGACCTCGATATTAATTCAATTATTATTTTAATAACCCTTTTCATAATTTTCGGAGTTTTCCTTTGCTTTGATATTTTTAAGCGGAACGAAAAATACGGATATATAGCGTATATTTTAGCTGTTATCCCAACAAATTACGTCTGGTACTTAGGATTCGACGCGTTGGGAGTATATGTCTTATTGTTTGCATTATGGGACATATATCTAATAAGAGACTTGTTATTCATCTTTTCGAAGCATAAAGAATTTGATGATGTAATCTTGTTTCTTATTCTTGGAATCTTTGTTCAGTTAATTATTACAGCCATATTACCCGCAGATCAACTCAATCCGCAGATGCAAGCGAATACGGCAAAACTATGGTTGTTTTACATCCCTGACGTTTATACAGATACTTTTTCAATCGAATTGTGGGTCAATAGCACCATTTTATTAGCATACAGAGTTACTGCGACGTTAATGATAATACTCTCCATTATTCCATTAATTTTGGAAGTGAGGGGCGAAGAGATTCCCCTCCCAGGGATTATAATCGTCACTGCTTTGTTTATCATACCGTTCTTGTTTTTGAGTTTCATATGGTTGCCAGCAGCGATGGGAGTTTTAACATTTCTTCTTTCAGTGTTTCTTTTTATTATCCTTTTGATAATAACTAGATCGGGAAGAGAAGGATAAAAACCTAAATTCCATTTATTTTTTTTTCTATTATATACTTATTAATTATTAACTGAAATTGTTAAATACAATCACGATATATTTAAATATTGAATAATCTTTACTTTTCTAACAGGTGAAATTAAATAAGTGGCAAAAAAGAAGTCTAATTCTAACGAAAATGGTGAAAATGGCAGTAATAGCGATTCAAATCCACAAAAAATAAATGATTTGAAGCAGTTAGATGGAATTGGAGACGCAACTTTAAAAAAATTAAAGGACGCTGGAATCGTATCTATTAGAGCGCTTGCGTTCTATCCAATAACTAAGTTAAGGGGAGATACAGGGATAGGGGAGAAAACTGCGATAAAAATAATTAAAGCGGCTCAAGGCTTAGAAAAAATGGGTTTTAAATCTGCAAGTGCAGTGTGGGAAAAACGTAAAACCTTGAAAAAAATTACTACAGGGAGTCAGAACTTAGACGAATTATTAGGAGGTGGTATCGAAACTGGGGCCGTTACGGAATTTTTTGGTGAATATAGAACCGGAAAAACGCAAATAGCACATCAGCTTTGTGTAAACGTGCAATTACCTTACGAACAAGGCGGGCTTGAAGGTGGAGCGTTGTATATCGATACGGAAGGGATATTTCGACCGGATAGGATCATCCAAATGGCGGAAGGCAAGGATTTAGACTACAAAAAAATCTTACCAAAAATAATAGTTGGGAGGGCGTACAATAGCGATCATCAAATTCTACTTACTAATGATGCTCCAAAAATAATTGAAGAGAAAAACATCAAATTAATTGTAGTTGACTCGATTATCACGCATTTTCGGAGCGAATATATTGGTAGAGGAACACTTGCTACAAGACAACAAACTTTAAACACTCACATTCACGATTTATTACGATTAACGGAAATCTACGATGAAATGGCGGTAATGGTTACAAATCAAGTATCAGCACGTCCAGATGTGTTTTATGGAAATCCTCTTACTCACACGGGAGGGAACATTATTGCTCATGGTGCTACAATCAGGGTATATTTGAGGAAAGGAAAAGGAGAGCAAAGAGTTGCTAAAGTTGTTGACGCTCCAAATTTACCAGAAGCAGATTCGGTTTTCTCGATCACCGAAGATGGAATAATAGATTAGTTTACGAAACTAATGTACTCCAGTATAAGACTTCTTTGTTATTTTGGCTGAATCATCTTTACTATTTGTGTTTGATTCTGAATTCATATTAATTTCTAGATTTCTAATTTTCTTTGGCTGTTTGTGGATTTATCACGAAAACTTCACAATATGAAACATAGAAATCTAAAATAACGCGATAAAAAAAGGATAAGAATGAAAAAAGGTAAACTAAAAAAAAATTTTAAGTTCTCTTAGATCTTTTTCTAACAGCACTACGGCTTTTTTAAGTCTACTTTTTATCTGTTCAGTAGTCATAACCGGTATAACGGGAGTAATGAAATATGAACACAAAAAAGGTTGGTCAAAAGCGGACAAATTCGTTCCGATGAGCTTAGGCAGAGTCTTTAAAGGAAGTGATCCGTCTAAATGGTGGTTTAGACCTTGGTGGATTTAAAAAACACTATAAGTTTATATTTATTTTTTCTTATTATTATATAAAGCAAAAGAGGAATAAATGCCATAATGGTAAATCGTATTTCATTAAATGGAGAGCCTTTACATATCTCCAAGGAGGGTAGAAACATTTTTTTAGAAGATAGTATAATAGAAGAAATTTTTAATGTGTTAAGGATCCCTCGTCGTACTCCAATTAAAAATTTTTCTGCAATCAAGAGTTCCTCGGGATTTTCTACTATAACACAATTAGAAATAAAAGGAAATAAACTTTCAAGCCTATATGGTTTAGATGCATTTAAAGATCTTAGACGTCTATATCTCTGGGATAATGAAATAACTGAGATTTCAGGTCTTGAAAATCTGGTAAATCTAGAGGTAATTGATCTCAGCTTTAACAAGATTTCTCGTATATCTGGGCTTGAAAATTTAACCAATTTAAAGGTTCTTAAATTGGATTCCAATAACCTATCATTAATTTCTGGTCTTGACAAATTAATTGGTCTGGAAAGTCTATCTTTAAAAGAGAATTCAATTTCTAAGATAAAGGGTTTGAATAATTTGCAAAGTTTAAAGTATTTGTATCTTAACCACAATTCCATTTCAGAGCTTGAGGGGTTTGATTGTCTTTTAAATCTTAGAAAGCTAGACATTTCTTACAACCAAATAAGTGAGATTAAAGGTCTTGATAAATTGCATAAATTGGAGGAATTATGTTTAAAAAATAATTTTATTGCTTGTATAAGCGGATTGGAAAAAATAAAATGTCTTTACCGTCTAAATTTTTTAGATCTTCGCGATAATAAATTATCAGATCCATGTGCTAACCGTATCTACCAAAGACATGAAATCCCCTATTTATGATTGGCTTTAATGGAATCGTTTTCTTTTTAAGTTTAGAGCCTTGAAGAGTCGCGTTCTTTTTTCCAATTTTAGTCTCGAGAGATCCCGCGGCAGACGCTCACGATCCCAGAAGCAGATTCGGTTTTCTCGATAACTGAAGATGGAATAATAGATTAATATTAGAAAATTGCAAAATTTCAGCCTTTTTGATAAATATCGATTAAATGTTAAGTTTTTTGTATATTTATATTATTACTTCATTATCTAAAAACCATTCTACTTTTCCAGATAATTGCGTGTTTAACCTCCCAAGCACTCGTTCTTTCTTAAGGAGGTTATTTCCCGATTCAAAAGGCT
>JAUXAJ010000056.1 GCA_030620005.1 Promethearchaeota archaeon | reverse complement strand
GGGTCGTTTTATTCGATAGAAAGATTTATCTTCGTGAAATCCTTATGTTACTTAATGCCAGCAAAACCTTCCGAAATTAAAGCACCTACAATTTACACTTATTGGGATTCTAAAGAAGGATTAATCTGTCCTTTATGTTCCTCAAAACTTCGACACGAATTCAATAACGGAGGTAAGACCGTGATAACTCTAAAGGGACCATTATGGGTGGTGACTAATTATTATAGCTGTACTAATCCAGATTGTGAAATGCATGAGGCCTTTCCTGCAGCATATAATTCTGCATTGTTAAGAAAACAATTTTCCTTGGGTGTTTGGGCTAAAATAATCCAACACTATTTCAAGCACCATCTCAATTATTCTACCATCGTTGAGTTGATGTGGGATGATTGGGAAGTTTCCATTTCAAGAGGTACTGTAAGAAACATTTGTCAATACTTTGAAATGGCCGGTAAGCAATACCAAGACGAGAAAGTCTTGCAAGAAGTCCGATCACATGGAAAAATAGTATTATCGCTTGATGGGGCTCAACCGGTAAAGAAAGAACCGTCGCTCTTGGTATTTTCAGATCGCCTCACGGGAGACGTGCTCTTAGCAAGGAACTTGGATTCTGCTCCAGCCACCAAGTTAAGTGAAATTTTTAGAGAAATTGAAAAACTTTACTGAGTTCCTATCGTGGCTGTCATTTCTGACAAGCAAAAGAATATCGTGAATGCGGTCAAGCAGTTTAAACCTCATATTCCACACGCCTACTGTCAATATCATTTTCTAAACCACATTGTCGAGTCAATCGCTTCTAAGGATTCCTATTTGAAAAAAACGCTTCGAAAAGCCGTGAGACAGCTCTCCATCGTTCAAAACTGCAACCAAGCAGATTTAAATCCCCTGTACAAGCTTTTTTATCCTGTTAGCGAGGAGCTAAAATGTGCAACTTCCACTCGCGGTGATTACTTTAACATATTTCCCGGAGTTGAAGCCTATTTGAATTTGGAGCACATTGTATCTCAATTAGAACGATTTGAAGACCTTGAATTAACTTCTAAAATCGTTCGCTCGCTACAAGCGCTTCTTAAATCCTTGAAATCATTACTTCAAGATAATAAATACCTATATCAAGAAATAACTTCATTAATTCCCGATTTTCAAGAAATTCGCAGAATTTTAGGGATGAGAGATAGGAAGTCCTCTTTCATAACGACAGAGGTAAAGAAATGGGTGTATAAACTTCAGAGCCGCTTGAAAAGAAGAAAAATTGACTTTACTCCCGATAAAATTAAATGGAAAAGACCCTCATATAAGCTTAGATGCGAGGAAATTTGGCAAGAGTGGATTCGCTTGGTAAATTCTTATAGCGAGGGGTTATTCCCTGCCTATGACATGGAAAATTTAGAGTTTACAAATAACGCAAAGGAACAATTATTCCATAGGAGCAAGCACCACTTTAGAGCTCTCTTAGGACGAGAAAATGTAGCAAGAGCGTTTTTAGACCACGGAGCCTTGCACGTCCAATTATTAGATGTTAATTTCACCCAAAACAATGTTTCGAAAATATTGTTAGCTAGTGAAACTCCCTTAATTGAAGCTCAAAGAAGGATATTTCACGCGCAGTATGCTACCGTGCGAAGAACGTGGAAAATTAGAGAGATTAAGACAGGAAACATGGCAGAATTTGAAAACAAAATTACTCAAGTAGAAGCGCTCTAAATAAATTTGTCGAGTGAGTGGGCTTTGACACTTAAGTTTTTTTTTATTTATTTTCCGAGGTTCTTCAAATAGACCTCCCGTGCAGTATCATCAACTTTCCACAAAAAAATTCAATAATAATACATTAATTATTATCGTAAATCGGTTGAAGTCCTGATTGAAAATGGCGTAGTCTTAATTCAGCACCTCTAAACACCTTTACTTTTAGAATTTTTTCTCGATTTTTGTATAATCTTGTTTTAAAAAGATCTTCTTCATCCAATTTGGTAATATAAAGGCACAATAGAATTCGAATGCGCTTGTTACTAGGAATATTCTACATATAAGCAATATTTCCAAGGAGAAATTCGGTAATGCGTCGATAATGGATCCAACACCAAAAGATATAATAGCCACAGCAAGCCATTTTCCCTCAATTTAATCTCGGGATTACTAGACTTTATAGATAGTCGAGCAAATATGAGTCCAGTTATTAAAAACATGAATATTAGTAACAACACATAACCACTTATTAATAATCCAACAGTAACATCAATAGTACCAAAAGAAGTGCCTAATACAGCAGGATCTGAAAAAAGAAAATAATAAAACAAAATCTCATATATTGCTCCTATTATCGCATATATTAACAAAACTATCTTTTGTTTCTCTTTCCAAGCAAGATCTGTAAATGCTGTTAACCATAATAAAATAGTAATGGGGTAAAAACTAAAAGAGATCAAAACAAACCATGTGATAATAATAGCATCTCCGTTAGTCAGAAGTATTATTAGAAAGCTCAAAGTCATCGAATACCAAGCTTCTATCATTAATATCCAAGTTAAACCAACGAAAAGGTAAATTCTTTCTTTTGCTTTAAAATATCTTAGAATAATTCTAATCCCAACAATAATAAATACAAAAACCATGATGCTTGTTAACATCCCGTTCATAAATTCAAGATCAGAGAGCATTTTTTAATTCACATTACTTTTTCTTTTAAAAAATTAAAAAAATAAATTAATATAAATCTTAGTGTTAAAATATAAAAGAGAATAGGAGTAACACTATCTATAAAAATGGACAAATTATTTACAAATTATTTACTATGACCGCTCAAGAAAGCACCTTCTCTTTTTCTATATATGTATTTAGATTATTTAATCTAAATCTTATCTTCAAAATCACGTTTAACGATTAAGACCGATACAAAGCCCTATGAAAAATGAGGTAAAAAGTAACGTTTCATGCATGTTTTCCACTGCCGATATAACATTAAAAATTTCTCAGTAGAAAAAGTAATGAATACATCTAAAGCCAACTCAAAATTTTAACATCCTGCTACTGTGAAAGATGGTTACGATTCGGATTATTTTTTCTTTTTTATTTATCTCATAAATTATTCGGTATTTTTTAACGAGAGCTTGTCGAATAGTATCATCTTTCAAATTAGGAACTTTTTTAAACATGTACGGGAAGCTTTTAATATTGTTTTCAATAGTATTAATAACTTCTTTAACGAAATCTTGAGCTGTTTTTTCAGAAGAATTTTGAGAAATGAGTAAAGAAATCTGTTCGATGTTTTCGTATGCTCTTGGTGTCCATATAATTGTCCATTCTATTTCAGCCATTTTTCAGTTAATCTTTTTTTTACTTCTTCATGAGATATTGTTTTACCTTGTTTGATGTCTTCCAAGCCCCTCAATATTTCCTTTTTGGCATATGCAGAATATATGATATTATCAATATCCTCTAAACTTATCTCCTTTGGATCAAGCTCTTGAATATCGCTTATAATTTTATTAATCCTACTATTACTCATAGTATATCAATAAACAATTAAAAATTTATGCTAATAAAATTATTGCTTTTTTTGAGAATCTAATATCCATTATTTTGATCTCTGTTTCATTTTATTTCTCAAAAGACAATGGGGGAAAAAGATTAATTCTAGTCTTAAACCCGTAGAGGTTTAAGGGGTTTAGAGGTTTAAATCTTTCAAAGGAAGATTTAAGGGAGGTACAAATACATCTTGCCCGTTTAGCAGAATGAAAAATCAATAAATTTCTAAATTTCTCTTTTTCAAAGAGATTAAAAAGATAGAATGAATGAATGATTCCCATAAGGTTCAACAGTAAATTCAATTACATTATCATTAATCCTATTGAATTTTAAACCATAAAACTCTTTAATCGTATTCCAGGTTTCTTTTAATTCGATCTTACATTTTTGGGTTGAAAATTCGTGATTAATGGCAATCAAAATTGCTTCACTCTTGTTTTTATTGTAAAGAATTCCTACTTCGATCAGTGGATTGCTACATTTAATATCGTTATCAAGACCACTCCACTTCGCTAGACTTTGGTATAATAAATGTCCTGTTTCTTTTTTATACGAATTTCTAACTTGAGTGTGATTGATTTCTGGAGAAACTGTTAAGAACACGGCATTATTACCATCTTTAAATTCTTTTTGAAACATTATTGTTTGATTTTTATCTCCCCTTTCCATTAAAATGGGATTAAGATCGTTATTTTTTAATAGACATTGGCTCCTAATGGCTTTGAAATCGATTGTATTTGGAAAAATTTGTTCAAGTTCCTCATTAGCAGGAAAGCAGGAAATAGTTCGTTTTTTCCCCTTCTGGGTTTGATATTCCATTTCGCCAAAAATTTCCCTTGGAAAGTAAGCGTTAGAAGAAAAATAAGTCATCCTATTCTTACCACGATTAAGAAATCTCGTTATCTTCCTTGTTGAGTTTTCTGATAATTGATGAATATTTGGAAACAACATTAATTGATATTGTTCTAAATCCTTTTCCGTGTCATTTAATAAGATGAAATCAAAATTATGATGACACATTTTCAAGAAAATGAATGAAGAAAATAATGTTTTTCGATGATTTAGGTTATTAACTTCCAAAATTGATTTAGGATCTTGAATTTTTGGAAATTCATTAAACGAATCCGGCATAATGAGGGCAACTTTGGCCTTAGACCGTGAAAAATCATAAATATCAACCTCTTTAGTGAATCTTGAGAATTTTTTAAAGGCTTTTCCCGAAGGTTTCAATTGATAGTTTTTGTCTACGGCTCCAAATGTTAATTCAAAATCTTTATGATCATAGGGATTCCGATTACTTAATTCTGGAAGAAAATCACAAAAATCCCACGTGAGAACCCCTCCTCTAATTTCGTTTAATATAACGTCCCCAAACGCAACATTAAAATATCCATATAAAAGGTCATCCCTAACTTTTTTATCTGGAGAAAACAACATAAAGTTTGAAAGACCAAATTCTTGGAGTTGCACGGGGATTTCAGACACCTTCGCTAAACAACATTCGTATGCGTTTCTATAGGAGATGTAAAAATCAAGAAGGTTTCTTGTCCTAGGATAGAGCCAATCGGGATACACGTGAACTGAATAATAGTCATTATATTGAGCAAATCCATTCGGTCCGGAAGAGATAAAACCAGATATTTCATCAGGCTTTCCCATTCCGTATGTAATTAGTGTATTTGGATCTATTTTTTTCATGAGCTTATACATTTCTTTCATGTAGTTCGTTCCTATTTTGGGAGTTTTGGGTTTCATCCAGTATTGGTTTTCATTAGATAAATCCCAAGAAATTATGGTTTCATCATCTTTATATCTGCTCAAGAGCTCTTTAATTTGGAGCTTACTATTTTCAAGAACTAACGGATCTACATAAATATCTCTACATTTACCTTCTTCTTTTTTATCGGGAGGCTTTTTAATTATTTGATATTGAACATTAGAATCTTTTGAATCATCGTCCACATGAAACCAATTGGGGAACCAATCTTGCCCAGACATGTGCCCGATTAAAAGCGTGGGAACTAATTTAATATCATTCTTTTTTGCGTGATTCAAGAAGTCTTCAAATTTTTCGAAAAAATCTAGGTTGATTTTTCCAGGGTGAGGGTTTAAATCTTCCCAACGAATGAACATTCTAATGCAATTTGCTCCGAGTTCAGAAATAATTTTCATTTCCCTTTCAATTACTCGTGAATCATACTCTTCCCATAAATAGACCGCCATATCTCTAGGCCAATAGTTGAAGCCAAGTGGAAAAAATCGTTTCTCGTTTACAATAAAGCCCAAATTATCAATTCTTATTGTCATTTTTAGAGAGCCCTTTAGTCTTTTCATATTCAATTAATTTTTCTTGGTGGGCTTTTTCGATATATTTCTTCAGTTCTTTTAGATAATCCCCCTTTATCGGGAAGAATTTAAGAGAAATCATGCCGAGAATATCCATTATTGAAGGAACGATAAACAACAAAAACTTAATTCCAATCAATGCGCTTTCAGATTGGATATAGCCCTCAGGGGCGTTTTGTAGTTGTACGTAACCAAAAAGGAGTAGAACGCTCGTTGCAATAATCGGTCCAACACTTTCAGCAATTTTATTGAAGATTGCATTAGTTCCTAAATACATTCCCTCTCGGCGCGTGTCGTATTTCATTTCATCTTCATCCGTGACCAATAGTAGATAAGGATTGACAAACACTGAATAACCTCCGATAATGAATTTTATTATTAACATCCCAAACCAAATGATCTCTGTACCTTTTAATAGACTAATGGTAAAGGCCACGATTGCGACGGAGATCTCTAGTGCCCTTCCGCCTGTTATGAGCGTTTGCATCTCTCTTTTCTCTGAAAGTTTAAGATATAACCATTGACCGATTATACCTCCAATACCAGTTAATACAAGAAAAATTACTTCAAATCCTTCAGTAAAAAGAAGCACGTAAATAAATATGAATGAAAATGTTAATGTTTGATTAACAACACGAAAAAATCTATATAAAGTGAAGGAAACGAAGGATCTTGAGCGTAGGCATTGCTCAATCGACTCGGTAAAATTAGGTACTTCCATTTTTTGATGCAATTCGGGACGTTCTTTTAATTTACTGGCAGCAATAAAGAAAATGATGGCACTTATAATTGCTATAATGCCAGAAAATAATTGAAAAACTATTAATCCTGCGTTCATTATTGTTAAGGCAAATAATACGGGGATCCCTCCAATGGTTCCGACCAGGCCACCTAAGAAAAAAATCGTGTTTCGGTCTTCAATACTTTCAGCGATTTCAGGTAATAAAGCGTCCCAAACTAGAATGACCATCGTTAACATGTTATCGTATAGTACCATCATTATGATAAAATGGCAAAGGATTATTATTTGATTGTCATAGCTCCAAGGAATTCAAATAAGAAAAAAAAATAACGCCCAAATTGGACCCCCGTATTTAATAAAGATTAAACGACGACTACCCCATTTATTAACATCTACACGATCGCTCCATTGTCCTAATAGGGGGTCATTTAACGCATTAAAGATTCCATAGATGATCATGCCCACGACGAAAAATGCTTGTTCCATGCCCAGATAATCCCAAAAGAAATACACGTATACCATTCCAAATATTCCAGGAAATAAAGTAAATGGGATTTTATGTGTTAAGTAATAAAATTTTTGCTTGCGGTAAAATGCACTGGTTTCCTCTTTATTTTTAGTTATTTCACTATCAGACATATTTTATTCAATTTCACACTATTTTTCCAGATTCTTCTTTTACCATCTAACATCAATATTAAATTTAAATTTAAAAAAATAATATTTGTATGCAATAATAATAGATTTGATAGTTTAAAAGAATTTTAAAGATCAATAAATTTGAAGTAATTCAAGAATAAGGGCATGTGATTGCTTAAGAAATTCTTAAGAAATAATCATTAAAGATTTCACTTGAAAGGAGTTTAACCTTTTAAATTACTGACTTTAGGCATTAGTAATTCATTGATTGCGTTTTATCTTCAAGCCAAGCTTATCTGCAACCATGATCAAAACCCAATTACGCTCGCGCAGAACACGTACCAATGCCACTCTTGGACTAATTGTTATTTACTTTTATCCGTTAAAAGGAGATTACTTGATAGAAGTGAGGGAAAAGTTTTTAAAATTGCACGAAATGAAAGAAAAAGCCACTCCAAAGTAAGAGCAATTGAAGTTTTTGAAAAAATTTAATAATTTCATTTATTAATTAAATTGCACGTCATTCTTTTTGCTTTTTTGAAAGGCTAATTTTCTCGGGCGTTGAATTGGTTCTAATTTCAAGATTGCTACTCTTGTGAATCGTTTTCTAGATTTATTTTTAATCTATTAAGAGAGAGAAAACCAACCATGTAAATAAGTCCTATAGAAGCAAAACTAATAGTTATGATAACGGGATTCTCATTATTTGCTCCCGTAAGAACAAGGCCCATGATAAAAGAAGCCACAGATGTGCCAACTGACGATAAGAAAGTTAGCAATCCAAAGTAAGAACCTGAAAGCTTAGAAATTGCGTTATTTCCATTGACGCTTTCCATTTTAACTGCGGCCTGCTCTATTAATGCGCTGGTTAAAGGCCCCGTGAACAATCCAAAACCATACATAGCCCCCAAAATCGTGCCAATAGTAATTATAAAAATTATCATTTTTATTTCAAAAGAAAAAATATCAATTAGAAAAAGTAAATCTGCACTTGCGGACACCACGGCAAAAAGAATGCAAGCCTTGTAAGACGTTAATAGCCCTTTCTTTTTGTTAATATTTCTAAACAAAATATAACCCCCGAATTTCCCGAAAATACTTACGACAGAATAGATAAGAAAATCGCTCTGTTTAAACAAGAGCACATATGTCATTAGTGGAATGATCAAAATGCCAAGAATCCTTCCAGCACCTCGATTACAAAATTCTACTGTTAATTGCTTTCGAAAGTTCTTATCTTTAGCGGGTTTAAACATTTGTGCAAACGTGTCTTTTATCGATTTTCGTTTTGAATCAACTTCAGTGTCTAATTTGTGGAAACTCTCGTCCAATGAAAAGATTGTAATCATGTATGAAACTAATCCAACGAACGCAAGAATGGTTCCTATAAGAGGCGCCCAGAAAATAACAACTTGTCCAGAAGGTTGCCACCACTTCGCATTTATAGGATCTTCAAGCATGCTTTGAATTATCATCGGTAGCATCATTGAAATAATTGAAGCAAATATTTGGAGTAAAGTACCGATTGACGCCACTTTCTCTCGATTCTTAAAGGTTTGAGACAGTTCTGGAAGCATTGATATTAGCGAGACACTGATACATGTTCCTGATATTGATCGTATAATAATCATTATCCAAAAATAGATAGCTGTAGGCCAATAAAATGAATTTTCTTGAGGGGCATACCACGGCGGAAACCAAATCAAAATACAAGTTAAAAACCATACCGGCAACCCAACGATCATGAAAGGACGGCGTTTTCCGAGTTTACCCGGTTTTTTATTATCTCCCATTACTCCAAAAATGATTGCTGATATTGCTGCAATAATGAATTGCACGGAAACGCCGATTGAAACGAGTAAACTGTCCAAATTACAGGTATAAACGTAAAATTGGAAAGAAAATACGCTAACAAAAATTAATGTCAAATAAAACCCAAAATTCCCGATACAATAAGCGAAAAGTTTATAGCCGATTAGCTCACGGGGGGCAATTGTTTCACTCATTATTAGGGAAAAAATGATCTATTAATAATTAAGTTATAGATTTCATGTGTTTAGATAATTTTTTCATTATTCTTTGCTAATTTTTATTTGCCTCATGAAAAATAAGCTTGCTAGGTAAAAAAATCCCATTGAAGCAAAACAAATTGCTATGATTGTTGGATTTTCCTTGTTTGGTCCTGTCAGAATGAGTCCAAGTAAAAAACTCGCAAAAGCAGGACCACACGAGATTAAAAATGATAACAATCCAAAATAGGCCCCGGAGATGTCAGAAACAGCTTCATCGAAATTACTACCTTCACCTTTCGCTGCTGCTTCTACAATTATTGCACTTGCTAAGGGACCACTGAAAAGCCCAAATCCATATAAGGCTGCTAATATGGTGCCAATTGAAATAATGAAAAGGGTTATTTTTATTTCAAAAGGGAGATCAATTAAAAAAACGAAGTTTATAAGTGAAACAATTACGCAAATAGTGATACAAGCTGAATAAGATTTTGTTAGCCCTTTTTTCTTATTCATTCTTTTGAAGACCATATATCCTATAAGCTTGCCCAAAATAGCTGTAATCGTATAAATAAGGAATTCTATGGATTTAAACTTGAGAGTATACGTCATCCAAGGTATTATCAATATACCAAAAAGATTTCCAGCCATGCTATTAAAAAATTCAACACCAAGTTGCTTTCTAAATTTCTTATCAGTGGCAGGAACTATCATTTGTTTTAAGGTCGATTTAAATTTCTTTTTTTGCTCATCAATCTTTGAAGCATTATCATGAAAGCTTTCATCTATTGAAAGAATCGTAAACGAGTATAGAATAAATCCAAAAGTTGCGCAAATGATACCCATTAATGGAGCATAAAAAAGTATTACCTGACCTGAGGGTTGCCACCATTTTACATTTTCAGGATCTTCAAGCATGCTTTGAATCATCATTGGTATGAATACGGCTATAATTGAAGATAAAATCAGCTGAAAAGTACTAATAGAAGCAATTTTTTCTCTGTTTTCGTAAGTTTGCGATTGTTCGGGTAGCATTGAAGCGTGTACACACATCATTAGCGTTCCTGATACTGCTCTCATGATAAAGATTGACCAAAAATAAATTGCGGTAGGCCAGAACATTGAATTGTTTTCTGGGCAATACTATGGCGGAAAAAAAATTAAAACAGACATTAAAGTCCATATAGGGAGTCCTATTATCAAGAATGGACGGCGTTTTCCAAATTTACCTGGTTTCTTATTGTCAGCCATCACTCCAAAAATAATTGCTGATATTGCAGAAACAATGAATTGCAAGGAAACGCCGATTGAAACGAGGAGAGAATCTAAATTAATGGTGTAAACGTAATATTGGAATACAAAAACACCAATAAAGATATTAGTTAGAGACAATCCAAAATTTCCGATGATAAATCCAATAAGTCGGAAACCGTGTAATTCTCTAGGACTATATATCTCATTCATTATTGATATAATGTTCAATATCAAATTAAGATCTAGATTTTCACGCTTCAAAATTGTATTTTTGGACAATTAAAATTCAGTCAAACCCGCTATGAAAGTGGGTGTGAACTCGTAGGAAACTACTAACTTTAGGCATTAGTGGTTCATTATAAGTTAACTATAAAATAAGTATTTTCCATTTTTTTCAATTCTTTTTACTTTATCTTGATGTTCTAAATATTTTAAATGGCTAAGCACTTCACTAATTGCCAAGAAGGTATTTATCTCGCTTAAATTCTCTCCAAAATGAGCTTGAGAAATTTTAAAAGGATTCATGGGATTGTCTTTAATAATACTTGAAATTTCACTCAATCTTGTCTCGTGATGTTTTTTAATTTCTAATATTCGGTCGTGCGCATCATATATAACTTCTTGATGAGCCGGAAAAATTATTTTTGGTTTTAAGTTGTCAATTCTATCTAAAGATTTTAAATAATAATCCAAAATATTTGAAACATCATATTCTTCTTTTAACGTTGGATTTACAAGAAAAGCACCAATATGGGGCGTTATTCTCGAAAGGATATGATCTCCTGAAAATAGATGTCTTTTTTTTTCATCAAAAATACAAATATGGCCTATCGCATGGCCAGGTGTCCAAATTACTTTCAATTTATTTGTTTTAAAGTGGATTTCGTCGTTATCACTTAAAATTCTATCAACTTCAGGATACCTTATCAATTTATTCATGTTTGTAAAAAATTGAATAAGTTTTTTGCCCTGTTTTTCACTTATACCATACTTAATCATTTGGTCGGCAAGTTCTTTTGCTGAATTTCTTACTTGGTCAAAGTTTTTATCTTCCGTCCCCCATTTGATTATTTCGTGAGTAAATTCGTGCATTAATACTTGCATGTTAGGATTTTTACGTTTAAAGGTTTTAATTAAACCAAGGTGATCCATATGGTCGTGTGTAACAATACAATAGTCAATGTCTTTAATAGAGATGTTTAATTCTTTTAGAGCTGAAAAAAATAATTTCCTCCAATCGATAAAATTTAACCCCGCATCAATTAGAATGTTATAATTATCGATATTGAATAAATATAGACATACAAAACGAAGACCTTCAAAGGGCGGAAAATCAATTTGAAATCGATATACTCCTTCTATTTCACTAATTTCAGACTTTAATTTATTCACATTTAGAGCCAAAAGAAATTTTAAATTATTAAAAGATCTATTGAATTTTTATTTTATGGTCTTGTATTCTTTGTTAATTGCTTCTCCATTATTTTCAATAGTAATGTCAGCGTACCATTTCTCTCCGGCGTCAACCTTACTATCTCCGTCCCCCTCGTACTCGATTACATGAAAATCAAAAATTTCATAATTTGACTTTCCAATAACAGTTGTAGCTTTATAAAAATATTGTTGATATCCAGAACTATCTGTTACTCGAATAATAAAAGTAATTATATGATCAGCTGGAGTTGTATCAGAAACAGTAGAACGCCAGTAAGTACTAGAACTATAGGAACCTGTTTCGTTCACATTTATAGTACCATAGTATGAGTTTCGTGAACCCTGATAAAACGAAACATAAGAATCAGATGAATTGGAAAAGACATAAACAGAATGCAAGTTATATCTTCAATACCAAAAGATTCCTTAGCAATAATTAAAGAGGTTTTAATAGGTTTAAAAGACATGCTTAAGGGTATGGACGAGGCGAAGAATTTTGGCGCTGGAATGGAGATTTACTTATTATCCACGCACCTAAAAAAGTAAGGACTTTAATTCAAGATTGTTCAGTAGCAGCATGTAATATCATGTTAACAGCAGAATTATTGGATTTAGGGACTTGTTCGTTAGAAATTGCTACAGTAGCCATAAATCAATTCGATAATGTTGCTAAAGCGATAAATCTTCCAAAAAATCACGCGGTAGGTTATACTTTATCGGTCGTTTTTTCTAAAGTTAAGTATTATCGAATTCCACCTCGTCAACCAGCTAAAGTATCATGGTTTTAATGAGTTTTTTATATCAATATAAAAAAAAAGAATTAGGTGTTTTATTAAATTATTATTTGTTAAATTAGAGGTATCTTTGATTGATAACCGTTTGAAATTGAATATTTGAACGAGGTTTATTTTGATATCCTCCTCTTTTTGAAACCAAATAAAACTGTGCCATGGTTCCATCATGAGCTAGGGTAATTCCGCGCCATTTATTATTATTAGAATTGAATTCAACCACATTTCCAAGACCGATTCCCCTTCTAACGGAGAATTTTAGCTTCAGGCTGCGCAAAATCTTAATAAATTCGTCATGATATTCAATAATTTCCTTTTTACCGGGTTTGTCTTTAAATCTTAATGCTTCGATTGAAAAAGCTTTAAAAATATCGTCACTCATGTACTTCCATACGTCTGTATTTGCGTAAAATTCAATCCCGATCAATTCACCATTTATAAACACGACAATTCCACATTGACCTTTTAGATTCTTGAAATTTTTAACGATGTTTTCTGTTTGTTTTTCAGAAATCTTAGTCATTTCGAGATAACTTTGAGTAGGAGCTATATTTGCGGCATATCTCATTTCGGTTCTATGAGATTGAATCTCTTGCCAAACTCCACCCTGTCCTACTGCTGAGATTGCCTCAAATGCGACATTAGGGTGTAGTCTCGTGCTTGAAGATTTGAATCCACGCGCCTTCACGTATCTTCATCTTGATTGCTCTACACATTTTGCTGGGATGGTATATTTCTGATTAATATCAATATTATCTGAATTTTGCTGGAAAATGTTTTGTTTTTCTCCTACAGGTAGTAAAATTGGTTCCCAAATTGTTCTATCCTGTTTTCCGCCATGAACAGTCATTCCAAATGGAATTAATACTTGTTTATCGCTTTTGTTTATGACTTCCAACTGACTAACTGTATCAGTTTCGATTATTTCGATTAATTCTAATTCTTCAGCTTCTTTAATGCTAATAAAATCGATGAATTTATCATCTTGAACAATAACGGGAATGATAGTCATGTTTTTATGAACTTGAGGAGTTTCTAATTTAAGAAAACTTAAAGGGTTTTTAAAAATGGATTCTACAATCTGAATACTTTCACTTTTCAAAATTAATCATCCTTCAGGGGTTTTTTTTTGTTGGTTTTTTTTTTAATTTTTTAATTTTTTCTTCATAAAGTGGATTTATAAATTGATTAACTACGTTTTTACCATTTTTTGTAAGTTCTACCCCATAAGAGACTTGGATTTTTCCGCTTTTACTTATGCCATTAAATCTAGTACCTTTCTCTATAGAAAGCTCAGTTTCAGATAATTCTTCAGCGTGAGTTTTTATTAATCCACCTCTTTTAAGAGCATTTAAATGATAATTAAGGTTTTGCTTCTGGATCCCTATCGTTTCAGCTATCTTTTTAGGTCTTTGAACGCTTTCCGAAATCTCTCTTAAAATATCAACTCTTATAGGGCTTCTAAATACAAGTCCAACTTTTTCAAAGATCGGTTTTTTCGTCTCTTTTTTTTTTGCCATATTTTTCACATCAATTTATTAGTAAAGACTTTTTTACTGTAAAGATTTTTACTGTAAAAATAAATAATTATTATTATATATAAATGTTTGCAATTTTGTAAATTGAATTCAATTCTTTTGATTACCCTCACATGAAGATTTAACAAAATCTTTTTGTAGATCCTAAACTTGATTAGAAAATATACATCAGCCATCAGATTTAAAGGACTTAAAACATTTTTTCGTTTTAATAATATCATTTGCTTCCTTTTCCGCATCTGATAATCTCCCTTCTTTAATTAATTCATGGATAAAAATTAATTTTTTATTAAGATTTTGTCTCTTTCTTCTAATTTCTTCATTGGATATGGCTTTGATCTCGCCGTTTTTTATCTTGGCTAGTATTTCTTCGTAATTTGGTCTTTCATTAGACAATTCTAAATACACTCGGATTAATTATTTAAACTTTAATTTTCTATTAATTAATATTTTATCCTTTCTTTATAAAATTAGCCTAATTTTCTAAGAAAAGTTCTAGAACATTAACATCGTGATGAGTAAGAATTCTAATAAACCCGCATTGTAATTAGCTGCGAAGTATAAGCTACATTCTATCCCATAATACACGAAATAAAAATTTGTCTAACTTTATAATATGCGTAATTCAAGATTTAATCTTGAAATGGGCTCAAAATTTAGAAAAAAAATTGAATTTGCATGAAAAAATATTTTAGAGCAGTTCTTCTATTTATTACATAGAGAATTAACTAAATTAAAAATTAATAAAACTTCAAAAAAATGACAAAAGAAGTAAGGAAAGATAAATTTATTCCTTCATTTGATAAAAAGGATGAAAATAAGTTAGACTTTTATATTTCTTCTAGCGAGGATGTTGATATCAAGCTAACTGAACAAGAATCTATTAAATTACTTGTACGGTTAAAAAATGGTCCTAATGAAAAGGCTCAGCAATTTGCCTTAAGATCAAAAAGGTTATATGAAGAAAATAAGAAAAAAGTACAATCTTACCTCGAAAAAACATAAATTTAATGTTAATATCTCCATTTTTTGTTTTTGCACTAATTTCAGACTTTAATTTGTACAAGGTTTGAACTAAATAATTTTTGAAATATTACTTCAACTAAAGTTAACGAGATCTTTTTTATTTTACTCTTTTTATTTCAATTATTTTTGCCCTTTATTGAATTTCTTAAGCTAAAAGGAATTTAAAAATAAGAATAAAAAATTACATGATGAGAATTTAAGTTTTTTTGACCTCGTATCCAGTTTTTTCTCTATCGTAGGTGCTTTCAGAGATTCCGCGCTTTTTAAGTTCTCTCTTTAAGATTCGATGTACTTCGCTTTTAGGAAGTTGATCTAAAAAATCTATGTATCGAGGTATCATGAAATACGCCATTTTTCCTTGACAGAAGTCTAAAAGTTCCTCAGGAGTCATTGTTTCTCCGGGTTTTAAAACGATGGCAACCATTACCTCGTCTTCTCCTAGCTCAGATTTAATACCGTAAGCTGCCGATTCCAAAACTTTATCGTTTTGATTGATTATGCTTTCTACACTAAACGATGCTATATTTTCACCGCGCCTTCTAATTGAGTCCTTTTTTCTATCTACGAAAAAGAACCAGCCGTCTTTATCCATGTAGGATAAATCGCCAGTGTGAAACCAAAGTTGACCATCTGCACCCTTTAAAATCAATCTTTTTGAAGCATCGTCGTCCTTATAATACTCAACTTTTCTCTGCTTGAGTTCAGATTCTTTTACTAAAAACACTAATTCTCCAACGTGTTCTGGTTCCAGAATGTTTCCGTCATCATCCATTATTCCAGCTGTAGTGCCCGGAAGAGGTCTTCCCATGCTTCCTACAGGTACGCTTTTCGCACCTCCAGCGGTAAGCATGAATCCGCCTCCGTCTGTTGCACCATATGCTTCGGAAATTTTCACATTAAATCTTTCTTCAAAGGCAACCCATAGTTCTTTAGGACAAGCAGCAGAACCAATTACTCTTACATCGTGCTCTTTGTCGTTTGGTCTTTCAGGTTGCTTCATTAAAATGGGAATCATGGCTCCAAGTGCGTTAAAAGTAGTAACGCCATATTTCCGACAAATATCCCAATGTCGGCTTGCGCTAAATCGTTTACCAAGAATTAAAGGTCTTTCGGCAAAATAAGCCGTGAGACTCGTTAGAAATAAAGCGTTCGAATGGAACAGCGGTAAAGCTGTAAAAGGTACTTCATCTGGTTGCATGAGCATTCCTATAAAATTAATAAGAGTTTGCAAATTATTTCCTCCAAGCAATTTTCCTTGCCAAAATGTTATCGCCTTAGGCAGTCCCGTTGTACCGGCGGTATACATGAGCAGGCAGATATCATCAAGACTAATCTCGATATCTATATCATCTTCAGGGGCCTGCATTACTTCTTTGAGGGAAACAGTTCCTTCTGGCAATTTAAAGTCTGCTGGTGCTTCGTTAATGTCGACAATAATGTGTTTAATTTTGGATAATTGGCTTTTTATGTCTAAAACAGCGTCTATTAAAGACCAGTGTACAATAATAGTCGAAGCATCAGAATGATCTATTATGTATTTTAAACCATCTCCTCTAAGAGCAATGTTAACCATGACAGAATATATGCCTGCTTTAAACGTGGCAAATATGGTTAGCAAAAATTCAGGAGAGTTTATTTCTATTAAAGCTACTCCATCACCTTTTTTGAGTCCCAATTTAAGTAGGCCGTTTCCTAAGCGGTTTGACATTAAATGCATGTCATTATACGTGTATTTCTCATCGATACCTTTGTCAAAGTCTCTAATATAGGTTATGTAGACCTTGTCTCCTACCGTTTCTGCTTTATGCTTTACAACATCTCTTAGGATCGTTCTTCTCGATAATCTAAATTTTTTCTTTTTTTCTGACATTTTAATTTTTATTTGCTTTATTTTGTTTTATGATGAAATGAGTAAAAAAACAATTTATTTTAATTTTCTTGCGAAGCTTTGGGCGTCTTTCATTGCGGCTAGCATATCCCGGGGTTTTTTTCCATCTCCAATTAGAACAATATTAGGCGCTACACCTTCTAATTCTTTTTTTAAGCTCTTACCCAAGGCAATTCGAGAACCGCAAAACACCAGGCTGTCTGCATCAATGGTGTGCTCGGTTTTGTTAGCGTCGATAAACGAAACGCTTTTTTCTGTTATGTCTACCAGTTTTGATCTTCGATATACCGCTATATCGTGATCCTTCAAGTATGTGCAAACCCAATAGATTCTATTGGTCGTTATGCGCATGCTTGCCCCAATATCGCTTTCCGGTCCGATAAGAGTCACAGTGTACCCTTGCTCGTTTAAAGTCACGGCGGTTTCGACACCCCCTCTCCAGTAAGTGTCCAGTCCATGAATTACCACCTTTTTCCCCAAGGATTTGGATTTTAATATTGCCTCGTCTTGAGTGAGCACATTAGGTTTGCCCTTATATTTTTCAGGAATAGCCGGTTTCGTTCCAACTGTTAATACTAAAACATCGGGTTTGAGGGCAGCAATATCTTCCCGTTTTAAATCACGGTTAAGATGAATGGAAACGCCCAGTTTTTTTAACTGAGTTTCTAAGTATCTCACGATGTTCATGAAGTCTTCCTTTTTATATTCTTTTGCTAAAAGGGGAATTAATCCTCCAATTCTATCCGATTTTTCGTAGATTTCTACCTCGTGACCGCGAAGTCTTGCCATTCTCGCCGCTTCCATTCCAGCGATTCCTGCGCCAAGTACGACTATTTTTTGCGGTTCGGTTGAAGGAACGAGCTTTTTGTAATTTCGACCGCTATAAGCGTCGTATATACACACTTGAGGAGGGACATTACAGCCTTGCAGGCACCCTATGCAAAACCTGATATCGTCAATTTTTCCATTAAAATACTTGTTTGGAGTTTCAGGATCGCAAATCAGCTGTCTTGCCATGTGGATGATATCTGCCTTCCCCTCTTGGACGAACCTATCAGCCATTCTCGGGTCCACGATTCGGCCCACTCCAATGACTGGGATGTCAACGACTTTTTTAATCGCCTCAGCTAAATCTATGAAGCCCCCTTGATCGATGAAGAACGGGATTTGAACCCCGTGAGGACTGCGCATTTGGAGTCCTTGACTCACGTCAATACAGTCTACCCCTGTTCTTTCTAAAATTTGGGCAACTTGCTTGGCATCCTCGATGTTTATCCCTCCCTTCACGAGCTCGTCGGCAGAGATCCGGACAAAAATTGGAGGCTTTTCTCCGATGCTCTTCCTAATTTTTTCAACCGTCTCTGCAGTAAATCGGGTTAAGTTCTCTATGGATCCGCCATATTCGTCCGTTCTTTGATTGAACCACCTTGAGATAAACGATCCGTGCAAGGTCCCATGAGCCGAATGGAGCTCCACGAAATCGAATCCAGATTGAATTACTCGCTTAGCGGCGATTGCAAATTGATCCTCAAGTTCCATTATTTCTTCAACATCTATACCGCGAACTTTCGTGTTGTTTTTTTTTACAATGCCTTCCCAATTCGGGATGAATTCGTTGAATCCCGAGGAAGCTATGACGGCGTCGACGTCCGAGGGACCCCGAACTTCAAGCAATTGGCCAAACATTAAAAACATCAGCATGGTCGTTCCAGGCACGACGATCTGCATTCCAAATTTTGTACCGTATTCGTGGATTATATCGGTCATTTTCTTGTAAACCTGAAGGTTCGAATCCAATCCGATGTGAGTTTCTGTCCCCATTGTTGTCGCCTCGTACATGATCATCCCAATGCCTCCCTGGGCGCGCTGTTCGTGCAACATGAAGGTTTGTTTCGTTGGAGTTCCTTGTAGGGTATGAGAAAAAGAAAGATAAGGGGGATAACACAATCGATTTTTTACTTCCATTCCTCTAATTATTATTGGGTCGCTCAATTTTGGCATTTTCTACATCTCGTTATTGATTTTTAATACATGCTAATACAATATTGAATCTAAAAAAAAGAAGTAAATCATGGCAATGCTTGATCCAATAATTCCATCAGATCAACCATTTTCATTTCTGAATTTGATGCTTTAATTGCGTCAGCTAAATTTCTATAACAGAAAGGACAAATACTTACCAATAATTCGGCACCTGTTTCTTCAGCTTCCTCAACCCGAGACTTGGCGATCTCTAAAGCCAATTCGGGGAAACCTTTTTTTACTCCACCTCCAGCGCCACAACATTTGGTATTTTTTTTAATGGTTTTCATTTCGATTAAATTTGCCATTTTACTCAGAAGTTCTCGTGGTTCTTCGTAAAGAGGATTAACGCCTTCCTTCATTCCTGAATTTCTTCCCGTATGGCAAGGATCGTGATATGTAGCCGTAACTCCTAAATGCTTTAACTGGATGTTTTTCTCGTTTATTATTGATTTAATGAATTCTACTGAATGAAGCACTTCAATACCTAAATCTTCAAGATAATCGGTGTAGTCAGTTTTTAGCGTTCTATAACAACCCGCACAACTCGTTATTATCTTTTTTACTCCATTCTTCTTGAATAACTCGTAATTTTTCGTAGCAACAAAATTAAAAGCACTAAGATCTCCAGTTCTTTTCGCTACGCTTCCGCAACACACTTCTTGCTCTCCAAAAACAGAAAAATCAACCCCTAATTTTTTGAGAACTTTTGCCGTGTTTATTGCGACAGTTTGAATATCTGGAGTTAAAGCGGCGGTACAGCCTACATAATAGAGATATTCCGCTGTTTCAGAACTCGCATCTTTTACCTTAAAATCGAGCTTTTCTAACCATTCTGCTTTAATTTTATTGTCTCGTTGATATGGATTTAATAACTCTACCATCGCTTTATTCATCGGCACATGTGCTTCTAAACCACATCCCGCTTCTACTAGTTCAGCTCTTAAGGCTTCGTAAATGGCAACATTATCCATGTCGTACGCGCAAATATCTGCACAAGAATTACATGTTGGACATTGATAAATTACTTCCGCCATGTCTTTACTTAATTCTAGCTTGCCCTGCCAGAGTGAACGAATTATCTGCATCTTTCCCCTCCCAAAAAAAGGTTCAAAGCCGGCTGTATGATCTTTTGCAACGCAAACGCCCCACTTTGGAGGTTCGTCAGTGTAATCAACTGCCTCGCGACAGTCACCGCACCCTATGCATTGTAATAAAAT
>JAUXAJ010000310.1 GCA_030620005.1 Promethearchaeota archaeon | reverse complement strand
ACACGAAGCCCGTGCCTTCAGGCAAGGGTAGTTCACTCTAGGATATTTATAAGGTTATATTTTGTATTTCCTATCTTGTTTATAATAGCGGCATCGAATTGATAAGAAGGGTCAATAAGGGAGAGCATGCTCTTGAATTTTTCAACGCCCGGAAGAAGAGGTTCCGTCCATTGTCCATCCTTCTTTAATACTGGAAGTCCTGGGGCATTAGTTTCCGCATCAACGCAAGCTTTATCTATTGCTACAGGGTCTGAAGAACCGAAAATACCAAGATCGGGCACGACTGGCATGCTGGGGTTCGGAACGCAGTCGCATTGAAGGACTATGTCAAGAGCAAAATTTATATATCTAAAATTATCTGGACTAAAAGTTTTAAGTACCGCAGCTGCGTTATCCATCACGCACTCGACAAATTCTTTCACGTTTTTAAACCTTCCAGGTTTTATTGCACGCTTGATGGGACAAGCTTTCACGCAAAGATGACATCCAAAACAAGAAAAATCGTCAATAACAGCAGATTCGCCTTCTATTTTAATTGCGTCAGATGGACACGTTTTAACGCATTCTTGAGCACATTTCGAAATATCACATCTTCTTTTATTTATTTTGTAACTGCCATCAGTATGGGCGTTAAATTTGCTAAACTTTGTTATACAACCTATTCCAAGTTGTTTTAACGCCCCACCAAAACCAGCTTGCGCATGACCTTTAAAATGAGAGATAACAACTATTTTATCGAATTTGTCAAGTCCTGCAGCAACGGATACTTTTTTGAAATGAATGCCATCTATCTCAATAATTTTTCCATCAAGACCGTTTTCACCGTCAATGAATTTGATAGGCGCCCCTACTATGGATTCTGTATATCCATGTAAATGAGCAATCTTGGCGTGTTCAGCCGCTGTTTTTCTTCTACCAAGGCATATTGAATAATCCTCAGAGATATTTACTTGGCCAGGATTTAAACCCAATCCCTGAGTCTCTATAAGAGCGGGAATCCCTCCTTTTGACTTAATAAATTTGACTACTTCGCGAACATAATCGTGGCGTAAATATCTAGTATTATAACTTTCGCCAGCGTGTATTTTTATTCCGACTTTTTCTCCAGAATTAATATTATCTATAATTTTTTCTAAAATCAATCTTGTTTTCACTAAATTATTTGTAACCATGTTTTTACTTGTATTTCTTAACGCCCCTATCTCGTAAGGTGGAGCCCAATACACTGTTGATTCGTTTTCCAAATTTTTTACACCATTTTGGCTTTAGAATGAAATTTTAACGTTATAATATGAAAAAAATTCTTGAAAGTAAATATATCTTTTTGTTAAATGTTCTTCTGCCGTTTTTAATTTATCCAAAACTAATTTTTTATTCTTTATTTTTAGGTAGTTTATCAACTACATTCAATGCTATTTATATTTTAATTCTATTAAAAGCTTTAACGGTATATATACTTGGGCGCCCTGACTTTATAATGAAGCCAATTGCCTTTAAAACTTCAAAGTACCTTCGTCTTCGCCATTTTTGCCCATTCTCGCCGAACAAGCCAGATTTCAAGTCATTGAAGAGAGCGACCTGTAACTCCGACGAAAAAACATTTATTATAGAAAAATTAGCAGTCGAAGAATTCGAGCCTGTGACTAGATATTTTATCGATATTGTTCAATTATTGGATAAAATGTCCCGAAAAGATTTACAAGTAATTTAATTTGAATAAGATATCAAATGAACTAAATCTTTTGAAAATATTCACTGGATTTGTCATTATTAATTAAAAATAATGAAGAAGTTAATTTTTTACAACGAAGAAACATTTCTTCTCTTATTAAGGAATAAAATCTAAAAAAAAATTAAAGTTTAAATTTATATTGATCTAAATTTTAAGTTCCGCCAACTTTTCTCTAATCGTCTTTGATTTTCCCGGAGTGATATCGTAAAATCTCCAAAAAATTATTAATCCAATGGCCATGGTAATTGCTGGTATCACTCCAAAGAGGAGCAAAATTCCCATTGTTGCATCGGGGGTCTGTATATCTGCGATCTCGACGAATCCTGTTAGCTCATGCACGGATGCAAAGAAAAATGCTTGAATTACTCTCGATAAATTGGACATGAAAGATCTAAATCCCATGTAAAAACCTTCTCGCCGTACTCCACTTGTAGATACCGCCTCATCAACCACATCGCTGAAAGTGGGGGAAATCATCACCCAAAAACCTCCAAGACCCATTCCCCAAGCTAATGCAAGAATTAATAAACTTATTAAATCCATGATTACACTGAAAAGAAACGTAAGGGAAATAAACACAATTGATGCATAAATCATAGTTTTGCGATTATCATCTGTTTTTTTAGCATATTTATACCATAAAGGAGTACTTACCATGACCCCTATAAGTAACATCACCATTACATATAAAATATCATCTGCGTCTCCAAATATGACAAATCTGACCCAATATAGAAAGGATGCTTGTACCATGGTTGTTACTGTTTGGTAAGTTATATAAAAAATTAAAAATGCTAAGAAAGCTTTATGCTTTAAAGCTCTTTTCAATATCTTGAAGAAAGGTTCTTTTTCTTGTTCTTCATATTTCGCAAGATAGTTTTCAACAGTCTCTTTATCATCTCTTGCACCGGGAATCATTAAAAACACTACAAAAAAATTAATCGCAACGCAAATCCAAGCCATTAATGCGTATGTTGAAATTTCTCCAAACACTATAATTATCGGCGGTAATAAATTAGCAAAAACTACTCCAATAATTCCTATATATACATAAATTCCAGATGCTTTTACTCGTTCTTCCGTTCCTCTAAATTTATCTGGAAATAAACCATTCCAATTACAAGTAAAAACTGACTCACAAGTATCAAAAAGACATGATGTAAACACGAGCCAGCCAAAGATGACCCACGGTTGCTCTTGCACATTGACATCAGGCGGTGAAAAAATAAGAACAAAAGAAATTAGCATGGGAAAGTATCCTATTACAATCCATGGAAAGCGCCTTCCCCATTTCTTTGTAAATTTAAATGGACGATCTGTAATGTAACCAATGAGAGGGTCGTTAAACGCGTCCCATACTGCATATATTCCTAAGCCTAATCCAGTCATCCACGACGCTAGTCCGATTTCAACTTCATAATAGAAAAATAGCATGAATATAAGAACGCCTTGAATAAATTCATTAATAAAACTTCCGACGCTATATGACGCCATTATTTTTTTGGAATGCATAGTTTCGCTCATAATTATATTATACCTCTTTTTAATTCTAATTTAATTGTAATTTTTCATTAAATTGTTTATAATGATTAAATTTGATTTTCTTATTTATAAATATTTCTCTTTTATACTAATAATGGCTCAAAAAAGTTCCAAATTTTTTATCAAGTTTCCCAAATCATCAGAAAGAAACTACTCCATACTTTTAATATAGACAGTAATTGATATTTATCAAAATCTCTCCTTAGAGAATAATGATGTATTAAGATAATTAAAAAGCGAGTAGTTTTTTTTTTAGCAAACATTTTCAATTATAATTTAAAAAAATTAAGGTAATATAATGATTCATTTTTTGCACGACATGTTGAATCCATCAAGCGTCGCCATATATGGTGCTAATAATTCCGGGGCATCCTTAGCTTGCATTCAGTTAATGAACATGATTATCTCCAGATACGACGGCAACGTTTACCCAATTCATTTAAAGTTAAATTCAATCATGGGTTATAAAGCGTATAAAACCATAGCTGATGTTCCAGAAACTCCCGATCTCGTCATAATAGTTTTGACTCCTAAAATTGTTCCAAAAATCTTTAAAGAGTGCGGTGAAAAAGGCGTTAATAAATTGATATTAATTTCAGGTGGTTTTAGGGAATTAAGTGGAAATCGAAAGAACACTCTAACTGAAGAAATTAATGATATCACAAATCAGTACGGAATGAGGTTTATTGGTCCTAATTGTCTGGGCGTTTTTAACAACTGGTTTGGACCTGAGAGAGAAGAAAAAGCTTTTAACATTTCAATATGGGAAAAAATTAAGAGAAATAAGTTTTCCATAGCGTCTCAAAGCGGCACTCTCTCTAGTCACGTTTATTTTGACCCCGAAAATTTAGACCTTGGATTAGGGAAATCAATATCAGTTGGAAACGAAGCGAATATAGACATTATAGATTGTTTGGAATATTATAAGGACGACGAACAAACTGAGGTAATAGGGTTATACATCGAAGAATTGAAGCGGGGAAAAAGATTCTTAGAGTTGGCAAAAGAAATTACTCCAAAAAAACCCATCATCGCGATATATGGTGGTGGTTCTGAAGCAGGCAATCGCGCGTTAGAAAGTCATACAGGCTCATTGGGTGGTAATGCTAAAATCTACGACGCTGTGTTTAAAGAAACCGGGATAATTCAGACAGGACTAGTTCAAGAGTTTTTGGACTTAGCTCACTTCTTCTCAAGGGGAATACTTCCTAAAGGAAATCGTGTGGGGATTATCACGAATTCTGGCGGTCCTGGCGCGATGCTTGCTAATAATGCTGAAAAAAATGGCTTAGTCGTACCAGAGTTTTCAGAATCATTACAAGAAGAACTAAGAGAGATGTTACCGCCCATTGCTAGTTTCAAAAATCCCGTAGATATTACTTTTGGAATGGATTTACCCTACTACTACATAACGTTACCAGAAACTTTAATGAAATCAGGCGAGGTTGACGTTTTAATTCAATATGGTGTCGTTGGATTCCAAGATGTAATGGATAATTATCTAAAATACGATAATATATCAAAACACGCAGAGTTTAATAAACAAGATCTCGAAAAAAGCGAGCAATTGGTTCAAAAATTACTACGTCCTACGATAAAAAATTCGAAAAAATATTCAATTCCGATAATGCATATAAGTCCGCAAAATTTTAACAGCCCTTGGTCCAGATACTTGAGAAAAAATGGAGCAATGCTTTTTAGATTATGGGATCGACCCATAGGTTGTATCGCTAAAGCGTGCAACTATGTTGAATATAAAAGGAAACATTCCTAACCTGGTCTCTTATTTATAATGAATTTGAGCAATTTCACGCCATTTTTTTAAAAATGCTCTAAATTATATTAGAGAAAAAAAAAAAAAAATACTTTTCGCTAAGGGAAACTTTTTTTTGATTGTTTTTATTTTATTTATTATTGCCACGGTTGGTCAGAAAATGAGGCATTCAATTAAAGATTACATTTTTAGCTTACCAGAATTGAACTACTCCTTCCTAAAGGAAGGAGATTCCTTCCCTGAGAAAGATGTTTCCTTGTTCATCGACAACTGCCGAAAGATCTTCCGAAGAAGGTCTTTTGGTCTTACATTATCTCCAAAGGCGTGACTTCCCGTCGCTCCGACGGTAGTGTTACCATTATTTCTAATGATCGTGATCTTCTTTACTTCTTGGAGAATTCTCATTCCCTCTTTTCTTAGATTCTTGGACGCGTTCACATCTCTATCATATGTCGTGCCGCAATCCAAGCATGTCCATGTCCTTTCTGAAAGTGTAAGGTTGTTGTTTATCCAACCACAACACGAACATATTTTGCTGGAAGCAAAGAACCTGTCTACTTGAATGAAATGCTTCCCTTTCCATTTCATTT
>JAUXAJ010000233.1 GCA_030620005.1 Promethearchaeota archaeon | reverse complement strand
AGATATAGCAAGGGTAGACAAATTTGGAATCTCTAAAAGGATTAAACTCAAAAATCCTGAAATTTCTATTCCAAAATCTTAAATGCTCGAAGATACTTTATCATTCCTTTAAAGACTTACTCATGGTTGTCAAATCACTTTATTGAAAAAAGATTTTTGGTTCATACATTATTCGAGATGACAAGATTTATATTTTTGCTGTTTCAAATAATATCGAGCGAATCTCGTGATTGAACGTCCTTTAATAAAAAATTGTATTATTTATTAATAATTTCAACATTTTTTTAAGATTAGATTATATTATTATAATTTAATTTAGTAAAATTTTGCTTAATACAAAAATTAAACGAAAAATATTCAAATCTCATGGATGGAAATTAAGTATGGATAAAGTAAAATTGTTTAAGGATGGGATCGATAACGCAAATAAGGCAATTGCCTTTGATCAAAAAGGACAATACCAGCAAGCTATTAGATTTTATCTTCAAGCTACTGAAATGCTTGAAAAATTTAAGGAAATCAATGATAATCTCACTTTAGAAGAAAGAGCTCAAGAAAAAATTCAAGAATATTCTAATAGAGCTACAGCATTAGAGTTTAAGGTGAAAATCGGCCAAGGAAAGAACTTTTTAGAAAATAATGAATATGAAAAAGCGATTGAAGCTTTTAAGCACGCATTAGATGCAAATCCTAAATTTATTGGAGGGTGGGACGATTTAGCCTTTTCCTATAGAAAAATTGGTGAACTTAATAAAGCTATAGATGCCTACAAAAAAGCGATAGGAATAGATCCTCTATTCTTGAAGGGTTGGTTTAATATTGGACTAGTCTATAAGGAAAAAAAGAATCGTGATGAGGCAATAGACGCTTTCAAAGAGACTTTAAACATTAATTCCAATTTCTTCGGCGCGTGGTATAATTTGGGGCTGGTTTATAAGGAAAAAAACGAGTATAAACAAGCGATTATTGCGTTCAAAAAAGCCGTGGCTATAGATTCTCGTTTTATCGATGCTTGGAACAATCTTGCCGAAGTCTATCGTGAAAATAACGATTTATTTAGTGCAATAGAAGCATACAATAAAGTAGTAGATATCGATTCAACTCAATTAGAAAGTTGGAAAAATATTGCTTCGCTTTACATTGAAATTGAGCAGCCTCAAAAGGCTATAAATGCTTATGAAAAAGCTGTTGACATGGAACCGACATTTTTTGAAGGCTGGAGTGGTCTTGCTGTGATTTATGTGGAGAAAGGAGATGTTGATAATGCTATAAAAGCTTTTGAAAAATCTGTAGAGGTAAATCCCAAGTTCTTAGAAGGGTGGAGTAATCTTGGAGCATTTTACATGGAAAATGGCGAATTAAATAATGCTATAAAAGCTTACGAAAATGCTGTTGAGATTAATCAAAACTTCTTGGATGGATGGCAAAAGCTCGGCGAATTATTCGGAAAAAACGGCGAGCTGGATAACGCCATAAGAGCCTACGAAAAAGTCATTGAACTCGATCCCAATTCATTTGAAATACTAATTAATTTAGGAAATATCTATTTTGAAAGGAATGATATCGCTAAAGCTTTAGAAATGTACGAGAAAGTCGTTGAAATTAAACCAACTTTAACTGAGATTTGGTACAAACTTGGCAGTATTTTTCAAGAATTAAGTAAATTTGACAAAGCAATACGTGCGTTTAATGAAGTAGTTGGAATTGATCAGAATAGAATTGACGCTTGGAAGAATTTAGGAAAGATCTACAAGAAAATTGCGGAAATCAATAAAGTTATCGAGGTTTACAACAAAATCCTTGAATTGGATCCTGAATTTGATGAAGGATGGAATTATTTAACTTTTGCATATAACAAGATAGGCGATTTTGATAAAGCGATAAATGCGTGTAAACAAGCAACAAGGCTTAATCCAAACGATGCTAAGCTATGGAACAACATGGGGTTTGCATATTTCTCGAAAGGCGATTTTGAAAAAGCTAAGGAGTTGATAAAGAAATCAATTGAGCTTGACCCAAAATATAGTCGGGCGTGGTTTAATCTAGCGAAATTATTCGTAGAAACGGGAAGAGCAAAAAACGCCCTAGACATAGTTGATCGGTGCTTGGAGCTTGACCCTGAATTTGAAAAAGGCAAAATACTTCGTCGAGATATCCTCAATATCATTAGCGAATAAAGAGTTTTTAAGTGACGAAATCTATTTATTATCATTTAACTTAGAAGACATGTAAAAAAAAACATTAAAATAAAAATTATAATGAAGGTGGTATGATTGGAAATTTTTTGGAAAGGACACGCTGCGTTTAAAATAGTTACTGAAAGTGGCAAGGTCATATATTTAGATCCCTATAAAATTGGTAAAGACGAAGAAAAAGCCGACATTATTGTTTCAAGCCACACGCATGGCGATCATTTCGATAACCGTTCAATTAAAAATTTAATGAAAGATGGGACCATTTTACTAGGACCTACTAGCATATCATCAAGATTGAGCAAGTACAATGGAAAGGGCTTGAAATTTGGTGAAAGTCATGAAGTAGATGATATTAAAATTACATTAGTACCATCATACACGATAAGTAAGCCTACACACCCTAAAGAAAACAATTGGTCAGGCACCATAATTGAAACAGAAGGTAAACGGATTTACCACGCGGGAGATACTGAGAGAATACCAGAAATGAAAGATTTAAAAGACATTACTGTAGCATTAATGCCTTGCGGTGGGACATATACCATGGACTTTGAAGAATCTTGCTCAGCTGTTTTAGATTTCAAACCTGAAATCGTCGTACCCATGCATAATTGGGATAAAGATTTATCAGGTTTCCGGGAATTGATGAATAAGAAAGATCCTAACGTGAAAGTGGAGATTTTAACGGATAAATCGTTGAAAATATAAAATATTAACAGATATCTTTTTTTTTTTGATATATTTTTTAAGTATTTATTACAGATATTTATTTAAATAAACAAGCAATACAATTATATTAAATACAAATTTTTGCGTGAAAAAGATGGAATTTAAGCAAAATCTGAATGAAGATACTAGTATAGCCTATATCTCAATGGAGATAGCACTCGATTCTAACATACCGACTTATAGTGGAGGCTTGGGAGTACTTTCGGGAGATACCGTAAGATCTGCAGCAGATTTGGAAATACCAATGGTAGGAATTTGTTTATGTTATTCCTCGGGATATTTCTATCAATTGTTTAACGAAGCAGGAGAGCAAAGAGAAAAGAAGATTGAATGGAATTTTTACTACGAGTTCGATCGAGTTGATAAGCCAATTTCAGTCAAAATTGAAGATAAGGATATTAAAGTCTCTGCTTGGACGTATAATGTTATAGGGCAGTCTGATCATATAATTCCCATATACTTACTAACAACGGACGTGGAAGGAAACGAATTATGGATGAAATACATGACTGATTCCCTTTACGATTCTACAAGCCGATGGAATAGAATAGTGCAAGAAATGGTTTTAGGTATAGGTGGAGTAAAACTCTTAAACTCATTAGGCTATAATAACATAGAAACGTACCATATTAACGAGGGGCACGGCGCTTTTGCAACTCTTGAACTATACAATGAATTGGGAGAAATAGAAAAAGTCAAAGAAAAAGTCGTGTTTACGACGCATACTTTTTAGGCATCTCCTAAAAGGGCGTAAACGCCAGTTCCAGCAGGACACGACCGTTTTGATCAAGGTTTGGTAGATAAAGTATTTAACGATCGCTTTCCTCAAGAAATCAGAAAGCTTGGTGACGATAACGGGCAATTGAACATGACATGTTTAGCGATGAATCTTTCAAGATATAGAAACGGCGTGGCAAAGAAGCACGGTGATATTTCAAGTAAAATGTTCCCTGGTTACGAAATCGATTATATTACTAATGGAGTGCACCTGCCGTTCTGGGTTTCCAAACCAATTAGAAAATTATTTGCCAGAAAATGGCCAAATTGGAGGTCCAATCCCTCCATACTTCAAAATGCGATAGAACTTGACGATTTGGAGCTATTCGACGCTCACATTGAAAATAAATTTAACTTGATAAGTTATCAAAAGGGTCATAGTTGGAATTTGTTAGACGAAGAATTATTAACAGTAGGATTTGCACGCAGGTTCGCTACGTATAAGAGAGCAACACTCTTATTTCACGATATAGATCGATTGGGAAAGATTTGCAAGGGGAAAATCCAGTTTATTTTTGCTGGGAAAGCCCACCCGAAGGATCAAATGGGAAAGGATAGCATTAAAAAAATTTATGAAGCGGGTGAATATTTATACCAGAAATATGGCGTTAAGGTTGTACTAATGGAGAATTACAACATGGATCTTTCTCACATGCTAGTTTCAGGAGTTGATGTCTGGTTGAACACGCCAAATAGATATCGCGAGGCTTCCGGCACTTCAGGCATGAAAGCAGCGTTGAATGGCGTTTTAAATTTTAGTGTTTTAGATGGATGGTGGCTTGAAGGTTACAAAATGAATCCAATGGCGGGATGGGCCATTGGGCCTGACGATTCAGATCCTACAGCAATAGAAAACAAATGGGACGTTGATTCTAATTATATCTACGAGATCTTTGAAAATGAAATGATCCCAATATATCTTGACCACGACGAGTGGATTTTCAGGCAAAAAAACGCGATATCTTTGGCAGCTTTCTTTAACACCCATCGCATGGTGAAGGAGTACGCCAAAAAGGCTTATAAGTTAAAAAAGCAAAAAGCGTGGCGTTATAAAAGATAAATAAAAACAATTTTTGAAGATTTATTTAAATAAAATTAATCCTAAAAAATGAACGAACCGTTTTTTGCTGTATATCCTAAAAAGATTTCGACGTGCCTAGTTTTCTCCTTATTCAGAATTCATCTTTATAATTATCATTCTATTTTACATTTTATAGTATTAAATGTCAAGAGAATACGCGTTCTTTTCTCTTTCTATAATATGGACAAATTAAGAACAACCAAGCATTTTAAAAGGTCGAATTTTTATGTAATCGTCAAAACATTTTTGATTAAAGTAGTCATCTAAAGTTTGTTTCAAGAAATTTTCCATCATTTCTATGCCGGAGGTTATTCCATCCATATCCTTTGTTAAAAGTAGCACGTATTTTGAAGTGGTTTCAATATAATAACAACCAGGATTAATATCCACGCTCAAGTAATTTTTTAATATGTTATTAGTTTCTTTAACGACTTCTGCATTAGTAAATAACACGATTAAAAATTCATTTGTATAATCTATATCAATATACGTGTCCCTAATACCAGAAGCAACAAGCGGATTTTTTAAATAATCTCGAAAAAGATATTGAAGACGATTCAGTTCCTTTCTAAAGCTATTCTTATTGTGATAAAACACAAAATCAGCAGTTAACTTAAAGGGTTCTCCATTAAGGTAAGTGATTTCTTTTGGTGCTTTTTTAAAATTATATTCCCTTACGAATTCAGACGTGTTAATTCCACTCTTTTTATAATTTCTGATAATATTAATTTAAAATTGATAATTCTTTTATAATTAAGATAAAGAATGATTTATAAAAAATTTCTTGGTTATAATTTGTAAAACAGCTGGTTAAATTTAAGAAAAATAAAATGAATTTAGGATCTTTAAGTTTAGTCAATAATTTATTCTTGGCCCCAATGCAGAATGTATCTTCCGCGCCATTTCGAAGGTTCTGCAGAACTTTTCAAGAAATAGGTTTAGTTTGTGTTCCCATGATATACACTAAAAGATTAATGGAAAATCCTAAATCAATCGAACACGAGTTAATAAAGATTGAAGAAGAGCGACCCATTAGCGTCCAATTAATAGGATCTAATCTAGAAGCCTTAAAAAAAGCAATAGAATATCTTGAAAGTTATAATTTTGATGTTATAGACATTAATGCGGGATGTCCTTCTAAGAGAGCAATTAACGCAAGCGAAGGGGGTTTTTTATTAAAAGACTTGAATAAATTAGAAGAAATTTTAAAAACAGCGGTAAAATTTTCCTCTAAACCAATATCTTTAAAATCTCGATTAGGATTTGAAAATACAGATAAGATTCAAGAATTAGGGAAAATTGTTGATAATACCGGGATAGATTTCATGACTAGTCACGCTCGAACCGTAAAGAATCGATTTGAAAACGATACGTTGGATTTAGAAGCTTTAAAAAAATTGGAAAAAACCACCTCAATCCCTATTGTAGGAAATGGCGATATCAATAATCCAAAATTCGCTAAATATTTTTTAGAACATACTAAAGTTGATGCGCTAATGATAGGAAGGGAATCAATGGGCAATCCTAAAATTTTTAATCAGGTTAACGAATATCTAACACGAGGGAGAGAAATCAATTTTGATAATAGCATGGAGCAAATGAAATATTTCGTAGAAAAATACGAGCAATCGATTGAAGAATTCTTAGTAGGCATAAATCTACATTTTGATCATGACAAATACAAATTTACTGAATTAAAACGAAATGCGATTTGGTTAACTAAAAATATTGTGGATTCTGCTAACATTAGGAGAGAACTAAGTAAAACTAAAAATCTAAAAGGATTAAAAAATGCGTTAGAATCTATATTTAACATGGAAAAGAAATCCACTTCTCTTTAGGAAGTGGTTAAGAATTGTTAATAAAAATGATAATTGGTTTTTAAAATCAATCATTTGTACTTCTTCAAGAGTTCCTCAGGAGAGAACACGCCATCTTCTGTTATTATACCGGTTACTAGTCTAAATGGAGTGATATCAAAAGCGTAATTTAAACATTCTACCCCATCGGGAACGATTTGGACCTTACCGAGAACGCAACTTACTTCAGAGCTATCTCTTTGCTCAATTGTGACGTCATCCACGGTCTCTTGGAGCGAAAGAGTTGATGTGGGGGCCGCAACATAAAAAGGGATGTCGTTATCTTTTGCTGCTAAAGCTACTAAGTACGTTCCTATCTTATTAAAAACGGCATCTGAAGTTATGCGATCGGTACCTACAATGACTTTATCTATTTTTCCTAAGCTCATTATTAATCCAGATGATGTGTCAGAAATTACTTTAACAGGAATTTTATCGTAATGAAGTTCATAAGCCGTTAATCTGGCTCCTTGCAATCTTGGTCTAGTTTCATCGCAAATAACGCTGATTTTTTTTCCTTGCTCTATTGCTGCCCTAATTGGAGCCAATGCCGTACCATATTGAACTGTCGCTAAGGAACCCGCGTTGCAGTGCGTTAACACGATGTTTCCATCCTCTAATAACGCAGCTCCATTTTTACCAATACTTTTGTTCACATTCACATCTTCCTGTGCCATGATTTGAACTTCTTCTATAACTAATTCAGAGATCGTCGAAGGAGCGTCTGGGGCGGAATTTATTACTTTCCAAATCCTATTAACTGCCCAAAACAAGTTAGAAGCTGTTGGTCTCGTACTTCTAATGAGATTAGCGGCTTCTTCCATTGATTTAAGAAATTCATCTTTAGGAAGATTTTTAAACTCCATGGTCGCAAGCGCCATTCCCATCGCAGCCGCAACTCCGATTGCTGGCGCACCCCTAATATTCATCACTTTAATTGAAGTGGCCACATCGCGATAATCTTCAAACTCTAAAAATTCAAGCTCATGAGGCAATAAAGTTTGATCTATCATCTTTACTTTATTTTCAACCCATTCAATGGAAGGAATCATGATAACTAAGAATATTCCAAGACTTATAAAAATCTGCTTAAGAAAAGTAAAATATATATAAATTTTTACATTCAAAATAAATAGTCCAATTTAACTATAAAATTATAATTAGTTTATATTAATTAGAGAGGTGAAATTGATTATGGCATTTATTTTAGTTACCAGTACATTTCCTCCTCATAAGTCGGAGGATGTTGGAAAGGCGTTTACTACCGGGGGTTTACCTGAGACAGCAGATTATGTAAAACGCATAAACATTTTTGTCGTCGCAGATAGTGATATAAAGGTTTACGCTCTTTACGAAGTTCCAAACGATAAATATTTTGATGGAATGATATCAGTAGCAAACAGATATGCGGGGTACAGAATAGTCGAGGGTTTCAAGTACAAAATTGAACCATTAATGGAAACAAAAGAAGCGTTAGCAATGCTTGGACTTAGTTAGGATTTCCACTAAGCTAAAATTGCATTATTAAAAAAAATTAAATTTTTGGGTATGAGTCCTTTTAGGTGATCATCAAATTTATTTTTTTATTCATAGCCGCTTAGAACGGTTTGAACGAGAATTCGCTTGCCTTCAGGTATTCCATACCCTATTTTTTTCTTTCTTTCATCATTCATTAAATAATTGTACAAAGGACGGCCCGTCAGATTAGTAAATGGGATATGTCCGTATTCCACGAGGAACGCATGTAGTGTAAATAACACATGCCCGTATTCTTTATCTCTCTGTTTTTTACCTGGGAATAAATTTTGGAATTTTATAAATATTACCAATATTTTATAAATAATTAGAAGGTTAAGG
>JAUXAJ010000115.1 GCA_030620005.1 Promethearchaeota archaeon | reverse complement strand
AAACAGTCCAGGCAATAATGGAAGGGTGGTTGTAATCCCGTTCTATTTCAGCAGCGAATTCATTAATGAGCCTTAATTGAGAACGTGAAGAAAACTCATAAGCATTGCCTATTTCTCCCCAAACTAACACGCCCAATTTATCGCAATAATATAAAAACCTCGGATCAAACACTTTTTGATGTGTTCTTAGACCATTAAATCCAAAATCCTTGATATATTGAACATCCTTTTTTATTGCCTCATCTGAAGGAGCTGTATACAAACCTTCTGGCCAATATCCTTGTACTAAAAATAGTTTTTGATAGATTGGTATATCATTCAATAGAACTTGTCGATTGAAACTCTTTATATTGGTTGCCATATCGCTAGAATCTGAAGCTTCTTTTGGGCTTTCTGACAAAGAAATTTTCCTCATCCCGAAATAGGCCTTAACCTCATCATGAATTTCTTTCGACGCTTCATTATATATCTTTACTATTATATCATATAAGTTGGGGTTTTCTACATCCCATAAATGTAATGAATTTTCAGGAATTGATATTTTATATTTAAATCGATAAGGATTTGGATGAACCATCCTAAAACCTTTTTCTATAAATAATTTTTTATCTCTTTTTAATTTAGGATTTCCGAGAGAATTCATGTTTATGTCTATTTCGTTGATTTTATTGTTCTCAAATAATATTTCCGACGATAAACACAGCTCAGGAAAACCTACTCCGGCACCATCGACTTCACACTCAATGATAATCCTTGATTTATCGATATTTGGCGTTAATTTTAACCAGTTTATACTATAATCGTGCGAAACTGCTTCTAACCAGACCGTCTGCCAGATCCCCGTGACTCGTTCGTAAAATATTGAAGCAATTTTTTCCCACCAGTATTGTTTTCCTCTAGGAATTTCAACGTCCGTGCTTGGATCCATTACTCTTACCACGAGAACATTATTTTTACTAATAAAATCAGAAACATCCAAACTAAATCCTATATATCCACCTTCGTGAGTTCCTGCAAATTCCCCGTTTAAATAAACCGTGCAAGAATAATCTACGGCCCCAAAATGTAGTAAAACTCTTCTATTTTTGAAATAATCAGGCGAATCAAATTCTCTTCGATACCAAACGATATCGTGGAAGGAAGTATCTCCTATTCCGCTCAACTTGCTCTGAAAGCAAAACGGAACAACAATTTTTTTATCAAATTTATTTTCTTGTTCTTTTTTATACCATCTTTCTTTTAGTCCTATACTATTATCGTCAAACGCAAAATCCCATTCCCCGTTTAAATTTATCCAGTTATCCTCTCTAACTAATTGAGGTCTTGGATATTCTGGTCTAGGTACGGCCTTTTTGTCCAATGTATCCATGATTATCTACTTTATTATATTTTAATTTAGAGAATTTACTATGAACTTAAAACTATACCATTTTTTTTTTTAAGATAATCCTTTAGAGATAGCATGTTTTATTGTTCAATACTATTAGAAAATTAACTATTAAAAATTTTCTTCCACATGCGCTTCTAATCTTTTTAAAGCTTCTGGCAAGTTTTTCCTACCAAATCCAATTCTGAAGTGTTTATCACCAAAATCGAATATAGTGCCCGGCATTAGTAACACGCCTTTTTTGCTGAGTAAATCCATGCAAAATTCTTCGATATTTTTATCAAATTTTATTTTAGGAAAAGCAATAGAACCTGCTTTTGGCCTAAGCCAATCAAATAAGTGCTTATATTTCTCGAAAAACTTATCTAAGAGTTTAAGATTATTATTAACTATTTCTAAGTTTCTTTTAATGATGTAATCCATATTTTGTAAAGCCAAAATTGAAAAAAATTCACTTGGAGCACTATTACAAATCGTAGTGTAATTTTTAAAAGAAGCGATTTTCTTGAATAGAGTTTTATCTTTAGTCGCAATCCACCCTATTCTTAAACCCGCCAGTCCGAAGGTTTTTGACATTACACCAAGTGAAAGTCCTTTGTCGTAGAGATCACACATTGCAGGAAGTCTTTCATTTTCGTTGATTTCCATGAATCTATACACTTCATCAGAAAAAACATGAATATTTTTATCACTTGCCACGTCAATAATTTCATTGAATTGCTCTCTCGACATTAAATGTCCAGTAGGATTATGAGGGTTATTTATAACTATTACTTTCGTATTATTTCTCATGCTATTCCTTAAGAAATTAATATCGAGTTTCCAACTTTGATTTTGATCGCTCATTACCCATTTAATAACTTCACATCCAATTGATTTCGCAATTTCGTAAAGTGATTGGTATGCTGGATATTGTATAATAATCGAATCCCCTTTATCAAGCAAGCAATTCATGAATATGAAAATTCCTTCTTCACCACCTGCAAAAACAATGATGTCTTCGGGTTCCATGGTTTCATATAATGAAGAGATTTCTTTTCTTAAAAGAGGATTTCCTAACGATTCCGTATATCCCAACCTTAGTTTCTTGAAATCGTTTTCGGACGCTGGATCAAGAGCTAATAATTCTTCAACACTAAACGATTCACAATCAGAGGTACAGAGTAAATAGGGGGCGCTGAATTCATGTATTGCGAAAAATTCTTCTAGTTTAAAATCCCTTATCTTCATGATTAAAATAAATAATAATCCATATAAAAAATTTCAAAGTATTTTTATAGTTAAAACTTCAGCTAAAATTTAAAAAAATGTTTCTTATTATAAAGTTGTTTTTTACTTATAGATAATTTTTAATAAGAAGTAATGATATTCGAGTTATTACTTTATGCTCAATAAATTGAAAAGTGTTAAAAATTAGGAAGAAAATAATATAAAAAAAGAAATTTTAAATGATTTTTGGTATAATGAATAATTTTAAAAATTAATGTGAGTGAAATGGCAAAAAAATTAAAACCAAAATATGATTGGAGTTCATTTATTGATTTGACACTTGATCTAGTCGAGGAGAAAGCAAGGGAAATTCTTGCTGAAATGACTTTAGAAGAAAAACTGAAACAGATGGTGGGGCTATACACGAGAGGGCAAGCAATGAAATCAATGATGAAAAAAAGCGACGGGAGTAGACTTTATAATATGATTAACAAAGGCTCAGGAAACGCCCGGTTAGGGATTCCTCGAATAATCTTTTCCGACGGACCTAAGGGCGTGGTCGGACCAAAGAAAGACATTCGAAAACCGACTTGTTTTCCGGTTGCAATAGCAAGAGCGGCATCTTTTGATCTTGACCTTGAAGAACGAGTAGGAAACGCTATTGGAATTGAAATGCGGGTTCATGAGAACAACTTTTTTGGAGGTGTCTGCATCAATCAAATGTATCATCCACGGGGTGGTCGATCTCAAGAATCCTACGGAGAAGATACCTATCTCTTGGGGGAAATGGGTAGCGCTCTCGTCAGGGGTATTCAAAACCATAAAATAATGGCTTGTGCTAAACATTATGCCGTGAATAATCAAGAAACCACCCGCATTAAGATTGATGTAACGGTGGATGAGCGCACTTTGCGCGAGGTGTTCTTACCCCATTTTAAAAAATGCGTGGATGCAGGTGTTGTCTCATTCATGGCAGCATATAACCTTGTTAACGGAACCCCTTGTGGGCATCACGCTCATTTATTAAGGGAGATTTTAAAAGGTGATTGGGGTTTTGATGGCTTCGTGATTTCCGATTGGATTTTTTGCGTTCGGAACGGAAAAGAAGCGATTCTCGGGGGAATGGATATCGAAATGCCGTGGGAAATGCACATGAAAGGTAAAAAAATGAAAAAACTCGTTGAAAACGGTGAGATTCCCGAGAAATATATCGACGAAGCCGTGTTACGTATTCTCCGTAAAAAAATTCTTTTCATGCATCCCGAAAGTGATGAGAAAAACTACCCTGCGGAATTGTCTGGTTGCGAAGACCACGTTCAATTAGCCTTGGAAGCAGCACGTAAAGGAACCGTGTTATTAGAAAATAAAGATAACTTCCTCCCCCTAAAAAGAACTGCAATCAAGAAGATCGGGGTTTTTGGAAGGTATGCCGACAAGCCCCTTATTGGAGATAAGGGAAGCAGCAGAGTTTCCTCTGAGTACGTGGTGACCGTCTTTCAAGGTATTCAAAAATTGGCAGGAGTAGGAATAGAAGTTATTCATGATGATGGCTCAAAACCAGAGGAAGCACGCGAAATGGCAGCTTCATTAGATGTGGCCGTGATTGTCACCGGTTTTGATTACAAGGATGAAGGTGAAGCAATACTTAAAATAGGCGGGGATCGAAAATTCATGACTCTCAAGCCGAAAGACATTAAATTAATTGAGGAAATAGCTTCAATCAACCCTAATGTCATTGTAGTTATGCACTCGGGAGGTTCGATCATTACCGAATCTTGGCGGGAAAAAATCAAGGCGATATTAATGTTATGGTATGGCGGCATGGAAGGAGGTACAGCTCTCGGAGAGATCATCTTCGGAGACATGAATCCTAGCGGAAAATCTCCTTGTACATTCCCCAAATCAGAAGAACAACTTCCACCTCTTGATCGCAAGGCGTTAAAGGCGACCTATGGATATTATCATGGTTATAGATTCATGGATAAACATGGGCACGCTCCGCGATATCCATTCGGATATGGGCTTAGTTATACCACGTTTTCCCATTCTAATGTAAAACTCGATAAGAATGAGATAGGAACGGATGGGCAATTACAAATTTCTGTGGATGTGACCAATACGGGGAAGATAGCTGGAGATGAAGTAGTACAAGTTTATGTGGGTGCACAAAATTCCAAAGTGGAACGTCATATAAAAGATCTCAAGCGATTCAAGCGCATTTCTTTGAAGCCCGGAGATCAAAAAACTTTATCTTTCACGTTGCCCGCTCAAGAATTAGCGTATTATGATGTATCGCAATCTTCATGGGTAGTTGAACCGCTCACATATAAGGTTTATGTTGGTTCTTCTTCAAAAGCTAAGGATTTGATTGAAGCTCAATTTAATGTAAAATAATTTTTTTTTTTAAATCCCAAAATGAGAAAAAAACAGAAGAAATGTTATTTTTAAAATGATGAGAAAAAGAACATGTTTTGTAGATAATTAAAATTTATCAAGAAACTCATTTCTTACGAGGCGGATCGACTTCTTCCAGTTTAGCATAATTAACTCCTAATATATCTAACCGCGTTAAAAAAGAATCGAGTCGAGTCCTAAAAAATTGATAATCCTTACTATTTTTTGGTGTCCAACCCGTTTCTGCAATAGCGATTAAGCGTGGAAAGGTTTGCCAATCCAAGCGCTCTACATTTGGAACCCACTCTGTCCAAAGCGGTCCTTCGATACCCAAAACATTTTCATGTAATTCTTCTTCTAAAGTTTTGCGAATAGGGTCATACCTATAAGATTTTTTTAAAGAAGTAAAATGATAATCGTAATCCAAGTAAACTTGCCCGAATTTCGACATTACCATTTTTCTTCCCTTCTTCATATACCCATGGATGTGCTTGAAGTTCCCCATCCAATGTTGACCAATCACGTTTTTGACCAGTTTTTCATTAAGGATTTCATTCCAGCCCATTGCCTTTCGCCCACGGGAAGAGATATATTGAGCAATTCTATTTGTAAAATAAATTTGGAGCTCTCTTTCGTCTTTAAACCCCTCATTCTTCATTCGAACCTGACAATCAGGACATTCTTTCCATCGAGCCAAAGGAACTTCATCCCCCCCAATATGAATAATATCTGAAGGAAAAAGCTCCATGACTTCATTTAAAACATCCTGTATAAATTTAAACACCTTCTCTTTCCCGACGCAATAAACGTCTTCTTTAATGCCGAACATTGTAGAAACTTCAAAAGGCCCTCCAGTGCAACTTAATTCTGGATATGCGGCTAGAGCTGCCATGCTATGCCCTGGAATGTCTATTTCAGGAACGACTTTAATAAATCTTTCTGTTGCGTATGAAATTATCTCTTTTATGTCCTCTTGAGTATAATAACCCTCATGGGGGATAGTGTCCGTGTCTATACTTTGGAAACCTCCAATTTGGGACTCCTTTCTTTTTGATCCAATCTCAATAAGTCGAGGGTATTTTTTTATTTCAATTCTCCAACCTTGATCCTCCGTTAGATGCCAATGAAACACGTTCAATTTTAAAAGAGCCATTAAGTCAAGCATTCTCATGACAATATCTTTTCCTAAAAAATGCCGTCCTTCATCTAACATGTATCCTCGCCAAACGAATCGCGGATAATCTTCTATTTCCACGCAAGGAACTGACCACTCAATATTATTAACCTTACTTCTGCTTTCAATCTCAATTGGAAGGAGTTGGCGAAGAGTCTGAACGCCATAAAAAACCCCCGAAGGCGAAAGAGCAGAAATAATGATCTTTTTATTAGTGACTTGGAGAATGTAACCTTCTCGTCCAAGATATTCTAATTTTGGATCAATTTTAAGAATGATAATTGCGTTATTTTCTTTTGCTAGATCGGCGACTATTCTCGAAAAATTTATTCCAGTTGCTTTGTTCAACAAATTGTTCAAATACTCACCAATCTTCTCTAATCTTAAATCTGTATGTATGATAGTATCGCTTGTTAGAACAAACCTTCCAGAGATAGGAGTAATTCTTACAGGAAAAGGTATTATGGAAACATTACTAATATTATTTAAATCCACATTCAATTAACCTCACTCATGCATTATGATACAAATCCAATATATTTGAATAAATTAAATTAACTTAAGTAACATCAACTAAGCTGGCGATTCTGGCAATTGATATTTTAACGAAATTATCATCTTCTACTGTAAGTTCGATTGCTTTTTGCGGACAAACATTAACACAGCGACCACAACCCCTGCACTCGTTGCTAATGACCGCTCTTTTATTTATGATGCGAATGGCGTCAACAAAACACGACCCTCGCGTACATGTTCCACATCCAATGCAATTATCATTTACCTTAACCTGCACGCCAGGCATTTTTGTTATTTTTTTTCCTATTTTTGGCGCTATTATTGGAGCAATTCTCCAAAGACAACAGCAAGGACAACAATTACATATAGATAAGAGTTTATTGCCAGGCTTGACCCCTAACCACTGCTTGTCCAATAAATTTCGACCAATCATGTGGACTAATCCTGCCTCGCTACACTGTTTTATGTGGTCTAAAGCTTCCTCTTTCGTAACGCGCCGGCCTAATTGAGGATTTATACCTAGAGTTGCTTCTCCAAGAAAGAGGCACCCTAATTTGATTGGATAATCCTTACATTGCACGCTAGATCTGCATATACAGAAATTCATTACGAATAAATGCGAGGCTTTTTTTATAAAATGAGTAATTACTTGAGAAGGCATTACCATATCATCTTGCTTCTCGACAACCTCGTTCACCTCAATGACTTTATCTTGAGGGAGATAAATGATATCGTCGCCTTTAAACATGGCCAGATCAAATATCTTTTCAAGAATCGGAATTCTCGTCAATTTTGCAATAAATCTAATATTTGGAAAAGTTTTTTTTAATATCTCAACAAACCATAGAGGACGAGCCAATAAAACACCAATTTTCTATAATTTTATCTTTATATACTATAAGAGATTATTTTTAATTTCAATTCATTTTTATTAAATTTTATTCTTTTCTACTATTTTCCTTTTAATTGTTGTTTCTTAGCAAGTATTTTTTCATAAAGATCGTCCATTGTAGGCGCGGGGTCAATTTCTTCCTTCTTTTTTTGTAGTGAGATTGCCTTCTCCGGGCAAGCCAGCACGCAATTCCCGCAACCTATACATTTTTTCTTGTTCACTTTTGCCTTTTCCTTCACGAGCTTAATAGCGCCCATTTGACATCGATCAATACAAGTTTCACAGCCTTCACACGATTCAGGATTCACTTCTGCATAATAGTTTGCCGAAATGAATTGAACTGGGCGCGGAAGTTGTTTCAAACCGTTCAAAACTGGGCAGCAACATCCACAACAACTACAGAAGAATTGTGGTTTCAGAGAATTACCTGCCTGAAGGACTAACCCGTCATCTTCATTTTTTCGTAGTATTTCAAGAGCTTCGTCCTTGTTTATTTGACGTCCTTTTCCTTGATCTATATAAAATTGAGCTAAATGTCCAAAACCTAGGTGTGTTTCTCTCCTATCCGTCAACTTACAAGGATTCCCTAATAAATCCGTAGCCTGGCGGCAAAGACAATTAGAAACCATTATTGGACCTTCCACATTTTCAATTAGTAATCTCAAATCGTCGTAAGTAGGTATTTGATGTTCGATATTAACGCTTTGTTCTACAGGAACGGTGCGAAATTGAGGGATTTTCGTGCCAAATGCTTCCAAACCGAACGCTTCATTAATGTATTTCATAGTATTTACTAGGAGATCTTTCGTGAGATTATTTACTTGAAGCTCGTACATGCCATACATGAATAACGCATTTGCGTAATGTTTATTTTCACCTTCTCTTTTAGAATGGATAACTCCCTTTTTAGACATGTCGTCCAATAATTTCTCTAGCTCCTTAATTGACATTCCAGTTTCTCTTACTCGCTCGTAAATTGTTTCTAATGCTTCAAGATCCCGAGACCACGAAAAATTTAGCTTTATTGCGATTTTGGCTTCTTTAGGTGTGAAAAAGTGTTTTAATATTTCGAATTCCACTCCAGATTTAGTAGTAGGAAAGCCAATAGGAAACTTATCAATGTGTAATTGTAATTCCTTATACACATCTAAATCTTTGTCAGTCATTTTTCTATTTAATTTTTTATCTTTTTAAAATCTTTATGTTTGAATTGATATTAAATACTAATTCCCGCGGAATAATTATTCTTCAAAATTCATGATTATTATCTCTCTTAATAATTGGTGAAGATTTATTCCAAAATAACTTTCTTTTAATAACAATTATAACTTATTTTAATTTAAGTTATTTTTTTCTATTTGGTTCTTTGAACATTGTATAGAAGCCAAACAATCTCTTAAAAAAACCTGGATCGATAATCTCTTTATCGGCGTAATTGACTTCTAGCAAATCTAACCTTTTAAGTAATATTTCTAAGCGATTTTTAAATGCCCGATAATTTTTTTCATTCTTTAAGGTCCAGCCATTTTCAGCAACAGCTACAAGGCGTGGAAAGGTCTGCCACTCTAACTCACCAATATTTCTAACCCATTCCGTCCACAATGGCGCTTCGATGCCCAAAATATTCACGTGATATTTTTTTTCAAGTTTTTTTGGCACGGGATCATATTTGTACACCTTTTTTAAAGGTGTACGAGGATAATCGTAATCAAGATAAACGCCCCCAAACTTGGACATTACCATGTTTCTGCCTTGTCTTAAGTGTTTAAGAACTTGTTTTTTACCAAGCATCCAATACTGACCAATAACATCCTTTGGGAGGCCATCGTTAAGGATTTGATTCCAACCCATCGTCCGTCGTCCGTGAGAAGAAAGATACGAAGCAATCCTATTCGTAAAGTAAACTTGTAAGTCTTTTTCGTTCTTAAGCTTCTCCTCTTTAATCCTTGCTTGACAATCAAGACATTCTTTCCAGCGAGCTTTTGGTACCTCATCACCTCCAATATGAATGATATCTGAAGGAAACAGCGTGATGATCTCATTAAAAACATCTTGTAAGAATTCGAAAACTTTTTCCTTACCAATACAATATACATCTTTCTTAATACCAAATCTGGTTGGAACTTCAAATGGACCTCCAGTGCAGCTCAGTTCCGGATAAGCGACAAGAGCCGCCTTGCTGTGGCCAGGAGCGTCTATTTCAGGAACCACTTTAATGAACCGTTCTTTTGCGTGTGTTATTATTTCTTTTATGTCATCTTGAGTATAATAACCTCCATGAGGAATGCCATCTGTTTTTTTACTCAGAAAACCTCCAATTTGGGTCTCCTTCCTTTTCGAACCAATTTCTGTAAGGCGGGGATGTTTTTTTATTTCAATTCTCCAACCTTGATCATCCGTTAGATGCCAATGAAACACATTCATTTTTAGGAGAGCCATGAGATCAAGCATTTTTTTAACAATATTTTTCCCTAAAAAGTGCCTTCCCTCGTCAAGCATGTATCCCCGCCAGGAAAAGCGAGGATAATCTTCAATTTCTACGCAAGGGATAGTCCATTCGACATTACTTATTTTTTTAACGCTTTCAATTTCCACGGGAAGGAGTTGACGGAGACTTTGAACACCGTAAAAAATACCGGCTGTTGTAGGAGCAGAGATTAAAGCCTGTTTTTCTGATATTTGGAGTAAATAACCTCCTGTAACTATTCTTTTTCGGGTTTTATCAATCTTGAGTGTAATTGTATTTTTAGAATTCTCTTTTTGATCGCTGTTTACTATTTTAACATCAAATCCAGTTGACGAAATTAGTAATTTTTTCAAATATTCATTAATTTTTATTAACTCTGTATCTGCTGCTATTTCTATTTCTTCTGTAAGAAAAAACTTACCCGATTTTTGAGTAATTTTTACTGGTTGAGGAATGATAGGAATAATTTCTGAAGTAGTCATTATTTTTTGTAATCATTTATTTTTTATAAATTAATATTTACTCAATTTTAAATCCTGAAATCTCCACGGGACCTTCAGAGTCATCCATCCCTTCTAATCGACGATAATCATCTAACGATCTCGATGCTACCATTTTGGTATATTTTGTTAATTTTGTTTCAATATCAGCGGGGAGACCAGGACCTTGTTGCGACTTTAAAATTTCTTCTACTTTTTCTCGAGCCACGATCATTATCTCCTTAGAACCTCCCTTGCGCCATTTACCTCTTCGCTCTCTATTCACGATATTTGGAACGAAAATTTCTTTCCGAGTAAATTTTACCGAGTGTTTAGTGCCTAAATAGTTTTTTGATGCGCTTGCGATTTTTTTAATTTCTTCTGATGCAATTGTTTCAGCATTTACATTAATGCCTTCCATTCCCCGTTTAATCATGCCAGCCATTTCATCGTCTATTACAAGTAATTCTAATGCTTCTGATATTGATGTTTCGTAAGTTCCGGCGCATGTGATGTAGTTATGTCCGGCGTTAGCGGCAAAAGAAAGGGTCATGAATCGCTCGAATCCATTTTGGAGATCGAAACATTTTGAATCAGTAAGCGCACCCGAACCCTTTGATGGAATGTTATAAAAATGGGCTAATTGCGCAGCAGCAACGCTTATTAATCCGAATTCAATTGAACCGTACGCCATATTTCCCGTTGGTGGGTCCATTATAGTATTGGTCGATCCGTACAGGACGGGCGTTCCTGGGTTGATTAGTTGCGTTAATACAATGGACGAAAGAATTTCCATGTTTGTTTGTGTTAGTAATCCTGCTAAAGTAACTGGAGCCGTTGAACCCGCACTCGCCGCAGAAGTTATATTGATTGGTTGTTTATATTTGGCAAAAATAAAAAGACCGTTCAATAAAATTTGTGGTAACACAAGTGGAGAAGTTGGATTGAATACACCAACTAATCGTGGTTTTTTGATTATCTCTTCTTCTCCACCAACGATGATTGAAGCTATATTAATCATGTCTTGAGAAGCCGTTCTTCCATAGCAAGCCATTCCATAGGGTTTATAGCTATGTTTTGCCCATTCTCTTAGAGCATGACAATGAAGTTCTGTAAAAGGAATGTCGTTAGGCCAGACATCTACATGAGAACTTATAATGTGCTTTAAGCCGTTCACCACGCGAATGTGATTAATTGCGTCTTTGAGCAAGGACTTTCGGGTTCCACTTTTTTTTAAAGGGTCGTACATCCTCATTGCCGCACCGAATGTAGAAAAATTTACGTCGGTTGTATTTATCTCAACTTGATACGAACCGTCTGGACCCCATAGTGAAAAAGAATCTGGAACATTACTGAGCTGTTCTAAGACAAGCTCTTCTGGAAATTTAACAAAATCCTTTTGTACTGAATTGTCTAATATTGCCCCTTGCTCCTTGAGGATATTTCTTGCTTCTTCAGATTCTACTCGCACTCCAACATTTTCTAAAAGTTCCAGTGTCGAGTCGTGAATCTGTTGGATTTCGTCTTTTTTCAATACTTCAATTCGATTTAATTTCAAGGTAAATTCGTTTTAATATCTCTTAATTTCACCTGGAAGATAGAAATTATATCTCTTTTTAAACACCTTTGTTTTAAGATATCTATCAAATTTTCTTACGCTTTGGAAGATATCCCACATTTGTGCATCGCTTTTATAATATTTCTGAATTTCTTTTAAAGTTAGCGGAGCAATGTCAAAATCACTTGCCTCTTCTTTAAAAAACTTGTTAAGTAATCTCGTTAAACCTGGAACAAGTTCAGACTTTTGTTCTTTGATGAAGTTAGCAATAAGGTCAATTGTAACTTTTCGAAGATCATAATAGCGACCGACGGTTTCTTTAAGAAAAAGGGCTTTAAGAATACCCCTTAAGAAAGATGGTGCACTTTTTAAAAGTAGAACGGCATCCATTGCTTCGTTTCCATAAATCCGAAACATCGGAGTACTTGTATCTATATAAAGCAATTTAGTGTCTTTGGTAATTTTCAGATTGTTAGGATCGTAATTCTTCACGCAAAAATTAGATATCTGTCCATCTAATCCCAAATCTATCTTCTTATTCTTTAAGCTATAACTCCATACCTTTCTCATTTCCCGCATGATTAATAAAACCAAGGTATTAATCTCTTGGTTACTAATTTGATGCATAACTTTATTACAGACTGAATCTGGATTAAGTTTTTCTTGGACGCAATAGAATTGAATCTCTTTATCATCATCAATAAAATACGCAACATCATAATCTGGAAGGTTTAAACCAGCTTCTTTTAAAAGCTTATTATATTCATTATATGCCCACACATGTCTTTTAACTTGTTTTTCAGTATCAAAAATAGGAATTCTTTTATAAGCAATTTTCTGTGGGTCACCAACGATTTCAAAAACCAAACTGATTTCTCCATAACCTAATATCTTTATCGGAATTTTTCCTTTCTCAGGGTTAGATGTATCAATGAATTTTTCAAATTCTTTTAATAAATTAATATTAATTTTCATGTTCAATCAAATTAAGTTTCTTTTAATGAATAAATTACATTTAATTTTTTACAAATTTAAAATTATTCATTTCATGCATAAAATTATTTATTTTATCCATTGAAAGTTTAAACACTAATGACCATAATGTCTTGATCTTATATTCCTCTCTTGCGTTAATCTTCCACAACAACCAACGAGCGGTTTCTAGATTGGTTAATGCGAAAGTAAATTTTCCCTTCCCTGCTTTTTTTTCTCATTTTTCATTTTAATTCTATTGGAATTGTATTTCTTAAGATCTAAGGGTTAATCTACCGACTATATCCTTAATTACCCTACTTACAAGGTAGAGTTGAATGTTTCGAGCTCCACCGATTATTTCCTGAACTTTACTAATTTCTAGCGCTTTATCTATTCGAAGGTTATCTGTAAAGGCAATTCCCCCACATAGTTGTTGAGCTTCATATGATATCCTGTGTGCTAAGTTTGAAGCTAGAAATTTCGTGCCAGAACTAAATGCTGCATTATATTTAATGAACTTTAGATCGTCGTATTTAAGCGTTTTTTCGTATTCAGTCGCACTCTTGAACCCTAACTCGGTAGCCGCCATTAATTCCGTAAAATATTGAGCCATTGGAAATGATACTCCTTGAAAATCGTATAAAGGTCGCCCAAATTGTATCCTGAAATTGGTATAAATAAGAGCTGTAATTGCCGCTAACCAACTAATTCCTAAGCTCGAACCAATAATCGCATCTCTTTCTGCAACTAATCCAGAAAAGAGGTTTTGATAGCCTTGACCCTTTCCCCCTATAATATTCTCCCTTGGAATTTTAACGGAATTAAAGAGCGTTTGTGAAACTTGTACTCTTGGAATCGATTGTATGCCAAGCCTATGAGTTTCTAAACCTTCAAACCCTTTTTCAGCAACTACTTGATACATGGAGCCTCGGGGATCAGAGGGATTTGAAACGCCGTAAGCAATGAAGTAATCTGCTATTGACCCATT
>JAUXAJ010000293.1 GCA_030620005.1 Promethearchaeota archaeon | reverse complement strand
GGGTGAGATTTGATGTTAAGCATTGAAATTTCACTTAGGAGGTAAAAATGCAATGTCTTACTAAAATTATTAAAATTACCAATAATTATAAATTACAAAACTTAAGTTAATAATTAATTTTTTTCGTAGTTTTGGCAATTTCCATTCATAAAACAATATTGGTATGATGTTAATTGCAACAGAAAAAAATGGTGCTATAAAACCTACGGGGAAAAATAGCGTCTTACTATAACTAAATTCTGAAAACATGGAACTATACATTATGAAAATTAAAGAAACAATAGTTGTAATTCCAACATATCCCATGACATAACTAGTATAAATACGATGGACTCCCTCAATATTGGGAAGTTGTCTGCTCTCTTTTTTGATCTTTTCTTCATTTCTGCTACTCATTATACCTGAATCTTGGAGTAACCAAATAGGTGATAGAATTATTATTAAAAAAGGCAAAATAAAAAATGTACTTATTATAATTAATCCTAATAATTCAATATCTCCCCTTGAAATAATAATTTCAGGATTAATAAATTGAACCATGATCATTCCAATACTTAACGCAAAAAATCCAAGCACTAAGGCTCGAACAAATATTCCTGTAAAATTTAAATTTTCTTTGACATTTCTGATTATTGCATAATTATTTTTATTTAACTTAATCACGTTATGAAGTCTAAATAAGGCACGACTTAATCCTACTGAACAAAATTCGATGAAAAAAATCATCATTAGCGGTGATAATACAAAAAAATAAATCATATCAAAAAAACCGTTATTTATTGGAATAAGAAGCGTGATATCCCTACCGTTGTCTGCTGAGATAGATATTAATATGATAAGAAATACTGGTAATTGAATTAGCAGCGCAATTATTATTAATTTTAGGTTTTTCTTCATTTTCCTTTTTTTTTTTTTTTAAATTATTTTAAATAATTATTATTATTATTAGATTTTTTTTCTTTCTTTACATATGAAAGAAATTATTTAAAAAAGAATTTAAGTAATTTGCTCTTCCAATGGCTCTTGAGTTGTCTAATTTCAGCTTTCCGCATAAGAGCTGTTATCGTAGATACTGATTCTACCTTGCGAGAAATAGCTGTTGTTTTATGTAATTCCGCTTTTGATAATTATATTAATAAAAAATTCAAAATCCTTGGTATATTCTTCGATTCTTTTAAAAAAAGTGATTATGTCTTCAAGATAGAGTTTAATTGTTCTTTTGTTCATATATATATCACTTCTTTGAGCACATCATCTTTCATTTCATCCCTAAGTGAGTTTTCTGTAACTAAATCGATTTTTTTTCCTAGCTTTTCTTCTAAAAATTCTTTTAATGTAAAAAATTTCCATCCCACAGGACCATTAAACTCTACAAAAATGTCTATATCGCTTTTGGGTGTCTGTTCGTCTCTAATATATGATCCAAACACGCCTATCTTATCAATAAAAAATTTATCTTTAAGATAATTCATATATTTTTTCAAAATTTTTACTATTATCTCCCCATCAACCATTATAGTTGAAACACCATTAGAAATTTTCTTATGTTTATTATAGACATTTAAATATATAAAAATAATGTAAATAAACTCAAAAACTTTATTTGACATTAGTTTACAAACATTCCAGATTTTTAATGGTGTTATTGCAATAATTTCGATTATAATGTATATAGTAGTATCCAGGAAGCTTAAAGAAAGACCAGAATTGAGAATTGAAGAGGATTATTCTCACGAATCTGTATCGGCAAACCTCAATGAACAAGGAACTCTCATTCGTAAGGTTGAGAGAATCTCCACCCTTTAGGGTGGAGTAGTTCAAAACAAATAGAATATCACTTTTGGTAATCGAATAGGCCTCCAATTAATTGCCCTGTACTAATCCCTGCATCTCCAGGTGGTATAATGTCGTGCTCTAAAAATGTAAATCCTTCTTGAATTATCTTCTCTTTTATTGTTTTTGAGAAAGCGAGATTATAAGCTACTCCTCCTGTTAAACCTATTTTAGTTATACCTTTTTTATTAGCCATTTTGATCGCAATGTCTGTAAAAGCGTTCCCGATTTCCTCTTGGACTTTAGCCGCAATGTCTTTCCTGTTATTATTTGAATTTTCCAATAAATTTAAAATGTCAAGGATTAAATCTGATGTATTCACGATGTATTTTCCCTCTCTTTTGAAAAAATTAATTTTTAAATTGATATTATTAGGATTTCCTTGAGACGCCAAACCTTCGAGTCTCATGGCAGGCTCCCCAAGATAAGTTTTGACGTTCGATGCTCCTAGTAAATAGGAAACTGCATCAAGAATTCGACCGGTTGAGCTTGACAAGGGAATATCCTCGCTGGGGAATTGATTATTTGCCCTTTCAAATTGCGAAATTAATGCTTTTAATTCCGTTTCTTTGTATTCCAAATCGTTTTTCAATCCAATTTTTTTGAAAATATTTAGCGATTCTTCAATTCCAAGTCTCTTAAGTAATATTGAAGCAACCATTCGAGCAGGATACTTTGTACATCGATCACCTCCAATCATGGGCTGATATTCCAAATGACCTAGGCGTTCATACCCATCATAAGTAGCGAATAAAATTTCGCCACCCCACACATTTCCATCATCACCATGGCCAACCCCGTCCGTACTAATACCAATGATTTGCTCGTCTTTTTGAATTTGATTTTCTGCCATTAACCCTAAAACATGAGCAAAATGATGCTGTATGGGATATAATGGAATGTTCAAATGCGAAGATAATTCTTTTCCATATTTAGTAGTAATAAATTCCGGATGAGCGTCGCATATAATGAATTTTACTTCAGAATCTTTTATTTGAAGGAGATTTTTCATGTGAAAGAGGGCATCCTTTAAAAAATCATATGCCTCTAAATGAGTAATAGTGCCGATGTGTTGAGTTGAAAAAATTCGATTTTTTCTGAGAACTGCTCCAGTTGTAGCTAACTCAGGTCCAGTAGCCAATGCTCCAGGAATTTCGACTTCAAAGGGTAAAAATAAATACTCCGGAATGTACCCTCTAGACCTTCTAATTAATTTTACTTTATCGTCGTGAATTCTTAAGACGCTATCGTCCGCTCTTTGATGTATTTTTCTATCATGAAGCAGGAAAAAATCTGCTAGATGCTCAAGTTGAGTAAAAATTTTATCGTTTTCAATACTCATGGGAATGTTTGACCTATTACCACTTGTATATACGAGCGGCTTTTCTCCAATAAAATCAAACAGTAAATAATGAATGCCAGTATAGGGAAGCATGAACCCGACATTGTTCAATCCTGGTGCAATCCAATCGCTAATTAGTGGCTCGTTGACGTGACGATTCCTTTCAAAAAGAACAATTGGTCTGCGAAAAGAAAGTAAAATTTCTCTTTCCTTTTCTGATATCATGTAAGATTTTTCAACTAATTCGATACTTGGTATCATTACCGCAAAGGGTTTATATTTTCTTCCTCCTTTTCTTCTTCGGAGTTTAAGAATTATCTCGTCGTTATCGGCACGACATACTAAATGGACGCCTCCAATGCCTTTTACAGCCGCAATATCTCCCTCGTTGATTCTTTTAGCTGTTTCTTCCATGATTTTTTTCATGGAATCTTTCTGAATTTCTTCTCTTGAATTGTTGTATAGTTTATAGTTGGGTCCACATTTAGAACACGCGAAAGTTTGTGCGTGAAAACGACGATTGTCGAAATCAGTGTATTCGTGAAGGCACGATTCACAGAAAGGAAATTCTACCATCGTCGATCTTTCTCTGTCATAGGGGAGTTCTGTAACGGTTGTGTATCTTGGACCACAAACGGCGCACGCGATAAACGGGTACATGTAATAATTCGTTAATCTCGAGTTTTTCATCTCTTTTAAGCACTCGTTGCACGTTGCAATGTCAGGGGGTAAAGTTAAACTCACCCCCCTTCCTTTCTCGCTTTTCTTAATTTTAAGATTTGTAAAAATTTCAGTGGAAGATATGTCTTTCACGTGTAGACTTTCAATATAGGAGATTTTAGGTCGTTTTATCTCGAGATCTTTAACGAATTTCTTTAATAGATGAGAATCACCTTGAATTATTATCCTTACTCCAGCATTTCCACGATTTAAAACGTAACCGTTAAGCCCTAATGCTCTCGCTAAATTGAAAAGAAAAGGTCTGAAGCCGACGCCTTGAACAATGCCCGTGATGTTAATTTCTATAGTTTCTTTAAACATTCAAATTAATAAAATTCTAAAATAATATAAATTAAATTGTTTTGGATAAAAAGCTTTTAATTTCAAATATGATTAGGATTAAGTTGTGAAACTCGCTATTAATCAAGCAACATTAATGAAAACTCCAATGGAAACGTTTTTAAAATCAATTGCCACGGCTGGTTTCGAAGGAGTTGAATTGCGTAGGGACGAAACTTTCGAATATTTGAAAAAAAATTCAGTCGAAGCGTTAAAAGGTTTATTAAATAAAAATAATCTTAAATGCATTACTTTCAACGCAGTAGAATTGTTTTCTTTATGTCCAGAAAAAGAATTTAATAGAATTTTGGATTATACTGAAAGACTCATGATTATTGGCAATCAAATTGGTTGCGATACAATCATTACCGTCCCAAGTTTTCTTGAAGAGGTTTCCATGAGTGAAGCAAAAATCGTTTCAAGAACAACTGAAAGATTAAAAATAATTTCTAATTTAGCAGAAAAATACAGTTTCAAGCTTGGTTTTGAACCTTTAGGTTTTCTTAATTGTTCTGTAAGAAAGATAGATATGGCTCTCAAAATAATTAACGATAAAAATTTGCCAAATATGGGATTAATAATAGATACATTTCACTTTTTTATCGGAGAACATTCTATTGATGAATTAGATGCTATTAAACCTGAAGAATTATGGCTAATCCACATCAATGATGCCATTAAAAAACCACTTGAAGAATTAAATGACTCTGATAGAGTTTTGCCTGGTAATGATTTTTTTAACCTTGAGATGTTTATAAAACAATTAAAAGATAATAGTTACAACGACTGGATTTCTTTAGAATTGTTCAACGAACAATTATGGAATGAAGATCCTTACATAGTCGCTAAAAATTCGATGAGGTCTCTTAAACAGTTAATTTGAACTACGCGCATTATTTCTTCTTATATTTCAATATTAATCATTTTTGAATGTTCTTGCTGAAAATTATCAGAAATGCTTTTTGTAGCCTCCCCAATAATGGAAAGTTGTCTTATTACGGCATCTTGAGTAATTTTTTCTTCCATAAATTTCATAATCGACATTTAGAATATATTCTTCTATGCGAGAAATAGCATCGATGTGGTTAAGAAAAATAAAGTCATCTTTTATCATTCATAAATCACAATAGCTTCTTTTTTGATTCTGTCAATGATATATGGGCTTATCGCTCTTTCAGTTAATAAATCGACTTTTATGCCAATATTTTCTAGTAAATTATTTTGAATTCTTGCGTGATCTAATAAACTCGTTCCTTCTGGAAATTCTACGATTAGGTCTAAATCGCTATTGGGTGTAGTTTCACCTCTAGCATAAGATCCAAAAACAGCTATTCTTTTTATACCACTTTGTTTAAGGATCAAAATGACTTTCTCATATAATTCATTATAATTATTAATTTTGAAATCCATCGATCTTCTCAAGAATTAATATAATGCAATTAATTCTAATTAATTAATTAATTAATTAATATAAAATCGTTTAATTTTATATGAAGTTCGTCTTCTTATTTCTGTTCAAAATTAGACGATTTTGAATCACAATTTAAATTCTTTTAATTTTCAATTCTTTCATTTAAATATGGATGAGAATGAGAGCTCAAAAATAATCCGTTTAGCCCACGGTGCTGGCGGTGTTTTACAAGAAGAGCTAATAAATTTCATTACAAAAGATATTTCGCTGAAAAATGTAAATAATGGGATTGGCGTTGAAGAATTGGACGATGGGGCTACAATTCCTTTAAAAAACTACGACAAGGAAATTGTAGTTACGGCTGACGGCCATACAGTATTTCCATTATTTTTTCCGGGTGGAGACATTGGAATATTAAGTATATGTGGCATGGTAAATGATCTTTTAATGATGGGCGCTGAACCCTTGGCCTTGACTTCGACATTC
>JAUXAJ010000071.1 GCA_030620005.1 Promethearchaeota archaeon | reverse complement strand
CCCTCAACCGCGTGTTGTAATTTACCATCGATTTTAAATGGTTCGTACTCAATTCCTACATCCCGAAAGTATTCTCTTGTAAGATCGAAACAATCACCGCTGCATAATCGTATTTTGTCGTCAGATTTATAATTTAATTCGTTCAAACCATCTTTAACTAGCTCTAAAATTTTTTTCTTTGGCATGTTTTCTGCTAAATTCTTTTTGTTATAAAGCCCCACAGGAACCGATCTAAATATTATTTTCCCAGTTTCGACTATGTGAAATCCAATAAAGGCGTTTCCAACTAAATCTCCCGTGCCACTATCATCAATTTCGATAGTTTTTCTTTCGTCTTTCAAGGCATGTAATTAATTTTTATTTTTAAAATATGATAAAATTGAATTAATATTTAATATTACTATTTATTTATAATATTTTTAATTTTTAGAAAATCTAGTTTTGTAACATGAAAGTTGAACTTTTAATCATTGGAAATGAGATTTTAATTGGAAAGACTAAAGACACTAATTCTAATTGGCTGGCTAAAAGAATAACTAAACAAGGACATAATGTATCAAGAGTTACCACAATTGGAGACGATTTAACTGAGATTTCTGGCGCTTTAAAAGAGATTTTAAGCCGCACACCAGATATTATCGTAACATCGGGCGGATTAATTAAGGAATCTTCCATTCTCTAAGTCTTAGGCCCGACTTTTGATGATATGACGCTAAAAGGCGTTGGATTAGCTTTAGATCGACAATTAGAGCTCGATAATCACGCATATGAATCAATAAAGAAAGCGTACGAAAATGCATGGAACAGAGGTATTTTAAAACTAAAGGGGATGACTCCCGAAAGAGAGAAGATGGCATATTTACCTGAAGGCTCAACACCACTGCCAAATATTAGAGATACAGCACCCGGTGTAGAAATTAAAGAGGGCAACACTTTAATCTTTTGTCTTCCAGGCGTTCCCTCAGAAATGAAAGCCATGTTTAACAAAATAATATTACCAATTTTAAGAGAAAAGAAAGGAAGTTTTATTGAAAAAAACTTTATTTTCATGGGTATTGGTGAGTCTCAAATTGCTCCTCATGTAGCTAAACTAGAGGATAGATATCCTCAACTCTGGATTAAAACGCATCCAAGAATAGGACTAGCTATAGAAGTAGAGCTATCAATTACTTGTTTTAATGTTGATAATGGAGAAGATTTGATTGAAAAAGCCATGAGTGAAATAAAGGAAATTATTTTAGAAATTGGTGGAGAAATTAAGCATGAAGAGTAGCTTTAATTATGATGCCACTTTGCCGTGGAGTTCTCAAAAAGCGACCGCGACAATGCGTTTTAGCTTTTATCATTGACATCATTAAATTTCTGTAATTTCAAGATAATTGGCATTTTCTGAGACTCTTACAAACCCTTTTTTGATATTATCGATTGTACCAACGGTCCAATTTTTAATTCCTTCACTAGTTAGAGTGTTCGAAAAATCTTCTGACTTGCTTTGGTCAACAGAGATTAACATCCCTCCTGCCGTTTCTGCGCTTTGACACTCATTTAAAGCATATCCTAAGTCGTCAGAAAGATCTCTAGCGAGTTTTATTGATGGTATTGTTTCTATTAGCGCCGATAATTCAGAACCTTGAAGCATTTCTCGTATATGACCAGCAAGTCCAAAGCCAGTTATATCAGTCATCGCATGAATGAATGAAAAATCTTCATGAGAATGAATGGCTCTTACCACGTTCTGGTTTGGTGTTGTCATGAGCTTGATTGCAATATCAATTGAATACTTTAATTCATTTATTGAATAATTCTCTAACGTCTCAGGCATATCTTTTAACAATCTGTACGCTGCTGAAATTGCTTGCAATCCTATTGGTTTCGTCAATATTAATTTATCTCCCGGTTTTACACCTGTTTTTAGAATTAATTTTTTTTTTTCAAGAAATCCAGAAGCTTCTCCGCCGATTAAAGGCCATTCACTGTAAATTGTGTGTCCTCCGACAACTTTAGAGTCGATCTTGTTTTCCATGAAATCCCTAATCCCTTCAAGGATGCCCTTAGCAATTTTAATAGGAGTATTGGTTTTTATTGCAAGAAATACTAGCATTCCGGATATTTCTGGCACATTCATGGCAAAAATATCGTTTGTAACGTTGCACGCGGCAATCTCACCCATGATTTTTGGTTCATCTACAATTGGAGTAAGGATATCAATATTTTTAACGAGGACTAAATCGCTATCAGGAACTGGTAAAACTGCAGCATCTTCAAACCCTCTAAATAAGCCTGCACTTGTCAGTAAATTTTCTAAATCGTTAGCATTGAGTTTACATGATCATCCGAAAATTTTTACTTGCTTGGTCAATCGATATTTTTTTTCCATTCTTCACCTCCAAATTGTTTCTAATGCTTATTTATTCAATTTTTTAACACATAAAATTAAATATATTTATGATAAAATAATGTTATTAAATTTGTAATTGAATAATCAAGAGAGTAGCAGACTAATTTTTATAGTTTTTGATCTATCTATCCTAAACGGATCTCGGTAATTATAGTTGAGGATTATTTCATCAGATTCAGATAAGTCTTTTTTCATGTCTTTCTCGATCTTTAGCACGTAGTTAAATTTAAATATACTTCCTTGTTTCAGCTCGTTTAAATAAAGAATCTTTGGAAAACTCTCCTTCTTCAAGAATCTTAAATAAGATGGAACTTTAAGAGAAAGTTGAATGTCTCGATATATAAAGTTGGAAGGGTTATTTAATTTAAAATCAAGAAAGATCTTATTTCCAATTGTTTTTACGTTTTTAAAGAATAGTATTTCCTTAAAATTTGGAATATCTGATTCTAGACTCTGAGAATATAGTGAATCGTTTACGATTTTTGCATTTAATTTACCTTTGTTTATTAATTTTAGAACCAATTCTTTAAGTTGTTCTTTTTCTAAACCAATATAAGACGAAAGAAAATCAAATTTAATTGGATTCATTATTTTTAGATAATGCTTAAACTGACTTAAGTAAAGTTTCTCATAACTTTTTCCAATGAATTTTTTCAATTTATTTATTAAAATTTCCTTTGTTTCATTCCATTTATTAAGAAAAGGTCTTACAAATAACGAAAACATGTTATTGTCTTTAAAAATTTTTTCCTTTCCTATAATACTATCTATTTTAGCTTCTGTTTCTTCTATAAATGCTTGAATTTGAGTATTATTTAATTCGATTATTTTTTTTACATTAATAAATTCCTTTCTTTTTATAAAAAAATCAGATTTTGTTTTTATACTATCAAAATTGTCGTGAAATTTCTCAAGACCCTCAATTCCCTGCGAAATTATTGATTGTACATGACTTTGAATTATTTGAAACGCAAGCTCATTTGTTATTACTCCTATTTTTTCTTTATTCATAGACATTGAAGATTCATCTATTTGATAATAATAGTTGACTATTTTTTCTTTAATTATTTTAATCAGCTGTGTAACTTCGCCAAAATATTCTTGAATTTGTATCTTATTAAATATCCACTTTTCTAATAGTTCTTTAAATATTTCGTTAAATTCTAAATTATGGATTAATAAATCTCTAATATCTCCATCTAATTGAAACAAATCTTCCCTTAATTGATTAATGTACGTGAATTTTTCCTCTAAATTTTCGCCGGAATCGATATTATCTAAGAAAAGATCAGCATTTAAATTAAATTTTTGATCTTTAATATAATCGAATTTTGCTTTTAAAACATCAATTCTATCCATCATTAAGTTAATTTGAATTTTTAACTTTGAAAGAAATTCCTTCTTTTTCTCTTCACAGATTTCAGAAATGAAACTTTTTATAATGCTTAATTCGTCAATAATTTGTATTTTTGTTTCTTCCCAATCTTCAATTAAATCAAAAGCAAGTCTTTTGTATTCAAATCTATTTAGTATTTCATTAAATTTCTTAATTTTTTTTAGAATTCTACGATATCTTTTATTTAATTGAATCTCTGTGTTATTAAATCTAAATTCTTGAATATATGAATTCAAATTCTCTCTAAATTGTGAAGGGATCCGACGGAATTTGATGATTCTACTCCGTAATAAAGATAATTCGTTGTTTATTTTTTCAATTGACTTATTGATATTATTAAAAGATGTCTTAATATTTTGGCACGTGTAGTTTATCTCGTTTTTAACGTCAGGATCACTTTCTTTTTCTAAAAGTTTATTCAGCTCAATAGTAATCCAGACCGCTATTTTTTCACTTTTTAAAATGAAACAAATATTTTGTAATAAAATTATGGTTTTCTTGCGTATCCTCCAATATTTTGATTGTAGAGAAAAGATTATTTTTGTTATTTCATTTTCAATCTCAATTTGATATTCTTCAAATAATCTTTGAAACACTAAAGCTATTCCTTCTCGAATATTTTCAGAAGGATTTTCTAATTCTTCAAACAAATAAGTAAAAATTTCAGCGATGTTATTTTGACTAAGATAATACAGAGCATTAATTAAATTATTCCTAAATATCTTATCTCTTAAATCTAAAAGCAGATGAACTAAATTCGCCCAAATCTGATCGAAGTTATTCTCAGCAATTTTTACTATAGCATCAGTTACTTTTTTTTGAATCCGATAATCGTCCTCCTTTAAAAACTTAGTTAGTTTAGGAATGATGGGGATTATCTCTGACGATTTTTCCCTGCCAATTTCTCCAAATAACCAAATTATTAGTTCCTTAACCCTGTTTTTTTCATTATAGAGCAGATTTAATAATATGTAAAATATTTTATCTTTAGAAAGAAAATAATTGCTGAGAACTTTTAAAAGTTCCGCAGCAGCTCTGGCTACATCGTCGTCTTCATCTCTTAAGTTGACTATTACTATAGATAATAACGGTTCTAAGTCTTTTATTTTTGTATAATCTTGATTTAAAATTTTTTTTAAGGTTTTAATCACTTGTAACTTTACTCTCCAATCATTATCCATCAATCTTTCATTAAATTCTTCAATTAAGTTTTGTAACTCGTGTAGATCTACATGTAATGACAATATTAAATTCCCAATTATCTTTACTGTCAATCTCCTTACTGATGGATCTTGATCGTATAAGCGAGCTCTTATTTTATCTATTAGAACAATTAATAAATTTGGACGATATAGGGATATTTGATATAATATTTCTAAAGATAACAATCTAATCCAAGAGTCCGCCTCGTTAATGAATATTGTTATATTTTTAACAACTTTTATGGATATTGATGGTGTTTTATCACATATTAGATTTAATAGGGACAAACATTTATAATTTAATTCCTTATTAGAATAATCCGATTCAATAATTTGAAAAATTAGTTCAGAAGCTTTCTTATAATTGCCATTAGATATTAAATTTTCGATTTTTTCCGTATCTAGCGTTAAAGAAGTCAATGAACTAGGTTTTAATGTTGTTCTTGATTATTATTATTTTCAATGATCTTATATATCAAACTAGTATAAATATGTTATTTTATAATTGACGAGAATTAAAAAAAAAATATTAAAAGAATTGCAATATGAACTACTACTGCCTAAAGTCAGTAGTTTCCTACGAGTTCGCACCCACTTTCGTGGCGGGTTTGACTGCATATCGTAAAAAACCGTCCCACATTTGCAAGAACAGTTCCTCGTTCATTGAGGGTTGATGCGATAGGAACTCAAACTCTCCGAACTCTTTGAATTAAGATAATACCCGAATTTCATTCAAACAATTCAATCGTTGCTTGTCCTGGAGTAGCGACTCTTTCCCTATATGTTAGGGTTCCTTCATCAACTTCTTTTGTCTTTACTAACCCTTGAGCGATGTCCTTTTCGGAAATATACCCTCGTTCGCCAGCTTCAAATTGTTTTACGATATTTCCGGATTTATCTTTAATATCAACATTGGTAATTGTGGTTTGTTTTATATCAAAAAATACTTTTTTACCTTCGATTTTGTTAACAGTTGCCTCAGTAATAAGCGTATCGTGACATCGAACCATTGCTCTCATCTCCACGGTAATATCAATTATGTTTCCAAATTTACCGTGTTCCAGGTAATCTTCGAATAATTTTGTAATGAAACCAAACGAGAATAATCCGTGAGCAATCACACCCTTAAGTCCCGCCCTCTCGGCTACAACATCGTTAGTGTGAATTGGATTAGTGTCTCCTGAAGCTTTTGCGTAGTCTTTCAGCAATTGTCGAGTTATTTGGTCAAACTCCTTCTTAATAACTTGTCCAACCTTAATATCTAAAACCATTTTAATACCCTCCCGGTCTTACAGCCGCACTAATAGTTGGTTTACAGACTAATTCGTCATTTTGATTTTTTACAGTAACAAGCAATTCAGCAAATAAAATCATATTTTTTTCTACTAACCATACTTTACCCCACTTGCCCGTTACTTTAAGTTTATCACCTGGACGCACATCCACGCATCCTTCCCAATCATATTTATTACCTGCGTGTAATAATTTATTAGGATTAAGCATGAATCCTCGTGTTTTACCGTCCTGCTCAAGTGACATTCCTAAAAGTAACTTATAAAGGGCTTTTATGGTAAAATGATTGGCAAAAGCATGGCAAGCAATGATTCCGTCTTCTTCCGGACCAACATATTTTGGATCTGTTATTCCATATACTTTAGCAAAACTGACTAATTTTTTATATCTGATGGGGACTGATATAGAGCCAGTAATTTCTGCTCCTTCAAGATTGTTCTTTAGAAATTCGTAATTCTTTTTCATTTGTTCCTTATCCATTTTATTTTCACTTTTTAATTTAAATTAATTTTATGGTTAATTTAGAAATGTTATTATTCAAATTAAAAGTTTAATTGTATTTTTTTTCTCATTTTGTTATCTTTTTAAAAGTATATAACAGTCATGATGTAAATCATATTGTATCACCTGTAAACTGGGCTAATCTTGGTATAAATTTTAAGATTGTTGTCAGCATTTCTAAAGTATTTAAATATTCTTAACTCTTGACTTGCTCCGTTTAAAATTATGCACGGAATCTTATACTTTTCAATAAGAGTTAAAATATATGAATCTAAGGGTTTTGATTTTGTTTTGAAATATAATTCCTCAGACGGGAATTCGGCTAATTTACCTTCTGCTTTCAGTTCTTCAAACTTGGTTGTTGATAATTCTTTCAATAAATTTTGATTTTTATCAATAATGCCATCAACATCTTTTAATAAGAAACATTCGTTCATCCCTAACTTATAGGCCATGTATAACGCGATGGAATCAGAAGTAACGCTCCAACTATGAGGCAATTCGTCGTTGTTTTTTAGATATTTATAGGGTAAAAAAATAGAAAAATACGAACCTTCCTTTTTTAACTGATCTAAGTTTTCAATTGAATTCAAATGGGGAAACTTCTTGTTTAATACAACTCCATTATAATTCATTGAATAAATTGCCATCCAATGAGCGAAATCATCATCGATTTGGAATTCATAATATAATTCCCTGATAAAATTTGCTAATATTCCTCCGCCAGGAATTAGTAATATTTTTTTGATTATCTGATCTTCGTATAACTGAGTTAATTGAGCTATTGTATTAATTAAATCTTTACTATTATCTAAGATTTTTCCTCCAATTTTAAAAATAGCTATATCATGCTTCATGCTTTACAAAACTTTTTATATTTTAAATTTTACGAGTTCATAATTGAAAATAGAAGGAACCCGCTACTGCTAATGCTGAAGAACTTATGTTATCGGGAATCTTGGTAATTTCTTTAAAATCAAAAATATCATTATATCCAAGTTTTAGTAATGACTTTCTAGTTAAAAATTCGGAGGCTAGGTCAGTTATTACAAATTTTTTATTGCTTTCAAATTCAGGCTTCCTTATAATTAATTCCTTCATGAATTGTTGAATCTCGGTCGAGATCAATTTAATTTGTTTTTCATATACATGCTTAGCAATTACGTTCAGTTCTTCCTTAGAAATCATCTCAATATCCATGCATATTACTCGGGCTAATCTAGCATAACAATCATCAAGTGTTTTCGAACGATTATCAGCGGTTTCATTAATGTATTCAGTTTCAGAGACATTGCCTAAAATGCGATGAATATCTGAAATTAGTGCGAACTTTTCAAAAGATATTCTAACTTTTTTCCCTTTATAAGGAACAAAATGAGTGATTGAAGGGATCGTAGCCCTTAATCCGCCAGTGTATATTAACTCGTGGTAAACCAATCTTGTAATATCATCGTGACCTCTAGCTATAGGTATTGAGTCTTTTATTGGAATGACATCAATTGTCGTAGAACCGGCATCTATAAGGATACAATCCGGAACGAATTTTCCTAAGAATAATGATGTGGACACCCAATTAGCTGCGGCGATTAAAGAGAATTTTTTTTTTGCTGTATAAAAATCCAAGAATTTTGTTTTATTGCTAATAAAGTACATTTTTTTAGGATCAAAAATGTTTTCTAAGGCGTTTAAAATGGTAATTATACCTTCTCTTTTAGTTTGAAAGGCGTCTGATAGCTCTGCTGTTATTGTTACAGCAATGTAATTTACTTCTTCTAATCTCAAATCATTTTTAGTGACTAAATTCTTGACAATTCTGAGAAACATGTTTGGAATATCATTTAGAGTTTTCTCCCAAAATGGAAAATACTCTATATAGGAGCATGATTCTACCAGTTCAATATCTTTGAATTTAAGTAGAGCTGCTTTAGTGTTTGCTCCACCAATGTCCACTCCTAAAATAATTGCGTTATTCAGACTAATCGCTGTATCTATTTATTAAATGATTAATTAATTGATCCAAATTTTCTCCTGTAAGTGCGTTCGTTAAAAAAAATAGGTCATCAATCAAATTCAATTTGTCTTTCAAGTATTCTATTTCAGATGGTTTTGCTAAATCCATTTTATTGAATACAATAATAATTTCTACATTACCCTCTTTAGTAAAATTCTCTTTGATCTCTTTATATAGTTCAATTTGAGAATCGACGGTATAACCTGAAGCAAGTGTAGGATCAAAAGTGAAAATAATCAAATCAGATATTAATCTTAATGCCAATATTGCCTGTAATTCGATACTATTTCTTCTTGCCATTTGTCTGTCTAATATACCAGGCGAATCAACGATTTGCAATTTTCTTGTATCGAATTTTCTCTTAATAATTAAATGTCCTATTGCTAATTTCTTAGTGGTGAAGGGATATTCCTGAATATCAACTTTTTTATTAGTCGATATATTTTTTACTAAACTACTCTTACCTACGTTTGGATATCCTGCTACTACCACGCAAGGCATTGTATAATCAAGGGAAGGTATCTCTCTAAGTTTTCCTCTAATGTTATTTAAATATTCGAGATTTACATTTTGTTTGTTTATAATTGAAGATATTCTCCCAAAAGCAGATCGCCTTATTCTATCCGCGTCTTTTGGAGCCTCTATTTGACTTAGTTGTTTAGAATGCTCTCTTTCAATTTTATTTAACACTGGTAATATCCCTTGCAATTTACCAAGAGTTAATTTGAGTTTATCGGTATCGACTAAAATCGATGCCAGCTCCTTGTAAAAATCGGGAAGTTCATCAATCATGGGAACACTTTTAATTATGGTTAAAATTCTATCAATTAATACTTCAATTGCAACCTTAATTCGCTTATACTCTTTCTTTTTTGCCTTAATGAGAATAGGGGCGTTTTTAGAAACTTTTGCTGAACTTTTCATTGCTCTTTTAAAAGCAATGTCTAGTAATTCTTGTGAATTTGAAACGTGAAAAAAATAATTAAAGGGATTCATTTTTTTATAAATTTACTCTTAAATAATTAAATTAATGCATTTTTATGAATTTTTTGGTTGTTCTTTCGTTGAAAAAAGAAAGAAGCATGAAATTCAATTAATTTTTAAAAATTACTCTGAAACATCCAATAACTATTGAAGATAAATCACATTTTATTTTTTAAAATAGAAATTCGCTTTTCTAACTTAATAATTTCCTGTGAGAACTCAATATTGTTTTTTGGAAATAATTTATAGACATTCAAGGCATGCTCGTACCTGGCTAAAGCTCTCTTGTATTGGTTCGCTTTTTCTTCTCTTTCGGCTTTATTTATTATCATCTTTACTTTTTCAATTTGTCTTTTAATTTCGGGGGTGATTTCTTTCATTTGATCAAATAACGCCAACTTTTCTTCTTTTTTTTTAGCTAATAGCTCGTTAACTCGCTTTTGAAACTGTTTCTGATTCTCTTCTCTTTTCAACGATGCTTGTTTCAATTTGTATTGAAATTCTACTTTATATTTATCGATATTTTTTAGTTCTTCTTTTAAAAGTTCAACTTGATTGTTCCAACCAAGACCTGAAAAAATTTCTATTGATTCCTTGTAATGCAATTTTGCTTCGTCAAATTTTTTATTATCAACGCTGGATTTTCCTTTTTCTAATATTTTTTCGACTTTTTTAATGAGTAGTTCATTTCTTTTCCTTTTTTCAGCAAGTTCTTTCATTTTTTTTTTGCGCTCTCGAAGATCTTCCGTTTTTGTTTCAGATTTCTTAATAGGTGCGCCAATTTCCTTCTGTTTTAGTTCAGTTTCTCTATATGTTTCTTCAACTTTTCTTAAAATCTGGGCACGCTGAATTCTTGCGAGTTCCAGTTCTTTTTCTCTTTCAGATTTCTTCTTATTAATTAATCTTGATTGTCTCTTTCCATCCTTTTCTTTTCTATTAATGGGGGTAAGAATTTTACGACGGATAATAGGAGATTTTATAGGTTCTTTTTTAGTTCCTAATTCCTTAATGATTTGAGATTTTTTTTGAGATTCATTAATAATCTCCAACTGCTTGACTATAAACTGACATTGTTTATCATCATTAAGCTTTTCACATGTAAAATACGCATCTTTATAAAATCTTAGAGATTTATCAAACTCCTTGGCCACAAATGAATTTTTAGCTTTTTCTAATAATTCTTTTCCCTTAGATTCAAGTTTTTTTCTCTCTCTATCAAGTTTAGATATCGTTCTTTTAATAATATTATTCACTTGGGCAATTTTCTTTTCAATCATTCTCACTTTTCCAATGAATCCTAATTTCAGGTTAATATCTCTTGCATTTGATAAAAGCGAAATTGCTTTTTCGTAATTTTTTACTTTTATTTCTCGGCTTGCTTGTTTTTCTAAGTATTCTGCTTCTTTCTCAATCCCAACATCTGGAAATGGCATTTAAAACTCCATAATTTTTATTGATAGTCTAATTATTGTATTGTTCATAAATTTTTTAATGTATTTAAAATTAAGAACATCTCAAATTTTAAATTTAAACAACAAAAAGCAATTTAATTGCCACCGATTAAAAATTAAAAATCACACTACCTTAGAAAGTAGAATTGAACATTTTTTTTCAAAAAATACAAGAAAAATTTTATTTCTTTGTTTTTAATTCTGAAATCTTCGATTTTATTTCTGAGATCTGTGAAGAGAAGTCAATTTTTTCTTTAGGAATTGATTCATATAATTCCAGAATATATTTATAACGTCCTAAGGCCCGTTGGAATTTATTCATCTCTACTTCTCTTTCTGCCTTTTCCATTAACATTTTTGCTTTTTCTATACTTTGTTTTAATTCAGGAGGTATTGATTTCCAAAAGGCTTTTTCTTCTTCTTCCTTAATTTTTAGTTCTTTTTCTGTTTTTATCTCTTCAACACATTTTTGAAATAGTTTGTCACTCTCTTCTTGTTTTCTATCTTTTTCACGTATTTTTTTAAGATATTCTGTCTTATATTTATCAATGTTCTTAATTTCTTCGTATATTACACCAACTTGGTCGAACCAGCCAAGGGTTTTAAAGATGTTATTTGCCTCTGTGTAGTACATTTTCGCCATGTCGAATTCATTGTTCTTGAGAGATAATTTTCCCAGTTGTAAGGCTTCTTCACCGTCTTTAACCATCTCTTCTTCTTTTTTCTTCTTTTCTTCCATTTCTTTTAATTTCTCCTTGTCTGATTGGATCGCTTTCACCTTTTCTTCTTCTCGCTTGGCAATTCTTTCCAATTCTTCTCTTTTCTTATCTTCTTGTTTAGTTCTATCTTCAATTTGTTTCTGAATTTTTATTCTTCTTTGTTCAGCCATAGATAATTCTTTTCCAATTACTTTCTCCTTCATTTTTTCAACAGTAAGTCTTTCCTTTTGCTCTTTAATTTCCTTTTGTGCTTCTAAGCGTCTCTTTTCAGAAATTGTCAATTCTTTTTTAACCTCCAAATCTCTTTTCTTTCTTTTAATTTGAGCAGGGGGTTGATGCTTCTCAGCTTTATTTATTTGCCATTTAATTTGTTTACATTGGAAACTATCGTTATGTTTTTCAAAAATCTTTAGAGCTTCTTGATAGTATTTTAACGCAATGTCGTAATTTTTCTCTTCGTGCATTTTCATCGCATTTTCTAATAATTCTTCGCCTTTATCTCCCTTTGCTTCAAATTTTGTTCGTGCAACATCTTGCGTTAAGCTAGCTCTCTTGCTGTAATCTTCTCGAGAAATTAATCCCTTCATTTGAGCAATTTTCTGTTCATTTTTCGTCACTTGGCCTTTAAAACCTAACTTCCTGTTGATATAATTTGCATCCTTTAAAAGTAGAATGGACTTATTGAAATTTTTCTTTTTAAATTCAACTTGACTTAACTTTTCTAACTCTTCGGCTTCTTTTTCTAATTCAAAATCAGATTTACTCATGTATAAAACAGGTTTTTAATAATATTTTTAATAATCAGATACAACTCTAATAATAAAAATTTATTTTTCAACAAGTTTTTTTTTTATTACTTGACTTTTAAAGTCATGTTCTGTAATAAGGTCTAATGGCGTCTAATTAAAGAATATTCTTTTTTTCTCAACACACAAAAATTTTTACATTTAATAAGAATCTAAAAATTTTGGGTTAAGAGATGTAAAAATGAGTCAAGTATGATGTTATAAATTAAAAAAAATAAAAATAAAAAATAAATCCTCTTAAAAGTTTAGAGAATTTCAGTTAAAAACTCTTTTGGAACATCTTCCTTTGAAACAATTGTAATTCGTCTGATTTTTAGAGTTTGAATGACCTTATTGTTTATCTTACCTTTTATGGGGTTTAAAGACTCCAGAAATTATATATCAAAACTGATAAAAAGCAGTAAAAAGGTAAGAATTTAGAGGACTGTCTTTTGTAATTTCTGATTAATCATATCCTCTAGTTTTGCATAGGGATGTGGATATCTTCCTTTTTCTTCAGTATAGGATGTCATATATATTTTTGAGTATATTTGGCTTATCATTCTCCATTTTAATTTTCCCAGAGGGACAAACTTTCTCGCAGATTCCGCAACTTGTACACTTTAAGTCGGAGTAAAAATATTTTTTTACTCTTCCAGCCACACGATGCACCAAAAAAGGAATAAATCTTTCTAAAATATAATTTATTGATCCGAAACGAGAAAACGTAACTCCACCTATCTCATCTTGATAGATTTCTTGATTGGTTATAATTTTCTGGATTAAATCAAGCTTCCGTTGAACATTAACTTCTATTTCATTTAGTTCCTCTTTTGTAGGGATGGTAAAGGATTTCAATTTTGGATCATTCATTCCCATGTTAATAATGAAATTTGCGTCTAAACTCCTGCCCTGCTTTCTAAGCTTTTTCTCAATTATAGGAAACCCGCGAAAAATTGTTCCTCCCCGAGTAGCTACTGCAAAAAAGTACTTAGAAGATTTTACGCTTATTATCTTTAAAAATTCTCTCAGAGGAATGGGAATGGTCAAGCCATGACACGGGAATATAAAACCGACAGTCTCTCCCGTGGTTTCGATAATCTCTGATTTTAATAACGCCGCAATTGGTATCAGATTTGAATCATGTATTCTTTTTTGTAATTCTTTTGCTACATAAAATGAATTACCAGTTCCAGAAAAATAGTAGAGGTCTGTGGTCATAAGAAAACTTTTTTTATGTAGATCATCGCAATATATAATATGAAATTTTCCTTGAATTTAATAAGTTTTTGTCTTCCTAATATTGGCAAGGCCAAATTAAATCAGTGTAAATTCAAAGAGGTTATTTAGTTTTTTGAAAAATTTATCATCCTCTACATTGAATTTCATTGAAAAAACCGTTGATTCAATCAATTCAGCCAATTAGAATTAGTATCCTTAGTCTTTCCAATTAATACGAATTAAAATTCATGCTTATCAATGGCAATTCGCATTATTATCTTAAACAAAGATAAACTTCCCCTTGTTTTTAGTAATTTAAATAAAGGTATTTCGGGAAACACGTTAAAGTAGTGCTTTTTTTTAAGATTGTTAAGCGCCCTTACCTTATTTAATAGATTACAACTAGATAATTTAAAAACATAATTTTTTATAAAACTATTTAAAATATATTTATCCACTCTTATAACGGCGGAAATATCTCCATGATGACTTGAAGCCTTAACCTTTATTGAATCCAATGTAACAGTTGCATTTTCAGGAATAATATCCTCTTTAATAACGGGAAAAATTTTCACTATTTTTTCGTTCTCAATTTCAATTAAAAAAGCAGTTTTAAGAGTTTTTCTTAAATAATCGTTGTTTTTTAAATTAATCCGTTTAAAACTCTTAATATCGGTATATAGAACTAGAATCTTGAAATTTAAACCTAAAAAAGACCGAAAAGAATTAAAGATAAAATCACTAATAGCCCAATGAGATAATTTTTTAAGATTAAAATTAATTCCAAAAAATGTTCTAATTAAATATCGTACCAAGTTATTATAAATCCTTGGTCGGGGGCTTGAGTACCAATTATTTTCAAAACTTCTATAGCCGTATATCATTTTTTGCAGGAATAATTGTAAATCTTGATTATCAAGTGGAACTTTAAGTTCGAATAAGTCCAAAAGAAACGAGATTACTTGATCTCGATTTAAGAAGAAAATCTTATCAGATTTTAAATACTTATTAATTGTTATTAGAAGCTCCTTCACGCCTAGATTCTTATTTTTAACGCCTAAATCTTCATGAGATAATATTTTAAAATAATAATTTGATCTCTCAGAAGAATTCATTGCCTTTTTTAAGTTCAAAATTAAAATTTGATTATCTGAACGAGTTACAAACGAATGATGAGACGCAGGTAAAAAATCATCGATGAAACTAAAAATCTTAGTAAGTTTTATTTTATTTAAAAATATTAAACTTTCTTTTACAAATCTATAAATATTTGGCTCGGGATAAATGTAAAATAAACCTTGTTCAAATAATACTTGAATTAAATCCAAAAATTTATCTAAAAATTCATTAAACGATATTTCCTCCATGTTAATGCAGTGTTTATTTAAAAGATCGATAGCTTTTTTCTTAAATACCCTGATACTCGAGATTCTGAGACCTGTTTTATTCAACAAAGCAGATTGCAGTTTTTTGAAAAGCATCTCAATACTTATTAAATTTCCCTCTTGAATTTTTATAATATCCGCAGAGATTTTTCGAATAGCATCGTGAATCCCAATATCTTTTGTTTCATAGAGGTATAAACCCAAAACACTCTGTCCATCGTCAGAAATGATTACATCAAGTATATTTTTTTGATCGTTTATAAACTTTGGATAGAGAATTTCAAAAAGATGATATAAAACGTTAGGATTTATCTTAACTGGGGTTAATGGTATTCGAACATGATCAAAACTTTTTTTTGAACCACCCTTCGTTCCTATTTTAGCATTAGAATCAAGAATTTTTAACCAGTTGTTCTTTAAAATTTCATTTATCATTTTTTTTAAAAGGCCTCCCATTGTTCTAATAAACCTTTTATTTTTCGACGACTTGAAGCTTGAGAGATTCGATCATGAAAATATAGCATTGGAACGTCTCTTTTCCCGAAATATTTAATCATCATTTTGATACACGTTGAAAAATCTGGTGGACACCCTGGGAGCTCCAATATTTTTTTATTGGTTTTTTCCTTAATCTTCTTTTTTGATTTTTTTACGATTTTTCTAAAATTATGCTTTAATGTGCTTTGAATCGCACAATCTCCAAATAAAATCAAATTTTCTCTTGAAGACTCTGGTTCTGATGGGTTTTCTCCAATAATAAATGTGTTTTTCGAAATGTATTTTAAATCTTTTATCATGACTGTTTTCATGAAATTTAATAAACGATAGGCTTGTTCGTAGCATCCCGTACAATATTGACCAGAATTGATTGAAAAATTCAAAACCTTGATCTGTTCAAGCTTCGGAACGCAAAGATCAACTTCAAGATTAATATCTTCAATATTTTCCCCTAAAATCTTGATGTTCGAGAATTCTTTAGCACCCAAGTCTCTATTTTGAGCCTCCACAATTAAATCGTTTTTTAATGCGTCAATATTCGTTATTTTTAAAGTTACTAAATCTACAGCAACCGCATCATTTCCAATTACCATGAGATTTGTTTTTTTTAAATTTGAATCCCTATAAATACAAGGTCCTGCCCCCTCTAATAAATAAAACAAATCATTTATAACTAAATTTGGTTTTTTAATTGAAAAGACATCAATTACATTTGATACTAATCTTTTTTTATATCGGTCATTTAAAAGTAAATCGTTTTTACCTCGAGTATTATTTCTAATTTCTTGAGATCTATTTGGAACCATGGAGTATGAGCTAAATAAAGCTAAACTTAGCTTGAAAATTGGACTAACGTTGATCTGATTAACAGAAATAACTTTATTTGAATTATAAATTACCTTTGGAATCAAATATTTGTTATCGTTTATATTTATTTTAATAAAAGAATCTTCCTTGATTTTCTTTAAGGATTCCAAACTAATGTGTTTTTGTTTAAAACAATCACTATTATCTAAAAAAGCGAATTCAGCACCAAGATTTTTAAGAAAACTATCAAGTCCTAAAGATTTAGAAATTAATTTAGCAGAGTATTGTTTGAGAGGGAAACTTCCAACATATATTTTTTTTGCTCCTGCTTTTCTACAAGACGTAATGACGGCACAGACTACATCAAAATTTGTATGCGTGGGATATCCATTAGGTAAATTTAAATTTATCTTGATAAAAACCTGGTCATTATTCTCAATGAATTTTGATATCCCCCCAAGCTCATCAATTCCTTTAAAAACACATCCTTTTGGAGTATCTCCTTTAACGATAACAACTTCGGAATTTTTTAACATTGATCAATTTATTTAGACCATTAAAATTAAAAAAAATATATTAAATATATTAAATTAAAATATTAATTAACAATTTTTGTTTGGTGATTAAAAATACTAATTAACAATTTCGTGAAAATTTCACTAACACAAACTGACTTAAAATTACCTTTAAATGTAATAGGAATTGATATGGGGCAAAGCTTAACAAAAATTGCCTTTGTAGAAAATAATGACTTGATGATGACCACCATACAAACGCAATCCAACTTTAAAAACATTAAAGATTTTTTAGATTCTAAAAAACTAGATTTCCACAAATTCAACTTTACAGGGGGTAAAGCATTTAATCTATATAAGTCATTTTCAGAAGAAATTGAAGTAAATTTATATATTGAATTTGAAGCTAATGTAAGAGGTTTGGAATTTCTATACAAGGCAAATAAAAACAAAAAATTACCTCCTTCGTTGATAATAACGATTGGTACGGGAACTTCAATGATTTTAAAAAACCAAGAATTTGAACACGTTGGAGGATCTGCTATTGGAGGAGGCCTTTTCATGGCGTTGATAAGGCTGTTATTTAATATTACCGATTATGATGACGCTATATCTTTAGCAAAAAAAGGAAATAGGTATAATGTAGATTTAAAAGTGTCAGATATTTATGCTCCCAAAGATCAGAGAGTAGATTTGATATTCCGTGAATTTACCGCAGCATCTTTAGGTAAGATTGTTGAAAATTACGATTTAAAGGTAATTGAGAAAGAAGATGTTATTGCTTCAATAATTAACATGATTGGGGAAAATTTAGGGACTATTGCCTGTCTCATGGCTGAAAAAAACGAAGTTGATATTCTTGTATTCTGTGGTGGATTTTTAATAAATAATAGAATTCTTAAAAAGATTTTATCGTTAATCTGTAAAGTACATGAGAAAAAATCGATTTTCTTAAAAAATTCAGAATACATTGGAGCCATTGGAGCCCTTTTAAAATAATCATGTGACCATTTAGAGATTTTTATTCATCATGGGTTGACCATAGTAAAGGCTCAATGGTATTTAAATAGTTTATGATGTATTTTATTTTTTAAATTCTCTATTTTTAATAATATTTTTTCTGAATTTGCACAAAAATAATTGATAATGGAATTAGTTGATATTACGAGATATCCTATCGCAATCAATATTATCACTCTATATATTTCAGTTATAAAAATATTCAAAATAAATGCTTCATACACTAAATTCCAATCAATACCATAATTTTCCCATAACCAATCAAGGGGTGCATACCACAAAGGCCATCCCGGACCGTAGACATGTCCTGTTAGAACAAACAAGTATAAATTAGGAACGGTCAGAAAAATTACGATTGAATAAAATAATACAGAAGAAATCTTTTTACTATTGACTTTACGATTCATTTTAGAAATCTTTTTATTTATTAATAAAATAAA
>JAUXAJ010000365.1 GCA_030620005.1 Promethearchaeota archaeon | reverse complement strand
CAATAATCGCACACATTAAAGCCGTTTTATTAAAAAAGAAATTACTTGACCAAAGATTTAAAAAGTAAATATCTCTAAAATTCGCACCTGCTTTATTATAATATAATTGAGTTTGAAGACTAATCTCTGCCATCCAAGCAGGAAATATCCAAAAAACTGATGCCAATACGATTATTATGGTTAATAGAGTTATATATAATAAGTATTTTTTTACTAAATTCCAATCTTTAGACCGTTTATATTTGTATCTTTTGTCCTTAGGTTGATCTTCAAGATGTTCAATATACGCTTTTGTATTTATTGCTTGGCAATCTTCACAATAGTAATTAAATTTCTTATGTTTCTTGCACGATTTCTTTTCTTCTGCGCTCACTTTTCAGCCTTTTATGAAACGTTTTTGTTTAAAGATTAATTTTCTTTTTTTATTTATTTATTACACGCTCATATAAACTGTTATTATACTTCATATAAACTTTCTTAATTTTGTAAATAAAAAAATAAATTAGCAAGTCAATCTTGATTGAAATGTGTAACATGAATCAAAAGAATCACTCATATAAGACATCTTCCAGATGTGAATACATTATAAAATAACACTTAAGAATATTACACTTGATGGTATTTGTCATTGGAGAAAGCGCTACATTGAGGACTTATCGTCAAGGAGTTACCTAAGACGGTAACTGGTAAAATCATGCGGTATGAGCTAAGAAAATTTTCTTTTCAAGTATTTTTCATTTTTTTTCTTAACTCTTTAACTTTAAGCTTAAGAACATCTGCACCATTTGCCATTATGTTTGTAGCTATGAATGACGTTTCAAGTACTGCTTTTTTCTTTAATACCTTAATTTTTAAAGAATATACTTCATGTAGTAATTCATAATTACCTTGGTCAGTTCCTTTGATAATAACATCGAGTAAGTGTAGGGCTAATTGAAACTTTCCCTCATCAACATTTTTTTTTGCTTGTTCTAGAAATTTGTTTTCATCTGCTATTTTTAAGTATTCTTTTGCAATTTCTGTAGATTTTGCGGGAAATAAATCCGTGGGATTTCCAGTATCATACCACCCATGATAAAGTCTATATACGGCGTGTATCGCAAATTCACAACATCCGTAAATGGGTTTTAAATATTCGTGATTCTTTAATTTTTCCGGATAGATTTCAACTATTTCATGGAAGATTTGTTCAAACCATTTACCCTCATTCAACCGCTTCACAACTTCATCGTGTATAAAATGCAAGGCTTCAGCAGTAATAGATAAAACTTCTTGAATCTTACTCTTTCCTTCAATGAAAACACCGTGACCAGGGACTAAATACTCGGCTTTTTTTTCCATCATTTTTTCAAGTGCTAAAGCCCAATGTTTAGGATATCTTTGAACTTTATATGGATTTCCGACATTTGGAAAATGACTTACCATTAAGTCTCCAGCGAAAATTATTTCTTTTTCTGGAACCCAAAGCCACAGAGCATCGTCAGTTTCACCTTTTTCTGGATAAATCTCAAAATTTAATCCCCCAGTTTTAAATTCATACATCTCTTTTCCTTGAATTATCGTGGTAGGTTCAAGCTCCTCGTGAGCGGGAAAAAATTTTCCTCTACGTTTTAGTAACGATGAAAATTGCTGCGAATTAAGCCATTCGTGATAGGTATCCAGCATATCATATTTTTTGAATCTTTCCACGCAATTTTCGTGGGCGATAATTTCGGGCATTTTCCAACCCTTTTCCTTAACTTCCTCTACGATAGGACCAAAACCATAAGCATGATCAAGATGACCATGTGAATAGATGAGATAGTTCACTTGTTTATCTGTGATTTCTCTTAACTTTCTAAAAGATATAGGTGCAAGTCGCTTTAATGGGACATCAAATACAACTAAACCCTCATCAGTCTCAACAATGCCCATATTTCCAAACGATGGAATCATGTGACAAGAACCATCCGCAAATGTAGAAGTTGGGTGGTTTCCTATTATTTTTCTTGCATCTTCATCTGAAATTTTCATTTTTTTTAATATCCTCATTTATTGCAGTATTCCTCCCATATTGGAGGATAATGGATTATTTCTTTTCCATTTTCGTCTAATTTCATTACATGCTCTCGACCATTCTCATCAAGAGACACTTTTCCAGAGGTTCTTAGCATTTCGTAAAGCTCTGCTCTTTTCTTAGGATCTGCAACACAAATAAAATATTTAATTTAATTTAAATTTAATTTAATTTAAAAAATAATTTGATCATACTAATAGAAAATAGAAAAAACTAATGAGTGTATCTTGAAACAATCTCTCAATTGTTAATCTTCCATTTCCTGCCAAATAAGCGGTTTATATTCCTTTAAAGGTAAATGAATAGTTTTTTGGGTGCGCTGAGATTCATACGATGCTAAAACAACTTCCAAGGCAGCTCTCCCGTCATGTATTGTGGGTATCCATTCCTCAGGGAACCCAATGTCCTCGTTTGAACGGTCTAAAACTTGATTTATAAAACTACGTACCTCTCGAGCGTAAGAATTGTTCCAACGATTTTTAGAAAAAGTTATATCAACTAACGAAGGTTTGCTGATTTTGTTTTTCCTTGAATATTTTTTAATTGTCGTCGGTTTCTTTTTATACTCGTTTGGAACTTCAAAAAAATAAGTTCCATTAGTTCCATGAACCTTGCCCAATTCTTCGCCATAGACACTACCAAAAAAGGCTTCTGAACGTTCAAATATTGCTATGATATCACTATCTTTAAATGACAATAGAACTGCTGAATGATCTTCATTAACTCTACTCTTGCGTACGCGCCTTATTTGCGCACTGACATTATTAATTTCTCCAAACCACCATCTAAACAAATCAAAATAATGGGGACCGTGGTCTAAGAGGTCTCCACCTCCACACCTTTCATCCGTTAACCTCCATAGTCCCGCTTCTTGTATTACTTCGCTTCTTAGATTCGCTCCAAAATCAGGCATGGAATGATACCAATGGAGTGAAGCGTGGAAAATATCGCCTATATCCCTTTCAATTATTTTTTCTTTAATGAATTGGAATCCCAAATCGAATCTCTTTTGAGTTGCTGTTTGAAAAATTACGTTGTTCTTCCGAACAACGTTAATCATCTTATCAACTTCCTCTAAATTTAAACCAATAGGTTTTTCGCATAAAACATGCTTTCCATTTTTTGCCGCTCTGATTACTTGCTCAGCGTGAGCCCAATGAGGAGAACAAATGCTTATTGCATCGATATTTGGATCATCTAATAAATCGTCCGGGTTTAGATATGCTTTTGGAACATTATATTGCTTCTGCACTCTCTTAAGATGAGAGTTGAGAGGATCAGAAACAGCTACGATTTCTGTGAGCGGAGATTCGTGATATATTGGTAAATGGGCAACATTAGCGACAATTCCACATCCTATAACTCCAATTTTTAGCTTTTCATTAACCATTTTCAGTTTACTTAAATTTAATGTGATTATAGGATGTAAAATTAAAAAAAATATTAAATTTGTTATTTTTACGGATATATAATGATATATTTGAAGATATGACTATTGATATTTTCTATAAATCAGTCTTAAACGCTGATAAATTTGCTTAATTAAAAGAATTAAGATTTTTGGTTTTTCAGTTCTCTTTCTTTTAAAGCCCGTCGCATAACTTTACCCACTGCAGTTTTCGGAATGCCCCTAACAAACTCAATTTCCTTAGGCCATTTATATCCTGCTATATTTTCTTTAGCCCATTCCGTTATTTCTTCTGCTGTTGTTTCCTTATATTCTGGTCGTAGTCTAATAAATGCTTTAATTTTCTTTCCTGCAATCTCATCTGGAACTCCAATTACACCTACCTCTAAAACTGCTGGGTGTTCGTAAAGATTTGCCTCAACTTCTGCGGGCATAATCCTATACCCCTTGTATTTAATCATTTCTTTTATTCTTCCAGAAATATAAAAATAACCATTCTCATCAATTCGTCCAATATCGCCAGTT
>JAUXAJ010000159.1 GCA_030620005.1 Promethearchaeota archaeon | reverse complement strand
ATGGTACTGATAAAGCACCTTTTAAGGGATTAAGAGACTTTGCAAAAAAACTTAGGGAAACAACAGATTATGCGTTAGTCACGCAACCGACGGGATGCGTGTATGAATATTGTACATTTCTCTTTGGTTTTACTAAAACATTAAGATACTTACGAACAAGAATGGATTTAATCATTGCGGCAATGAAAGAGCTTTTAAAATATTGGATGGATTATAACATCACATTTTTGAACGAAGTAGGAGAATTTTTAGATGTTGTGTGCATTAATGGAGATCTAGCCGAGCAAGCGGGACCAATGATGAATTTAAAGATTTATGAAGAGAAAATCAAACCCATTGAAAATATACTTTCTACAAGAGTGCATGAATTAGCTAATGTAAAAATTAATTATCACTGCGGCGGATCAATTCCCTTGTTCATTCCTCATTTTGCAGATATAGGATATGACGCGGTTAATCCCACCCAGATATCGGCATATGATATGGAAGCTTGTAGCTTGAAAAAACGATTTGGGAGGATGATTAGTTTTTGGGGAGGGATGTGTAACACGCAAAAAACGCTTCCTTTTGGAACTCCAGAAGAAATACGAAAAGAAGTAAGGATAAATTTCGAATGTTTGAAACCAGGAGGTGGTTATGTTGCGGCAAACATCCATAATATCACGGCAGAAGTGCCTCCTCAAAACATTGTTGCCATGTTTGATGCTGCTAATGAGTTCAGGGCTTATTAATTTTATTAGCCCCCTATTATTCTTTCATGGTATTGAATAATATATAATATAATTAACAACTTTTTTTAATCATGGAATTATCAAAAAGAGAAAGAGTACTAAAAACACTCGAAGTTGATGGTGAACCAGATAAAATTCCTATTTATAATTTGGGATTTGAGCCAACTAGTACCGCATTCCAGGCGTACAAAAATTCTAAAGAAAAGGAGGAGTGCACTAAGTTCATAAAGACCAAATTTTCCAAGATTAAATATTTCATAACAGAGCAACGATTTTGGAATGTAGATCTACATGGTTCAGATCCATTTGGACCTAAAAAACTTAAAGAAAAGAGAAAAAAGGCACCATCAGAATATCCTGATTGTCAAATCAATACGATAGATGGAAAAATATACAAGATGGTCCCGCAAGCTGAAACGGGTTTATTATATGAATGGTATGTTGATGGATGTTTTAAAACACCAGAGATTTTACATTCTTATTGGGATAGATTAGGGCGCCCCTCTGAACGGATTAACGATAAAATCAATTATTCACCTCAGATTTGGAATGCATATGTAGACGCTCTCGCACCATATTATTATCCAACTGCATATATTCCATTGGAACCCATGAGTGCTCTTTATTGTGGTATGACGTTTGGTCGCGTGGCGTACTACATGCGTAAAAATCCTCAATTCATCCATGAAGTAATGAACGAATATATTAATGTATGCGTGGAATTTGTTAAGCGGTTCGCTGAAGCAGGTGTTGATATCATTTTGTTCGGTGATGACCTTGCTTATAAAGAAAGAACGCTTTTCTCTTTAAAACAGTTTCGTGAATTCATCCTTCCCTACCATAAACGGGTATTTGAAGCTTGTAAGAAAAATGGAATGTTAATTGTCATGCATTCTGACGGTAAAATTGACGATTATCTTCCTGATTATGCGGATGCAGGACTTAATGCAATTCAAGCTTTGGAAGCAACCGCTGGTGTTAATCTTGCAGGATTAAAGGAAAGATTGGGAGATCGATTGTGTTTTATAGGAGGCTTGGATTCATCTGGAGTTATTACATTTGGAACGCCACGGGATGTCGAAGAAAATGTACAAAATTGCATTAAAGCCACTGGTCATGGAGGAGGATATTTTGTTGGACCCAGTCACGGCATATTGAATGCTCCTTGGAATAATGTTTTGATGATGAGAGCTGCGATAGAAAAGTATAGAAAATATCCTCTAAATTTTTAATAATATAAGAGAAAATGAAAAAAAAATTCATTATCAATTTCATTAATATTTTATAGAATTTTTCCATTAAAATGTCTTATTTACTTTTGAGTTTTCTAACCTTTTATTCTAAATTATAAGCATTAAATTCTAATTATTAATGAGTTTTATTGAACATGATGGATAGAAAAACTTATGAAACAAATTTTAATACGTTTTTAAATCAGCTCTTCAACGAAGATAAATGGGAAATAAGAGCTGAAGCGGCAAGAAAATTAGGTTTGTTAAAGGATGGCAGAGCAATAAATTTACTATTGAAAGCTCTTAAGAATGAAAAAGACGACGTGGTTATTAATCGAATAATTGAAGCGATGGGAACTATCGGAGATCCTAGGGCAACCATGCTAATAGTGGACTTTTTAAAGAAAGATTTGGACGAGGAACATCCTAATAAAAAACGCTTGTTCGCCATAATCGATAGCTTGATGAAAATTGGAGATAAAAGAGCTTTAGAACAGTTAGGTATTTTACACGATAATTGTGAAGCAGACATCAGGGAGCGCACGGAAGCAGCGTTCGATTGCATCGATCCAAATTGGAAAGAAAACATTAAAAAATCGTGAAGATTTTAAATTTAAACTAATTTTAATTAAGACTAAGAAAAATTTTTAATGAATATGGATTGGATTTAGAAATGACTACAAAAGAGTTGATTGATTCGTTAGCAATACAAGCTGACGGAGAAATTGATAATTGGGATGTTCTTATCTTCACACTTAGCACATGCATGTGGTGTAAGAAGACTAAAAGGTATTTGAACGAAATGGGCATTAAATATCGATATATAGATGTGGACAAAATTCAACCTAGTGAAAAATCTGAAATTTTAGACTATTTAAGAAAAAACTATCAGTCAAGGATTTCATATCCTTTTGTAATCTGCGACGACGATTTTGTTGTGGGATATGATTTAAATAAATACGAAAAACTAATGAAAATGGAGGAGAATTAAATTGGACCTAGAAACTGAAGAAGGAATGAAAGAATATTGTGAATTAGTTGCCAACAAACAAAATTGGATAATTAATAAGGATGAACAGACTTTCAAGGACTTAATAGATGGTTTAGTTGAAAACAAAAAAACACTAGGATATCAATCCTGCCCTTGTCGCCTCGCGTCAGGTAATAGGGATTTAGATCGAGATTTAATATGTCCGTGCGATTATGCCCCGCTTGATATTGAAGAATATGGGGCTTGTTATTGCAATTTATACATGCGTGCTGATTATTACGAAACCGTTAACGAGGAATACATAAATGTGCCAGAGCGAAGACCGATTGGGAAAGAAAAGGCAGTTTTAGGATATTTTAATAGTCAACAATAATAAAATAATAATTTTTTATACTTGATTTCAACAACACATTAAGATTTATAATATCATATCAATATTTTATAACCTTAATTTTTTTATATTTTCGTTTCCCTTAGATAATCATGCCTGATAAAGAATTAACAGATGATGAATTAGAAGAAGAGTTAGATAAAGCATTTGCCGACGGTGAAGCAAAAAGAGATCATTGTGGAACAGCAATTCCTGCCAACAAAGAAGTTGGCTTACAAAGAACTAGCGTAAAATTGAAGAAAGAATAAACTATCTCTTTTTTTTTATTTAAATCAAAGAATTTTATCATTTGTTTATAGCTTTACGAAAGAATACAATTAAAAAAAAAAATTAAATTTTAATAGTTTGACCTAATTCTGGTTTTTTTTCTTGCCAAGGAGATAATTCTTCGAAAGCTTTTGAAACTTTTAACACTTTCAAATCTTCAAATCTGTTTGCGATAATATGCATTCCAATGGGTAATCCCTCACTTGACCAACCACACGGAATTGAAGCCGCAGGATGACCCGTCATGTTAAAAGGAAAAGTAAATGGTATCCAGCCCAAGGGTGATATGGTTTTTCCATTGATTTGAGTCGGTCCCATTATTCCGAGCTTAAATGCAGTTACCGCAGCAGTTGGAGTTATTAAAACGTCGTAATCCTTGAAATATTTATATAAAACTTGATAAATTTTATATCGGACATCTTCAGCTCTTACAACATCAATGCCAGTATAAGATAACCCTGCATCTATCATTTTAACGAGATCAGGTTCCATTTTATCTCTCCATTCTTTTAATTTTGATTTCAAATCGTATGCATATCCAGAGGTAAATAAAATTCCGAATGCTGTCTCGGGTCTCCTTATTTTTATTTTTGCCTTTTCAACGTTCCATCCTAAATTTTCAAATTTATGGACCGAATTGATTATATTTTCTTCTACTTCAGAATCCACGACTTTAGCAAAGCCTAAATCTAACGAATAACCTATTTTTAATTTACTTGGCTTGTCTTCTATATTTTCTAAATAACTTATGTTTTGATCAGGTAATGAATATGGATCAGCGTGGTGAGAGCCTTTTATGGCATCTAACATTAAGGCAGCATCCTTAACATATCTCACGATTGGCCCTTTACTTGCTAATGTACTTGGTGCGCCATATGCGAAGGTAGGATATATTGGCACTCTCCCAAAGGTCGGTTTAATTCCATAGACACCACAAAAGCAACTTGGAATTCTAATGGATCCTCCTCCATCAGATCCTAATGCTAATATAGATAATCCCGCTGCGTTTCCAGAAGCAGCACCCCCGCTCGATCCTCCAGATGTCCTTTCTAAATTCCAAGGATTTTTGGTTTCTCCAAAAACCAGATTGTGCGTGGACCCAGCGTGTCCAAACTCAGGCGTGTTAGTCTTTCCTAATATGACGCATCCTTCTGTCTTTAATCTTTGCACCACGATTTCATCTTCATCTGGTACGAAATTCTCATATATTCTTGAGCCAAAAGTAGTGCGAATTCCTTTCGTGATCGTTAAATCCTTGATTGAAGTTGGAATGCCGTGTAGTAAGCCTAGCTTTTCGCTCTTTATAACGGCTTCATCGGCTTTTTCGGCCATTTCTCGAGCTAAATCAAAAGTTGGCGTACAATAAGCGTTAAGTATCGGATTTATTTTTTCTATTCGTTCAATAATGGCTTCTGTTATTTCTAAAGATGATAATTCACGGCTTTTTATTTTTTCTACCATGTCGCACGCTGACATGAAACAAATTTCTTCACTTTTCATGATAATCCTCTTTTTAGTTGAACTCAATATGAATAGTTATTATAAACGAGTATAAAAGAATTACGCTTCTTCAAAACTCCCTATTGAAGTGTAAGAGCTAAGAAACATTAAAAAATTAGTTTATATAAGAAGTACTTTTAAATGATTAAAATAAGATTGAAATAGTTTTTTATCTTAATATTCTTAATTATTTATAAACGATGCTTCTATTCAGAATTTAGGTGTCATTCATGGGAGAGTATTTAAAATATCCAAAAGATCGTAAGAAATATCCAACAGAAGAAGTTGATCCTGATAATTTCTATAGCGATGAAGAAGTAATGGAAATGGTAAATAATCTTGATGATATTAAATTTTCTCAAGAAGATTACTTCAAGATTTATAATTGTGTCCACTGCGGACTTTGCGAAACTGAAATGGAACGCATCAAGTTAAAAGAAAAATTTCTATCTCAAGGGCTTACACTTGAAGGATTGGAAGAAATGCGTGAATGTTTTCGAAAATATCGGACTCCTTATCCTAGAAATAAAATGAGAATAAAAAGACCAGAGGGGATTCCCGAAAATTCGGATACTCTTTATTTCATGGGGTGCCTTTCCACTATAAGAATTCCTAGATATACGGAACGTTCTCTTCAATATTTATTAAAACAAAATATAGATTTTACTATACTTGATCAGGAAATTTGTTGCGGATGGCCTTGGTTTGCTTCTGGATCCATGGAGGAGTTTGAGACTTGTAAAAAAGAGAACATCCCGATATTTGAGAAGTACAAAAAAGTCATTTGCCTTTGCCCTGCCTGTTTTTTCCTCTTTAATACCTATTATAAATCAGAAATGAAGACAGATACGAAATTCGTATTTATCTCCGATTATTTAAAACCCACAAGCGTTAAAAAATCTGGAAAAGTTGAGGTCCAACATTTATGCCAATTGATTAATCGTGGAAGCGAGGGCGTTGAAGAGCAAGTAGACAATGTGCTTAGAAAAAGCGGATATGAAGTGGCAGATGTCGTACATTGGTGTTGTGGAGGAGGATTGGGATATCAACATAGAACAGATATAATCGAAGCTGTTGCCAAAAAAAGAATGGAAGATTTTGATAGAGAAGATGTAGATTATGCTACTACTTATTGTGTAAGTTGCTGGTGGATACTACGCAGATATAGTAAATTATTTAAAATTCATCCAAAAGCAAAGGATATTTTTGAATTACTTTTATGAATAGCAAAAAAAACGAAGATTTTTACTGTCCTTGTCGGGAATTCGACCCAGACCATTTTATTCCTAATGAAGAAGTAAAATGGCTAATTGAAAATCAAATTAAATATGTATTTAAGCAAGAAGACTATTTAAGGCTATATAATTGTATTCACTGTAATGATTGCGGAACTTCTGAAGAAAGATTTATTTTAAAACAAAAATTCTTAAAAGATGGAAATTATATTGAAGGTTTAGAAGATTTAATTAAGAATCTTGAAATGTATGGAACCCCCTTTACAAAAAATAAAAGTCGTGTAAAGGTGCCGGAGGGAATTCGTAAAGAATCAAAAACTCTTCTATATTTAGGATGTTTTACATCAGTGAAAACTCCTAAATATGCAGAAAGTCTTATTAACTATTTATTGAAAAAGGGTATAGAATTTACTATTTTAAATGAAGAAATCTGTTGTGGGTATCCAATTTTATGTAATGGAGAAATTAGTGAATATGAAAAATTAGTTAAGAAAAACAAAGCTATATTTAAAGAAAGAAAATATCAAAGAATTATAACAGCATGCCCTAGTTGCTATATGATTTTCAAAAAAAATTTAAATATTAAGGTCGAATATTTTACAGAATACCTCACACCAACAAAAATTAAAAAATCTGGAAGCCTAATCATTCAACACGCGTGCCCGCTTAGGAATGGAGAAATTCCAAATATCGTTGAAAATTTAGAAAAGTTATATAAAGAAAGTGGTTATAATGTTCTAACAAGAGTCCCCAGAACGTGTTGTGGTGGAGGCGTGGGTCATCAACTCAGAACTGATATCATTGAAACAATAGCCCTTAATCGAATGAATGATTTTAAGGAAGAGAAAGGCTATATTGGAGAAATTAAAGGTGAAAACAATTTTATTACGAGTTATTGCCCGGACGCTTATTGGATTTTGAAAGTTTTTGGAAAAAAAAAGAAGATAAAATTCAAATTGAGAGACATGTGCGATTTATTAAAGTAATAATGAAGGTTTGTTAAATTATAAAATTAAACTTGGTCATCTTGAATAGAGTTTTTTTTGAATTATTTGTTTTTTTATAATTTATATAGAAAACATATTTTAAATCTAATATGAAATATTAATATAGAGATATATGAATAAGGTGATTAAATGTTATTTTCAGAAAATGAAATTGATAATATAAAAAGAGAGATGGCCAAATTAAAGAATAAAGTTAATTTAAAGCTATTCACTGACTTTAAAACTCAAGAAAATGGCATGAAAATTAGAGCTTGCATGGCTTGTGAAGGCACGCATAATTTATTAAAAACTCTAGAAGAATATTCAAATGGTAAATTAAAGATTGAAGAACTATCAACTACAGAAAACGCGGAAGAATCAAAAAAATATAATGTCGTGAGAATCCCCTCTATACTATTCATAGACGACCAAGGAAAAGAAGTGATTAGATATACTGCTACACCAACAGGAGCAGAATTGGCCCCCTTTATAGAAAGCATTCAATATTTTTCAGGAAGGCGCTCTTTTTACCATGATACGATAATTACTCACATGAAAAAAATTCCAAAGTCAGATATCAAGTTGTTCATGACTTTATCATGCCCTTACTGTCCCGCAACTATTCCGATACTGAATATGTTTGCGATATTATCAAAAGGAAAAATTAAAGCAGAAATCATTGATATTAACGCAAACCCTGACATTGCCATGAAATACCAAATTCAAGGAGTCCCTCATACAATGATTAACGAAAAAGACCACATATATGGCATGTTTACACCTCAAGATTTATTAGAGAAATTAACAAAAGGGCAACTCGATTTAGGAGGAATGTATGCTTGAATTAAATTAGAATTAAAATATCAAGGAGGTTGAATCTAAATGTCTTCAGATGAGAGATATAAAAAAATTATCCAAGAACAAATGGCAAAATTAACTAAACCTGTTAAATTAAAGGTTTTTACTTCGCTAAAAAGACAACCAGATGGATCGTTTATTAGAGAGTGCGAAGGATGCGATCATACAATGGCTTTATTAAAAATTTACGAGGAAAATTCAAACGGTAAACTCACCATTGAAGAGCTATCAATTAATGACGACCCTGAATTTGCGCGTGAATACGATGTAAAACGAGTCCCTACGATATTATTCATTGACGAACAAGGAAGAGAAATAATACGTTATTTGGCAAATCCTCAAGGAGGCGAAACACAGCCTTTTATTCAAGCACTGTTTGCACTTGCTGGTGCTCCAAATTATTACGCCGCTACAATAAAACAAAATTTGTACAGAATTCAACCTTCAACGATTAAAGTAATGATTACCACTACCTGTCCCTATTGTCCTCAGCAAGTAAATACATGCAATCTTTTCGCTATAGCTGCAGAGGGAAAAATTCGTACCATTATAATTGACATTGCTGAAAATCCGGATATAGGACAATATTACGATGCTGCTGGAGTTCCACATACAATTATTAACGATCAACGACCAATATCCGGGATGGTCGGTCCAGATGTAATATTGAGAGAATTAATTGGTGGGAATATTAATATTTAATATTAGTATAAAGTAATAAAAATTTGTAAATAGGTGAAAACAGTAATGTTTAACATTGATTTAGGAATGCCCGATCCTGATAAAATATACGATATGATAATATTAGGTGGGGGGCCCACTGCTTTAGGGTGTGCGATTTATGCTGCTAGGTTTGCGATGGACATATTAGTGATTGGAAAAACTTTTGGAGGTTTAATTGCGTCAACTCACATTGTTGAAAATTATCCAGGAATAACGTCCGTGTCCGGCCCAGAATTAATGGAGATGTTCCGAGACCACATAAACTCTCTTAATATTCACTATATATCTGACGAGGTTAGAACCATTGAAAAAGAAAAGAATTATTTTGTTTTAAAATCGTTTTTCATGTCATTTAAGGCTTCATGTGTGTGTGTAGCTACTGGTTCTGAAAGACGAAAATTAGGAATTCCTGGTGAGATGGAGTTTCTCGGAAAAGGCGTTTCGTACTGTGCTACGTGCGATGGCACTTTCTTTAAGAATAAAATCGTTGCAGTAATTGGAGGGAGCGACTCTGCTGCGAAGGAAGCACTATTTTTAGCAGAACACGCAAAAAAAGTTTATATAATTTATCGCAGAGGAGAAATTAGGGCTGAACCTATAAATAAAAAGCGCGTGTACGAAAACGATAAAATTGAAATCATAAATAACACCAATATAACAGAGATTAGAGGAAATATAAAGGTTAATTCAGTCATTTTCGATAATGGAAGCGTGTTTGAAGTTGACGGCGTATTTATTGAAATTGGTTCAGTGCCTAACTCGAGCATAGTAAACGAAATTGGCGTGAACCTAAACGAAAAAGGCGAGATAATAATTAATAGAAAATCGGAAACCAATATTCCTGGGATATACGCTGCGGGAGATGTCGCAGACGCACCTTTTAAACAAGCAATCACGGGAGTTTCTGAAGGTGTAATTGCAGCTTATTCGGCTTTCGATTACCTTAAGAAGATAGAAATTGAGTATTAAATATATTTATCCGAATAGCATCTCATTTTGATGCTTTTTTAAAAAAATATCCTTTTTTTGTTAGAAAACTCTGATGTTTGTATTTAACGCATTTATATCGCTTTTAACCGATGTAGTTCGAAAGAAAACGAATAGGAGCGTTACAATTTGCTCCAATTCTTATTAAAGTGTTACATATTAAAACCTTTAAATTATCACAAAAATATTTAAAAAATGTAGCAAACCTTTATGATAATATGGAAAAATATGATTTAGTAGTAATTGGAAGTGGAGCAGGTTTAAACGTTGTAAATGCAGGTTTACAAATGGGATTAAAATGCGTATTATTGGAAGATACCAAGCTTGGTGCCACATGTCTAACAAGAGGGTGTATTCCATCGAAGATTTTGGTGCATCCCGCAGATTTAATTCGTGAAGCAGAACACGCATCAAAAGTTGGATTAAGTCTTAAGCTTGAAAAATTTGACTGGAGTCTTATTGCGAAAAGGATGTGGCATCAGATAGATGAAAGCAAGCAGATGGAAGAAAGTCTGTCTAGTGTTTCCAACTTAAAATTATATCGTGGCGTTGGGGAATTTATTGGTGAATATAAAATGGAAGTGAAATCAGTTGAAACAGGAGAGAGTCTTGGTAAATTCAAAGGAGATCGATTTGTTATAGCCTCAGGAGGGCGTTCCTTTATCCCCCCTATAGAAGGTATAGAAGAAGCAGGATATATAACAAATAGGACATTTTTTGGAGAAATGTTCCCTGAAAAACCATGGAAAAGTTTAATTATTATAGGTGGAGGTGTCATAGCGGCTGAATTTGCTCACATCTTCTCCGCCTTTGGAACTGAAGTTACTATTGTAGAAATGTTACCCCGATTAGTTACGACTGAAGAGCCGGAAATAAGCTCGTTTCTCGAACACACCTTTAAAAAACACATGACCGTGCTACTTAACTATAAAGCAGTTAAAGCTCGTAAGGAAGGGGAGTTTAAAGTAGTCGCAATTGAAAATGTAAAAACCGGTGAACAGAAAGAAATTAAAGCTGAAGAGATCTTGATTGCTGCAGGTCGGCGCTCAAATGTCGATTTGTTGAAACCTGAAAAGACTGGCGTTGAGACCGATAGACGCGGATGGGTAAAAACTAATAAATACTTAGAGACCACAAAAAAGAATATATGGTGTATTGGAGATGCAAACGGACTTTATCAATTCCGACACAAGGCTAATTACGAAGCAGAAATTTGTACTAATAACATTTTTGCTCCAAAGGAACATTTTAAATCCGTTGATTATTCTTCCGTTCCGTGGGCGATATTTACTTACCCGCAAATTGGCCACGTCGGAATGACTCAAGCAGAAGCTATTGAAAAAGGTCTTGAAATTTTTACTGCGATAAAACAATATTCCACGGTTGCTAAAGGATACGCAATGGGTTATGATATTAATGATGATGACGATGGGTTTGTCAAATTAGTCGTTGATAAATCGTATAGGATTTTAGGAGCCCATATCGTAGGACCACATGCGGCTATTTTAGTGCAACCGTTTGTGTATCTAATGAATTCAGGCTTTACTTGCCAAATGCCTGAAATTTCAGAAGATATTGACGTTCCTAAATTAGCCCGCGCTTGTCCAGAAGGAGGTTCGTTCATGCCAATTTACAAATCAATGGTGATTCATCCCTCCCTTAATGAAGTCACAAAATGGGCTATTGGAAACTTGAAGCCAGTAAATATAAAATCGCAACACCACCATTCATGAGATAAGCTTTTTTTTTCCGAATTTTGACGACTTAAAAAGTTCTTTCTACGAGTATCGTGATTGGGATCCCGTTACAGGAAAGCCTAGTGAACTTAAACTTAGATCTTTAGGTCTGAATGATCTTTAAAATTTCTTTTATATCAATTTATTTATTTTAATGAAGATTTTTTAATTAATAACTTAAGTTTTGTAATTTGTAATTATTGTTAATTTTAATAATTTTAGTAAGACATTGCATTTTTATCTCCTAAGTGAAATTTCAATGCTTAACATCAAATCTCACCCAATTTCTTTTAAGTGTTAAAGTAATTAA
>JAUXAJ010000139.1 GCA_030620005.1 Promethearchaeota archaeon | reverse complement strand
GCCTCAAGCAAGTGTTCTCTTGAGGATTGTAAAGCTATTGAATCTGCTTCTTTTAAAAACGGAAACTCTTCTTTATATTGCTTTTCCGTCTTGTACTTGTAAGACCTAAGTGCTTCCTTATCGTCTTTTAACCTTTCATGGATCTCTTTTCTTTCCGAGAAAAGAAAGAAACTCCACGCTAAAGCTTGGAGTTTTCTTGAGTGATCATGATAAATTAAAAAAAAAAGATAAACAAAAAAATTCTATTTATTATTAAGATTATTTTAAAATAATGAGGATTAAATTTTCCTCCAGAGCAACCATTGTCTCCCCTTTTCCTGTTTCAAGCCTGATAAATCTTAACTCTCCTTCGTTTAGAGCCTTAACTACTTGCTTTCCTTTACCAATCAAGCTAGTAATATAAGCAGAAACATCTTCAGACACATCAATTGGTAGATTCGATTTTATTGGAAGTCCGCTTGAATCACAGATAATTACTCCCCTTACGCCTTCCTTTTCTTTGAAGCGTCGGATTATAGCTTTGACTTCATTCACATCGATAATAGTTTCCTCACTCCCTATTCTCCTAACCTTTTATTACAAAAAAATTACTCAAAATTTTCTACTCACCAATTTTTAATGGAAAATCATAATATTAGAAAATTTATAATTATAATAGATTTCATGCTTAAAAAAGTGTTGTTCTAATTTTTAACATTTTTGAAATCGTCTTCATAAAAAATAAGATTTGAACAAGTTTAAATTTCGCTCTTCTCCTACAGTAGTTCTTCCCATATGACCTGATAATATGATAAAATCGTCAGAGATTTCAGGATTGTGCATTATTTTTTCGCGAATGCTCGAAAATAGAAGTCCTTGACTTCCTCCAGCAAAATCAGTTCTACCTACACTCCTTCGGAAAATTAAATCTCCTGTAAAAACAATACCGCTAAAATCTTGACCATTAGTATCAGTCAATTCTTTAGCATAAAAGCTTAAACTACCAGGCGAGTGTCCTGGTGTTTCTAGCACGTGTAAAGTAATTTCACCAACTTTTATTGTATCGCGTTCTTTTAACCATTTATCAGCTTCTTTTTTAGAAAAAAATCCCGAATCGAATTCTTTTCTATTGTACATTAATGGGATCTCAAAATATTTCATTATTTTACCAGTTTTAAGAGAATGGTCGAAGTGTCCGTGCGTTAATAATACAGCGATGGGTCTTGATTCGAGTTTTTCTACAGTTTCAATAATTAATTCCGAGTCTCCTCCTGGATCAATGATTATTACTTCTCCTGTTTTGCTGGAGCCGAAGACATAGCAATTTGTTCCAAGAGCGCCTACAATCAGTTTTTTTAATATCATGGAAAAATCTTAGTTGTTAATAAATGTGAATTATTAATCAATAAATGAAATAAGAAATTAAGAAAAATTAATGAGTATTGCGAAATCCTCAATATTATTTTTTCTTTTTTTTAGAACTCGATTTATGATTTAAAAGATCGTTTACTTCTAAAAGCTTATTGTAGACCGTTATGCCTTTTTCCGTGAGTTGAAAATATTTTTTCTTGTTGTTTTGTTCAATAGTTAAGAGTCCTTTTTCTATCATTTCTTCTTTAATGCGGAAAAAAGAGTTATAATAGCTAAATTGATTTAATTCATTATAGAACGTGTGTTTATCGGTCATGTAATTCTTATGCTTTGTTAGAACGGTGAAAACATCCCTAAACCCTTTTTTTTTTACAAACCCTATTAATTCATCTAAAACCAAAACTACTTACCCCAATAAATAGAACTTAAACTTTTACTAATTTGTATTAAAGGAAAGTTTTTAAATTTAAAAAATGTTTTGAAATTTTTTGTTCTGATCTGAATATTTGCACTCAAAGATACTTTAAAAAAGCTAAAGTTTTTAAAGGAGGTTTAAAATATCTAAAATTTTTAATAATTTCATTTTTATCATGAGGTTTGGTATAATCATTTAAATATTTGCTCTTATATAATTAAAATAAGATATACTAATGGTTTGATAAATTATGGGAAAAGAAGAAAAAGATAAGAAAAAGGACAAGGATAAGAAAGATAAAGATAAGAAAGACAAGGATAAGAAAGACAAGGTTAAAGTTGACCAAGATTGGAAAATACCTATCAGTAAGAATCTCGATAATCTCATAATAGCATATGGTAAAATTGTTAACATTTTTAAAGATATTGATAATTATATATTAAAGGATGTTGAAACAAAAGAAGAACTCGTGCAAAAAATTCATAAAGCGATAGAAGATCTTCCAGAACCATCGAAGCGAATATTTCTTGCGTTTTTAGAAAACCTACCTTAATTCTTTTTTTTTTAGAAACTTATTTTTTGAAGATTTATTTTATTTATCGTAGTTTAGAAAACTATATTTCAGAAAACCTTCAAGATGCATCGTGAATATTTATAAATACTTTGAAATTGGTGTTGGAACAGTTCCAATTGTCTTATCTTGTCCTCACGGGGGATATAAAAAGCCAAGAATCATCCCTGATAGGATAGATGGAGTATTAATCCCGGATCGAAATACCTATATCATCGCAAAACATATTATTCATTCCTTAAAAATGAGAGGAATCGATATACATTACATTTTAAGTAAAATTCATAGATGTAAAATTGATTTAAATCGTCCTCCAAGATCTAATCTAGCTTTTTCACAATCATCAGCCCAAGCTAAAGAGATTCACAATTTTTTTCACGAAAAAATTCAAACATTCGCAAAAGAATGCGTCAATTCTTTTAATAAGTGTTTGTTTATTGATTTACATGGTTTTACTAAACCCCTAAAAAATTATCCAGATATTATTTTAGGCAACATATTTGGCAACACATTAACTATAAAAGAATCCAAGGATTATTGGGGGTTTAGTCAATTAATACGAGGCCTTTCTAAACATTTTACTTTAGATGATGGTCTAGAGTTAAGAAATTTTAATCTTGGTTATTCAGGGGGATATATCACCTATCAATTTTACAAAAAGAATCGCGTTAATGCCATCCAAATTGAAATCGCCAAATTTATTCGTTTAGATTTAAATCTAATAAAAAAATTTGTAAATGCTACCATTAATGGCATGATAAGCAGTATTGACTTTTAATTGAAATTGCGTGTCGTTAATACGCATATTAACTAAAAAAACATAATTATAAATACATTATTATCCATTTTTTTTACGGAATCTACATTATTGGGGATTACTTCATTAGCGTTAATACCAGAATTTAAATTTCCCAATTTGATTAGGAATTAATTTCTGTAGTAATCAAGGTTAATCCAAGCATTCACATTCTGTAAATCCAATTAAGTCTAATTTAATGTTTTGTTAAATAAATTGAGGTGGTAATAAAAAATGGAGTATAATTGTCCATATTGTAAAAGCATAAAAAAACCAAAAAGGGTTGGGTATTTTTTTCCAAAAATTGTTAAATGTATTGAATGTGGTAAAATCAATTTTGAAAGAGAATTTTTCATGATAAAAAAAAAGGAAATGAAGAACGCACCTGAGCTTTTGCATATAAATAATAGTTAAATTTAAATAATAAAATAAAAAATAATTAGAGGTGATTAAAAAAAATGGAGTTTGAATGTCCTTTCTGTGGGTCTAAAAAAGCCCCAATAGTAATAAGATTTTTTCAGCCGAGATTGTTAAAATGTATTGATTGCAAAAAAAATAGTTTAGATAGAGAATTATATTTGAAGAGATTAAAAAAGGAAAGAGCCGAAATGCTTAAAGATAACGAAAAAAATCGGTTAAAAAATCAGAATATATTAAGAACAAATTAAAAAAAGTTATATAAAGCAATACATGGTAAAATTACACCAAATTATATATATAGGGGGTAAAATTGAGTAAAGAAAAAGAATATGTAATAAACATGAGGGAAAGAACATCTGTTTGCATAAAAAAAGCTCAAAAGAGAGCAAATGAGTTGAAAAAAGCCCAAAAATTACAATTTGGCTCAAAAATTATCTTGATTAAGCCTGATAACGACTAATTTTATTTGACAACGACTAGGAGCCATAATATTTTAAGAGTTTTATTTACTAATTTTTTGTTCACGAATGAATTCTAAGCAGTCCAAAAGTCCCGGCCTCTGATATTCTGGAGTAATAACTTTAATGTCATGCAATTTCTTTAGAAATTCTTGAAGCATGTGAGCTGTTGCGCCCCAAATTTTAAAAATATTATTCGTGTGGGGATCGGTATACTTAAAACAAAGCATGTTCCAATGCTCAGGATCTTTTGGGAACGTAATTTCTTGGAAAAGACCTTTTTGCGCAATATATTCAATGGGTATTTCAACTACTGCCGATACTTCATGAACATTAATTTTAAACCCTATATCGCTTGAGTTAATAATTAAACCTATAAAAGGACGAATTATAAAACCCGTGAGAGTTGGTAAGTCATCAAGTCTTCCAATAACTTTAATGTTTTCCTCACGTATCCCTATCTCCTCAAATGTCTCGCGCACAGCAGTATCTTCAAGCGTATTATCGAGATTTGGATCAAATTGCCCTCCAGGAAAGCTCATTTCGCCAGTATGGTGTTTTAAATTGGGGAAACGAGATGTTACGATTATATCATAACTTAATAGTGTAGGTTTAATTGGAATCAGCACGGCTGAGTTCCTTAATTCGCTAGAATTTAACTCTAATGGTAAATAATTGGTTAATTTTTGTTTAATTAACGAATAATTAAAATCTATCTTTTCTTCCATTAACATTCACGATAATAATATAACTCAACTGTTTAATCTTAATTTATTCTTTAATGCTTCGGTCAATAATGGTATTACGACTTCTAAATCTCCAACTATCCCGTAATTTGCAATGCTAAATATGGAAGCTTCAGGGTCCTTATTAATGGCTATTATTATATCGCTTCCTCTCATCCCTACTTGGTGCTGAATGGTCCCAGAGATTCCACACGCGATATAGATCTTAGGTGATACCGTGCTACCACTTTGGCCAACTTGATGCGATTTTTCAATCCAGCCCAAATCTACAGCTGCTCTACTTGCTCCCACAGCGCCTTGGAAAGCATTCGCTAGATTTTCGAGAAGCTTGAAGTTTTCCTTACAGCCTACCCCCCTTCCTCCAGAAACTATAACATCTGCCTCACACAATGGCACATCCGTTTCACAAGAAGAGGATGTTATAAATTGTTTAATCTTTATTCTAAATTCTTGAGGATTTACATGCACGGGTAGTTCTATGATTTCAGCATCGTCGTCGTGATTTTGTGGTGCCATTTCAAAAACATTGGGCCTCACGGTTGCCATTTGTGGTCGGGAATTAGGACTAATAATGTCCGCCATTATATTTCCGCCAAAAGCCGGCCTTGTTTGCAATAACAATCCGTCCTTCATGGATAAATCCGTGCAATCTGCCGTAAGCCCTAGTTCAAGAATGGAGGCAATTCTTGGAGCCAAATCCCTCCCTGTTATTGTTGCGGGATACAATACAACATTTGGTTTATTTTTTGCTATTAAACCACTTATTACTGAAGAATAAGTGTCGGTATCATAGTCCCTTAGCGCTTTATGTTCAATCATATATATTTTATTTGCTCCACGAATAGAAAAACCTTTAGCAAACTTTTTAACATCACTACCAACAAGTAAAACGCTAGCTTCTTGGTTTAACTCATCAGCAAGCTCTCTTGCTTTACCCAACAATTCGTAAGAGACGTTTCTAACCCTATCATTTTTTATTTCAGCCAAAACCCATATATCCTTGTACTTTGAGTGATCAACTTTCTTGACTTCTTTTCTTTCTATACTAATCGCATTGAACTTGCATTGTTGAACGCAGGCTCCACAGAGCGTACAATCGGCCCCAATTTTAGCAATTTTTTCTATAATTTTAACTGCTCCAAACGGACAAATTTTTTCGCAAATCTTGCAACCTGTGCATTTTTCTTCATCCACAATTATCACGATTAGATCACCTTGTCTTTCGATAACAAATCAATTAATTTTTCAACCGCCGCTTCAGGCTCCTCTTGAATTATCACGCCTTTTTCTCTTGGTGGAGGCGAATAAATGTTTATAACTTGAGTTAACGAGCCATTTAACCCATAATTATCCTTATCACCACCTAATTCATTGGCATCCCACATTAAAAAGGGTTTTTTGTTGGCCTTCATTATACTCATCATTGGAGGGTTGGTGGGTTCAAAATAGGATGGCGTTATTCCAGTAATGAGCACTGGTGTCTTTACTTCAATAATTTTATATCCATCGTCCGTTTGAGCTTTAACTTCTAACTTGTTCTCGTTTAGTTTTTCTATACTTTCAACATAAGTAATTTGAGGAATACCCAACTGACCCGCGATTTCTGGACCAACTTGCGCAGTATCACCATCTATTGCTTGTAAACCACAAAGAACAATGTTATAATCGCCAATCTTTTTGATACATTGAGTTAAAGTATATGATGTCGCCCAAGTATCAGCACCAGCAAAAGCATTATCACTAAGTAGGATTGCCTTATCCGCTCCTAAGGCAAGGCATTTTAACAGTGCTTTTTTAGCTTGTGGGGGACCCATGGAAATCACGATGATTTCGTCGCCCTCTTTCCTAATCTTAATAGCCTGTTCTAAGGCAAATTGATCAAAAGGGTTTAATATACTGGGAACACCCTCTCTTACGAGTGTATTCGTTTCTGGATCGATTTTAACCTCAGTCGTATCAGGTACTTGCTTTACGCAGACAATAAATCTCATGATAGTTGAATAAATTTAAAAAATTTAAAAAATTAATGATTAATTTGAATCTTTTAAGCGTTATTTAAATTGTCATTCAAAATATAAAAAAAAGTTAATTAATTGTAGTTTAATCTGTAAGCGAGATCTTACTGATAAATATAATAAATAATTAATTGAAAAACTACCTTGAAATATAAAAAAGTAAAATCTTTTTAATCGAATCAAAAATTATTTAGTAATTAATATAAACCTTTTGGCGTTATTCAAATTGTTGTTTAAAATATAAAAAAAGTTAATTTATAGCCGAGAAATATTAAATAGAATTATTGATAATCATTTAATCAACGAAATAATATCAATACAGAAGATTGCATAATTGAATTTTCGTTTGATAATGAATTTTAGACTAATGTTTTTTTTCTCTTTTCATATATTTTGTCTTGAAAGTAAAAAAATAAGCTACAATTTAGAAAAACTTAGTTAAATTTCTCGGGTATTTGAGGTTGACAAATAATATCAGAGAAATTTTGATAATGACTATCAAATGTATATATCTCTTTGATTTTTTTTTCTTTCATTATTAGATACGCTGAAATATCGTTTGAATCCATTTTATATTTCGTTATTTTATTAACCGCGTTTATATATAACATTTTCGGTACTTCTACGAGTTCAATTGATTTGTTTGAGATTAATCCCATGATAAAGGCTTGTAAATCTTCCCAAGACATTGCATTTTTTAATATGTTCACTACTTCAGATAGCTGGATTAAAGAAATACAATAATCATTATCTTCTTCATTAATCTTTTGAACTATATTTTTCGCTTCCTCTTTACACCATTTTAATTTGTCTGATAATTCCTTCCCTTCTTTTGGTTTAAAATATGCATAAATAAAAATATTAGCATCTATATATATCATTCTACTTTACCTGTATTTCTTATTTAAAAGATAATTTTCAAAATCAGACCAGTCTTCAAGTTTCCCTATAAGATCTTCATCGTATTCTAAAGAATCAAAAAACTGAGTTAAATCAATTTTTTTCTTTGGGATTATCTTAAGGATTCCCTCATCTTCAATAACAATTACCTCATCCCCATCTTTGAGTTCCTTTTCTCTCCATTTATGGGGTAACACGATCCTTCCTTGAGAATCAACCTTTCTAATTTCAGTGTTTACTTTCAAAACCAATTCTCTCCTTAATAATAATTCATTTCCATTAAAATAATATGATGCCATAATTTAAAATTCTTGGGATTTTATCATAAATTTCCATTTTTATCTATAAATCCCTAATTCAAAGAAAACTGAAAGCCTTTGCAAATTTCACATAAATTTTCAATTAACACTTATTTAAAATACCAAAAAAACATGGAAGAGTCAATGCGAGTTTTAGGTAGCCGACCACAAATAGAATTAAGGGAAAAACTTTATATGTTAATCATGAATAAAGAAAATGATAAAAAAGAAATTTAATATCTTATAATATTCAATAATTAAAGGTTCTTTTATTGAGAGGGTAGAAAGATGGTTTCAGTAATGTTTTGGGACATTGTATCAATATTTTTTCTGGGAAGTGCTTTTAGCATTTTAATCATGGGGAGTATTTTTTATTTCAAAAGAGGGAGGAAAAAAGAATCCTCAAATGAAAAACTAATGTTATATGCATTTGCTGGAATGTTAATTTCTTTTGCGAACATGGCGTTATTTACACTTTTAAGCGCTATTTTTGTGGTGGGAACTTATGAAAACTCGGGATTTTATATAAATACCGCGTTTAATGAAATTAACGTTTTTTTTGATACATTTATTAAATTGACATACTTTTCTTTATTTCTTGGTTCCTTGATTTTCATTATCATGTTTGAGAAAACTTTGAAACGTACGAAATACCTGCTTTCTTTAATAGGAGCTGTATTTACGATAATGCCCTTTTTCGTTCAATATGATTCAGAAGTAATCATGTTACCTTACGCTTATGTTACAATTTTAGGAATTATTGTTCTCATAATTTTTACTCGGTGGTCTCAGCTTGAATATAAGGTAATTTCATCACATATCTTAATGGGTTACGTGTGTATTGGATGGGCGGGAACAATAAGAGGAATAATTACCTTGTTTGAATATCCCATTGTACCCGTATGGGTACCTTCCTTATTAATGTGCCTTGGTGGCATCTTCATGTTATTTCCGATGTTTTTTACGCCCAAAAATCTCAAGCGTTCATTATTTTATAGCGTGCTCTTCGAGTTATTCGTTATTGGCTTGCAATTCACGTTATTATTCAGGCTTGTTTTTTCACCACTACTAATTGAAACCATTTTATTAGGCTTTCCCTTCACAGGTTTATATTTTTATAAATTTTATTACACCATAAAAACTGTAAGAGCATATTATTCTAAAGGAACTCAATCCATGGATAAAAGTGTTCACCCGGATATTTGGGGCATGTTTACAAGACCTGGCACCATTACTGAAGAAGAAGTCTCGATTTCAAAAGAAAAAAAAGTGTGTTTGGTCTGTAAAAATGAAGTATCGAGAATTAATTATCTCTGTCCTGAATGCAAGACATTTTATTGCTTGAAATGTTCTGAAGCATTGAGCAACTTGGAAAATCAATGTTGGGCGTGTAATGTTCCTATTGACGAGTCAAAACCCATAAAACCGTTCGAGAAAGAGGAAGCAGAAGTAGTGACGGAAGAGGACGTTCCAAAAAAAGGTAAAGGATTTACAAATATAAAATAAAATTTTGGTAAGCAATAATTGTATATGATAATTAGGAAAGATTATTTATTATTTGTGGCATTAATTTTCCTTCCATGTTCGTAAACAGCTAAAAATGCTCTTGCAACTCTTCGAACTGAAGGATATACAATAAATCCATCTTTTATAAGTTTATTGTAATATTTCCTTCGATGTCGACTCTGATATTCAGGTAAAACCATGACAAAAATCTTGTTTAAGGATTCAGCAAATTCTTTTACTTCCAATAAGTTATTATAATAAGAGCTAAATTCTTCGCTCTCATCCTCGCTCCAAGCATCTGTTTGTATTATCACGAGATCAATATTTTCCGAGATCGCTACTTTAGCAATCTCTGCAAATGTATCAGTACCAATAATCCATGGTATATCCAAAGGATTGGAAAGACTCCCGATTTTAATGGGATATATCTTTCTTAATTGTTCTAATTTTTCACCCTCGAAATAGGGCACGTTCAATCCTAATTCTGTTAACGTGTTCGTAGCAACAATTCCAAAACCTCCAGACCAAAGAATTATTAAAACATTTTTCCCTATTGGATACTGAATTTCTTTTTTATTACCATCAGAATTTCTATATTTCTTTATTAATTCGTAAAAAAGATATGTGTAATCTAACATGTCATCTAGAGATGTAGGAACCTCAATTACGGGTGTTTGTGCGTAAATACCTTCCCAAATCTTTTGATTCGTACAGATTGAACCCGTGTGCGTCAATACTGCTGTTTGCGCTCGCTTGGTTTTACCCCCATTCATGAATAAAACGGGCTTTTTCATGCCTTTCAGTGTGTTCAATAATTTTTTTCCTTCGTTAGGATGAAGGGCGTTCAAACCTTCATAATAAACTAATACCAATTCCGTGTCATCATCATTGTTATAATACTCCAAGAAGTCAGAGATTTGAAGATCTACGCAATTCCCAACGCTAACTCCCTTCGAATATCTTAAACCTTGACGCAATGAACCAACTCTAATCGTTTGAGAATGAAGATCGCCTGATTGGAATACTAATGAAATCATCCCAGGTTCTGTTGGGAATAAGGGTTCATAAGCTAAATGCCCTTTTGGTGAATAGACTCCCATGCAATTTGGTCCTATTGCGCGAGTATTATTTTTATCGTTATTTAACAGTTTAAATACTTCCTTCTCAATTTCTACTCCTTCTTTATCGGATTCTCCCATTCCGGCAGTAAAGATGTGGATCGTTTTAATTTCTTTTTGAGTTAACAACTTTTTTAAACTTTTAGATAGCCTATTTCTTCCAACAGATAATATTAGAAGATCAATCGTCTCTTCTGGAACGTCGTCTAAAGATTTATAGCACTTTAAGCCAAATAATTCCTCTTTTGATGAATTTATTAAGTATAATTTGCTTTTATCGAAATTTTGCTCATTGAGCCCCGTCATGAAATACCATAACTTTTCGCTCGCTTCGAAAATTGCAATATTTCGAGGGTTAAACAAGGCATCTAAAGAATCAGAAAGTTCGCTGTTCATGTGTTAAATCATTCCAATTTTTTAATTTCACTACTATAGTTCTTATTTTTGACGAACTTTAAACTTTCAAATCCATCTTTACCTTTAGATTTTCGGATTTTTTTTATAAATAAATGTGTATAAAATTACTTTTAGTCCTATTTAAGATAATTATACTCAAGGTTGATTTATTGTATTTAATAGGGCTGTAACCTTCTAAATTCCTTTAAAAATATTAGAAGTAGAAAAAAAAATTGAAAAATATTATTTATAAGAAGTCGTTTCCTTACCAAGCAATTCTCTTGCCACGATCATCTTCATGACTTCTTTTGTCCCTTCAGCCAGAGAAAATGACCTTACAGCCCTCCACGCTGCTTGGTCTCGGCATTCTCGAGAATATCCAAAAGCACCTTGCCATTGCATTACATCGTTTATCGCTTCACAGGCCCAATCCGATGCGAACATCTTACTCATTGCTACTATTTTACTAGTTTCAAACCTATTTCCTTTGCCTTCCTGTTCTAAATCAATAGTCTTTAACGCTTTATATCCCAGTTCTCTTAACATGGTTAATCTAGTATAGTGTTCTGCTAATCTAAAATTAATTTCTTGAAAATAACCTAAAGGCCTTCCGAATACCTTTCTTTCTTTCACGTAATTCATTCCATTTTCTAACGATTGTAAACCAGCTCCCGCACAAATTACAGCAATTAGCGCTCTAGCATATTCATATCCTTCGTGTATGATGTAAAATCCCTTATTTTCTTCGCCAATCAAGTAATGCTTCGGTATTTTAACGTTTTCTGCTTTAAAACCGCCACAAGAAATACCTTCTCGACCTAAATCTTCTATATATGTTGGAGTAATGCCTTCAGAAGTTAACGGTAAATAAAACACGGTCATTCCCCTCGAACCAAGACTGGGTGTCTGATGACCTATGGTAACATGTCCTCCACCATTCGTAACAGCTTCGCGCACGCCACTTATATACATTTTTTCTCCATTTACGACGTAACCATCGCCATTTGGCTTAATCGTGGTTTTCGTGTTGACCACATCAGAACCAGCGTCGCTTTCAGTTGTGGCAATGCCAAGAAACCACTCTCCGGCGACTAATTTGGGAAATACTTCTTGTTTTGCGTCTTCAGTACCATATTTGTTTAATAAAAAGCCCCACGCCGCTGGAACAAGATAATACACGCAAGTAGAACCCGTGCAATCTGCTCTTGCTAATTCTTCTCCAATTACGCCCGCGCTTACCGCACTTAATCCAGCACCTCCATAAGCTTCTCCAGCCGTGCATCCAAGGAGTCCTAATTCTGCCATGCCTTTTATAACATCCTGCGGGATTTCTCTCTTTTTTTCCATTTCAAGAGCGATTGGTGCGATTTTCTTTTGAGCAAAATCTCTAACACTTTCTCGAATCATTTCCTGCTCTTCAGTAAACTCAAATGCCATTTCTTCCACCATTTTTTTTCTTTGAATAATTCATGTTATATTATTAACTTAAGTTTTGTAATTTGTAATTATTGTTAATTTTAATAATTTTAGTAAGACATTGCATTTTTATCTCCTAAGTGAAATTTCAATGCTTAACATCAAATCTCACCCAATATCTTTTAAGTGTTAAAGTAATTAACAGT
>JAUXAJ010000382.1 GCA_030620005.1 Promethearchaeota archaeon | reverse complement strand
GGCGAAGGAATGTGCGTGGGTAGTACGGCTAAGGGCTTCGCGTTAGTGCACGCAGAAGTGTTTGAAACGCAATTCGTAGCTTCCAGACCTTTTAGAGTCAACGCAGGGGATGTTTCTGCGTACATTTTAGTGCCTGATGACGATCCCGATAAGGTTTATCGAACGAAATATTTAAGCGAACTAAAAGGTGGAGATAAAGTATTGGTCGTAAATACCAAGGGCGACGCGAGAATTGTTTCTATAGGAAGGGTTAAAATCGAGACCCGCCCAATGAAAAGGTTTGAATTAGAAGTCACTCAAGAAAATAAAAAGATTGCTATAAATTGCATATGTCAGAACGCAGAAACGATCCGTTTAGTTGATGGTGATGGTCACGCTAAATCTGTAGTTAAAATTCAAGTAGGAGACGAGGTGTTGGTACATGTAGGACCAGGGGCTACTCATTTTGGCACGGCCATAAAAGAAACAATCGTAGAAAAGTAAATTACTAATCCAAGCAGGACCGTTGTTTTAATAATTCTTTATAAAAAATTTAAATATGCAAGTATATATAAACATAATATGAATCTAATGTCATGGAGGTAATTTTTTAATGTTAATGCTTTCTAATCAAGGTTTTTTTGAAGGAATGTTTACATTGAGCACACTCATTTTTGGGTTCTTTTCTGGAATCATTTTCATCTATAAATCAAGAAAAACTAATGCTAAACTCCTCTTTTATATGGGTTTATTATTGTTTTTTATTAGTCTAATTTATTTGGGCGTTTCATTAGATTTTATATCTATCCTTCTAACAGGTGAAAATATAGATAATACTCATGGTTTTCAAGCGATAATAACTTACATGTGGGCCCCTCCTACAGCAATTCTTGGTATATATATAGCAACAGAATTAATATTTCCTCGTAAAAAATGGTATTTTTTATCTACAATTATAGTTTTAAGCATTATCTACGAAATAATAATATTTTTAGATCCTTTTAGTTCACTAGTTTCAGTTCCTCCTAATATTTCAGGGGAGGAATTAATACATACTAATGTTATATTTGGTTCTCCCTTATTCTTTATACATGGATTTTTTCTTCTCTCAATAATTATTCTAGTGAATTTTGGAACATTATTTAAAGGATTGATGTCAAAGGGAATCATTAGAAAGAAATTTTTATTGCTTTCTGCGGGTTTTTTTGTTTATGTTTTATTAACTATTATTGATGCATTTTCTAATCCAAGTATTGCATTAATTTTTATCAGGAGTGGTGTTCTTGGTAGTTTTGTATTATGGTATTTTGGTCTTAAGGAGGAAACCATCAAAGCTAAAAAAAGTACACCACAAAAAGAAATGAAGGTTGAAAGCTCGCTATTTAGGGTTTCTGAATTAAAGCCTGGCGAAATTACTGAGGAAGAAGTAACTTTTTATCGAGATCAGAAAATTTGCTTGGTTTGTAAGGGAAAGGAAATCGGATTTACCTATATCTGCCCTGAATGTGAAGCATTTTACTGCGTGAATTGTGCTCAAGCCTTATCAAATCTAGAAAACGCCTGTTGGGTATGTAATAATCCCTTCGATAGGTCAAAACCCTCAAAACCTTTTGAAAAGGATGAGGAAGATATAGAAATTCAGGACATTGAAGATATTGAAAAAAAATAAAGAATTGGATTACTTTTTAAGAAAAGAAAGAGCTCTAAAAAAAATATTTTTATAAAAGAAGCCACTATAGAAACAATTCCATGAAAATTTCGTCATCATACTTACCATCAATTTTAACTTGTCGAGATAACACGCCTTTTTGCTTAAAGCCCAAGCTCTTATAGAATGCTTGAGCCGTGGCATTACTTGCTCGAACATAAATTATTAATTTTTCGTATTGATGTTCACGAGCGAATTCAAAGGTGTGCGCTGCCAAGCGGCGACTAATTCCTTTTCCCCGCCATTCAGGAAGAATAAATGTTCCTAATACGCCCACATGGTCAAAAGAATCGGTATATTTTGCCCAAAGATCAATCGATTGAAATCCAACAACTTGATCATCCATTTTTGCTACAAATGTGCCTTCACGAGAAGAAAGAGACGATAGATATTCTTGCACTTGTTGAGTCGAAAAAGGGCGTTTTACAGCAGTATAAATCCGTTCCGCACAGACGATTTCCCAAATTGTTGAGATGGATTCTGCATTGTCATTAGTGGCTTTCTTGATATTAAGCTGCATGACTTATACCTTATAACTCAGATCGTTATTTAATTATAAGGAATCATTAGTATTAAATAGAATAAATCAAAGCCATATTTATTTTAAAAAAATGAAATCAGATGCTAAAACAGATGCGGAATTTTCAAGGATATAATGCCAAACTCCGAAGAATTCGAGTCTCAAAAAAATTATATTAGCCTACATGGATTTTATTGTAAAATTCAAGGCAAAAAAAGTTTTATAAGATGTTCATTTAGAGATCCTTAATTATTAAACTAGAATAAATAATTGATTTTAATGATGGAAAGCATATTTTCAAACTTAAATGAAGAGCAATTACAATTTAGAAATGAAGCTAACGAGTATTGTAATAACGAGGTTGGACCTTACGTTGACGACATTGAACAAGGCAAAATGGATATTTGGGACGTAATTAGGCCCATGGGAAAGAGAGGATATATAGGTATCTCGTTTCCTAAACGATTTGGAGGCTTAAGCAAGTCTTTAATGTATGATCTATTATTCTCAGAAGCGCTTTGTTATCACAGCTTACCCGTAGATATGAGCCGGTATTCTTCCACGTATCCAGCAACCATGATTCGCGTTTTGGGTAAAACAAGTAAATTAAGAAAATATATCGATCCTCTTTGTAAAGGCGAGAAAATAGGTTGTTTTTG
>JAUXAJ010000300.1 GCA_030620005.1 Promethearchaeota archaeon | reverse complement strand
CGTGACAAACCTGCCCCTTCCGCAAAGCCGAAAGCTCCTGCTAAGCCAGCCACGCGTGGCAAAGCTGCTTCACTTCCTAAACCTCAAGTCAAGCCTGGACTTGCCGATACCAATCTTCTAGCTGCTGCTAAAGTAGGGTTTGTACTAACAGCACTTACCGACCACTACGACGATATATGGGTGAGTAAGAAAGCAGATGGCAATTATTCTGTCGAAATGATGGATGGACCTATCTGTCAATTCAAAATCAAAGGTTCAAAAGTATCTTTTACACAAAATAGTTTTCCTGGTGCTCTCTCCAAAATTAAGAACGATGTCCTAAAGAAATATGGCGAACTTTCAAAATTATTATAATTATCTTTTCTAATTATTTTTACTTTTTCATGTTTAAAATGATTTTATTTTAACAATTATTAATAAGATTTTCAAATGAAATTCAATAAATTAGCTAAGCTTCTTTCCAAACTGGAAAGCACTCCTAAAAGATTAGAAATGATAGATATATTATCTACATTTTTTAATGAAATCAAAATTAGTAAAGAACACGATGACCTTGATAAGATCATTTATTTATTGCAAGGGCAATTGGTTTCAAACATCAAGCAGTTTCCTAAAATGGGCATCGCTGAAAAGACGATAATTGAAGCCCTTTCTGTTCACGCAGGGATGGAGGGGAAAAAAATTAAACAAATCTTAGTAAAACAAGGAGATATTGGAAAAACGGCAGAAATCATTCTTTCGAAAAAAAAGAAACAAAAATCGTTGATGGATTTTGGAAAGAACGAGGGCTCCAAATATAAATCGTTAGAAATTCCAGACCTATATTCTGAACTTAAAAAAATTGCTAAAACTGAAGGTAGCGGGTCCCACGATGTTAAATTAGGAATATTAAGAAAGCTCATAAGAATTTCTTCCCCGCTTGAAACAAACTATCTATTAAGAATAATAACTTCCACCCTCAGAGTTGGTGTATCAACCCAAACTATTATCGACGGATTATCTCTTGGATTTACTGGAACAAAAGAAAACCGAGATACAATAGAGAGAGCTTTCAATCTTCATCCCGATTTGGGAGATATTACAAGAATACTTGCTAAAGGAGGAATTGATGAAGTTAAGAAAACTAGAATGGTAAATGGAATTCCCATTAGAATGATGTTGGCATCTCGAGTTCCATATGCGGAAATTATAGCAAGATTAGGGGCGCCGTTTATTGCGGAATATAAACTGGACGGTGAAAGGCTACAGATTCATAAACAAGGAGAAATAATCCAGTTATTCTCTCGTCAATTATTAGAGATTTCTGAACAATATCCTGATGTGTGTCAAATAATAAGAGAAAATGTTAATGCGAACAATGTTATTATTGAAGGCGAGGTAGTTGCCATGGACGTATTTTACGAGAAAATGCTACCTTTTCAAGTGTTAAGCAAGAGAAGGCGTAAATACGATGTAGAAAATATTGTAAAGGAAGTTCCAGTTTGTTTATTTGTATTTGATATGTTAATGTTTGAGAATGAAGAGTATATTGATAAACCACTTCCTATTCGCCGTGAAAAATTAGAAAAAATTATTAAAGAAAGAGACGAATTGCGATTAGTAAAATCAACATTAATTGAAAGTACTAATCGGCTCGTAGAATTTTTCAAGGAAGCTCGCGAAAAGGGAAACGAGGGCATGATGGCGAAATCAATTAAAGACGATTCTGTATACCAAGCCGGTAATAGAGGCTTTTTATGGATCAAACTGAAAGGACTGGAAGGGGGTAAATTGCTTGATTCCGTCGATGTTGTCTTAATAGGTGCGTTTTACGGTAAAGGACGAAGAACTGGAGTTTATGGTACTTATATTGGGGCTGTTTACGATCCAGACAACGATAGTTTTGAAGCGTTCACGCGAGTTGCTTCAGGATGGACCGATGAAACCATGAAGACTCTAACGAATGACATGAAAGAATACGAAGTCGAATCAAGACCAAAAAATGTAATCTGTAGCGATACTCCTGACGTTTGGCTTGAGCCAAAAGTCGTGATTGAAATTATTGGCGATGAAATTACCGTATCTGAAAAATTTTCGTCGTTAGGATTTAGCTTGAGATTTCCTGTATTTCAAAGAATTCGTTCAGATAAGGGAATTAAAGAAGTATCAACCGTAGAAGAAATTAAAAATTTATACAAAAATCAATAAAACCTTCTTAATATTATCAATAACTAAAATCGTAAATTTTAACATCACAGTTTTCTAAATCCCTCACAGATTTAGGTATTATAAGAGATCTGTTCCCACCGATGTACAACTCCTTTAAGTATTTTAGCTCACTTATAGAGTCCGGTAGTTCTTTAATATTATTGCGGGATAAATTTAGATATCTAAGGGATTTAAGATCGCCAATTGAATCTGGAATCGAAGTTATTTCGTTATCTTCTAAATCCATCAATTCTAAAGAATTTAAAGCGCCAATGGTCTTAGGAAGAGTTTTCAGATCATTTTCATTCAAGCTTAAAATTTCTAAATTTTTTAACTGTCCAATTGATTCGGGTAAGAATTTTAATTTATTTCCAAATAAATCTAATTTTTTTAATGAAGTTAAATTACCTACTGATACTGGTAAATCACTTATATTATTAAGTCTTAAGTTTAAAACTTTTAAATTTTTTAAAGAACCTATTGAATGTGGAAGTAATGATATTTCGTTTCTCCATAACGTCAATTCTTTAAGTATTGTGATGGAACCAATCGATTCAGGTAAGAGAAAAATTTTATTAACATTAAGATTTAAAAACTCGAGAGAGTTTAAATCCCCAATCCAATCAGGTATTTCTTTTAATTGCGTATATCTCATGGTAAGTTTTTTAAGACTTGTTAAATGTTTGATCACTTCAGGAAAGCAACTCAAACCACTTAGTGGAAAGGAGATCTCTTCAATTTTACTGTTTTGAACTGTATATTTTATCCTCCAATATGTCTTTTTTAGAAAAATGTGCGTAAAATAATTAATTAAAATATCGGCTAATTCAGCATTAGTGAACTGATGAACACCAGCCCTTAGTGCCAAACCAAATTCAAATTCTTTGTCTTTCATTGTTTTTATTTCATCAATCAAAATTGCGCGAGAAACATCGTTATTTCTTTGAACAAGAGTTTTCATGAAATGAATTAATGTTTCGTGTGTGGTTTTTAAAATTTTAGGCGAATTTTCGTGTTCAAAAACCCATTTCATTGGAACAAACGCTTTTTCTAGAAAATATTCTCTCAACATGAGTGCAGCGATATTTCTAATTTCTTCAGAAGAATCTGATAAAAAGAGGTTTTCTAAAAGTGTGAAGGTTCTTGTTTCGTTTTCAACTTCAATTTCTTTTAAATATTTAATGCTTTCAATCCTGGTCTTAACATTTCTACTTTCCTCTATTAATGAAACTAATAGTTTAAAAGCAGACGGTTTATCTAATTTTTTATTTTTTAAATTCGTGTAAATTATCTTTGGAGTTAATTCCATATTTGTTTGAAAAATAATTCTTTAGAGTTTATTCATGACTTATAATTTCTACTATAATTCTTTTTAATGATTTCAAGTCCATTATTTTTTAATTTTTTGAGCGTTATGGGAAGATCATCAAAATCAAATTTATTTTCACCGATATGTAACTCCTTTAATAAATAAAGGGAATTTAACGATGTTGGAAAATGTTCTAGTTCGTTCCTTGTTAAAATTAACACTCGTAATGAAGAAAGGGATCCCATGGATTCAGGTATGGTTTTTAAATTATTTTGAAATAAATTAAGATATTCCAACGAAGAAAGCGAGCCCATGGATATTGGAAGTTCCGATAATTGATTTCTAGACAAATTTAAATACTTTAGAGAAGAAAGCATTCCTATTGAATCTGGAATCGATTTTAACTCATTTTTGCTTAGATCTAATTTTTCCAAGGATGTCAGTGATGTTATTGACTGTGGAATTGAATTCAATCCATTCGCAAATAGATCCAACTCTTTGAGTGTGGCAAGATTGCCTATTGATTCTGGTAACTTCTTTAAATAATTAACTCTTAAATTTAGATGTTCTAACGAAGTTAAATTTCCAATTGATTTAGGAAGAAATTCAAGACGATTTATCCAGAAAGACAACTTTTTCAGCGAATTAAAGTATCCTATCGTGTGTGGAATTTGAGTTATATTAGAAGTGTTAAAATTTAATTCTACAATTTTGCAATCATCTAATTTGAATCTTACCGGACCGTACAATTTTTCTAAATGGGTTAAAATAATACCATCAATTAATATTTCGGCTAACTTATCATTTGTCAAAGATTCCACATCGTTTTTAGAAATTAAATTTTCAAAATTAATTTTAATTTCCTTATTATTTACCTTGTTTATTTCTTCTATCAAGAATTCTCGGGATTCTTGGTAATTGATTACTTCCTTAATAATATCTATTAGAGATTCTACGATTGTTTTTAAAAAACTTGGAGAGTTTTCGTGTTTTAAAGCCCATTTTAAGGGTTTAAAGGCTTTTTCTGAATAACTTTCGCGCAAGATAGTTGCTGCAGCATTTCTAACATCTTCGTGAGAATCTGAAATCAAAAGGTTTTCTAAGAAATCAAATACCTTGTTATCGCTTGAACCTATTTTTCCTAAAATTTCAACACCTTCAAGTCGAGCCTTGAGATTATCAGTATTTTCAATTAAAGAAAAAATTTGGTCAATCGCAGAGAGTTTGTTTAATTCCTTACGATTAAATCCTTCTAATATTTTTTTTGGCGTTAATTTCATGATTTCTTTAAATTTCTTACTATTTTGTAATTACAAGACCTTCTTTTTGTAGCTCTTCTAAACATTCAGGTAGTGCCCTTCTGAATTTATTGTAATTCAGATTTAATAACTTTAGCGAAGAGAGCGATTCTATTGAATCCGGAAGCGCTTCAAGTTTATTTCCCCATAGATTTAGTTCTTCTAGAGATGTGAGCGAGCACACCAATTCGGGAAGTTGCTTGAAAAAATTCCAACTTAAATTTAACTTTCTAAGATTTGAAAGGGAAGCCAACGAGTCCGGTAAAGTTGACAACTTATTATTTCTTAAAGTTAATTCTTCTAAGGATGTAAGTTCTCCAATAAAGTCCGGTAATTCCGTTAGATCATTATCGTAAAAATTTAATTCTTTTAGTGATTTAAGTGCTCTTATCCAATTTGGAAAGAAATTTAAATGTTTATTGCCTCCCAACTCCAGTACATTCAAAGAAGTTAATTTTTCCATTCCATTGGGAAATATTTTTAAGTTATTCAATCCTAATTCTAAAATTTTTAATGATGATAAATTACCAACAGATTTTGGAAGTTTAACCAACTGATTACCGTGTAAATCTAACACTTCTAGCGAATTAAGATTGCATGTTGATGACGGTATTTCTTTTAATTTATTAGCCCTTAAATCTAAAGTTTTTAGTGATTTTAATAACCCAATCGTGTTGGGGATACTACCTAAATTATTATATCTCAAGTATAAAAACTGAAGTGATTTTAACGAACCAATAGAATCTGGTAAATATTTAATTCGATTATAGCTCAAATCTAGATAATTAAGCGATAAAATGGATCCTAAAGATTTTGGAATTGTAAATAATTTATTTCGCCTTATTTCTAACTTTTCAAGTGAAGATAGTTGGTTGATATATTCAGGTAAAGTTTTTAAAACAGTTGAGCTAAAAATGTGACTACCGATATTAGATAAATTTAATTCAGTCAAGGAATCATAATAAGCTTTAAAACTAACTTTTTCGTATTTATTTTTTAAAGATTCTATTATAATAAAACCTTTTACAATTTCTGCTAGTTTTGATGTTGGTAAATTCTCGATCTTCTTATTTTTTAACAAATTAGTATAATAATTTTTAAGAGATTGGTTTTCAACCTTTTTGATTCTTCCCAATAGTATAGATTTTGATTCTTGATTATTAATTTCACCTAAAAC
>JAUXAJ010000363.1 GCA_030620005.1 Promethearchaeota archaeon | reverse complement strand
ATCATTTCTTAAGTATAATATTTAGGTGAAAGAAAATAGCTTAAGGTTAAATTAAATGGAAAATTTTAAACTTAAAAAACTTGATAAATTTTCTGGTAGAAAAGGTCCATTAGTCTTTATCATCCTTGATGGGGTTGGTCTCGGAAGAAAAGACGATAGTAATGCTTTTTATTTAGCAAACACCTTGTTTTTAGATAAAATCCAAAAGATTTATCCCAGCATGAAGTTATATACGGAATTAAAGGCTCACGGAACGGCGGTGGGATTACCTTCTGACGAAGAAATGGGGAACAGCGAGGTTGGACACAACGCCTTAGGGGCGGGCAATGTTGTTAAACAACGATCAGTTTTAGCTAAAGAAGCTATCGAATCAAAAATTTTATTTAAAACTCAAAAATGGCAAGAATTTGCCTTATCTTTAACAGAAAACAATAAGACATTACATTTCGTGGGATTACTATCAGATGGATATGTTCACAGCCATATTTCGCATTTGATTGGATTATTGCAAGGCGCGATGAGTTCCAACATTAATAAAGTCCGGATCCATATTTTATTGGATGGAAGGGACGTTCCACCACAGTCTGCTTTGGTATACATAGAAGAATTAGAGCGGGAATTGAAAAAAATTAACGATGGCAGAAGGTACGATTATCAAATTGCATCTGGCGGAGGTAGGATGCGCACGACAATGGATAGATACGATTCTGATTGGGAGGTTGTTAGAAGAGGATGGGAAGCACATGTATGCGGGATCCCAGAATCTTTCACTGGCTACGATGGATTCTTTAAATCCGCTGAAGAAGCAATTAATAAAGCGCGCTCCATTGAAGTCGAAATTTCTGACCAATATTTGCCGTCATTCGTGATTGTAAACGAAAATGGACTTCAAATAGGTAAAATGGACGATGGTGATGGAGTTATATTCTTCAATTTTCGAGGAGATCGCGCCATACAAATTTCGAGAGCTTTTGATGAAAATGATTTTAAAGAGTTTCCGAAAAGGTGTAACCCAAATGTACAATATTATGGATTACTACGATATGATGAAGGGAAAGAGATTCCCAAAAATTACTTCATTGACCCTCCTAGAATAAATAATTCCATTGGAAGATATCTCTGTGCTGAAGGCGTAAAACAATTTGCTATAGCAGAGACACACAAGTTCGGGCATGTTACTTACTTTTGGAACGGTAATCTTGAAGGATATATTGATCCGAAATATGAAAAATATATAGAAATCAAGTCAGATCCTTCAGAAATGATTGAATCCCACCCCAAAATGAAAGCTTTTGAAGTTAAGGCAGAATTGGAAAAAGCCATCATCTCTGGTGAATATGAATTTTTACGAGTAAATTTCGCAAACGGAGACATGGTAGGTCATACGGGCAGTAAAAGTGCGGCCATGACAGCAGCTGAAACAGTTGACATTTGTGTGAGCGAAATCTGTCAGCTTGTCAACAATCTCAAGGGTATTACTATAATAACTGCAGATCATGGAAATCTTGACGAAATGGAGGAGTATAAAACTTCCCATACTTTAAATCCCGTAATGTTTGCGATTATTGATTCAGAATATAACAATGAATATATCATAGACGATAAAGTAAATGAACCCAGTTTAGGGAATGTTACAGCGACTTTATTAAATTTAATGGGCTATGAAAAACCAAAAGGTTACATGGATTCATTAATTAAATTTATATAAAAATCTACTAAAAGCCAATTTTGATAAATCAAATTATTGTAACATTTCATTCAAGAAACAGGCGAAGAATAAATGACAACAATTCCTGTAAAGAAGGAATTATTGGAAAAGAATTAGTTGATTTAAAATTAAATTAACTTGTCTCATTGGAGAATCCATGTTAAATCTGGAAAATTAATTTCACCAAATTTTAGGTTAAAGTAAAAAAAAAATTAAAAAAAAAAAAGATTTAGATTTTGATGTTTTTAATCAAAAACAATATGAAATCTGTTAGTAAGTCTTATCACTATAATTTGATTTTTATGTTTTTTTTCTCGAGTATTATTGCAATTACCGCCTCAAAAACAATCGGTAATACTCCACATAGTAGTAATGCAAGAACGGGGAACGCTATTAGTAAATCTTTATAATCAGCAGCAAGGATTCCAACAAATATATCAGCAATAAATGCTAAAATAAAGAGCAAGAGCATGTTTTTGCCCATTGCACTTAATACAGGAATTTTGAAATCGACTGTATCAAAGAAATAAAACACTGAAATCATGTAAGCTGAGACCGATATTGCCAATAATGCAAGTGAAGTTGTAACATCATGATGTTCAGCAGGCTGTACCCAATCTAACAAGTAAAAGGCGATGATTGCGATTGTAGCGGCTGGAAGAATCTTCTTTTTGAATCCAACTTTAGGATCGGGATCCATCTTATACCACTGTGAAAAACATGTGCCTATGATTGCGATGGCAGCGTGATTCAACGAGTTAAATGGGAAGGTAATTTCCCCATCTGTTGGACCAGATAAATAGTGATCAAAAACAGGCAATGCAAACAATATTGAGTGAACAATCAAGATAGCAATTCCTAAATAAATGCGTTTATCAGCGTTTTTTATTATGTATACGCCTAAATACGCGGCAAATGTACCGATTGCTAAGTTTGCTAAAGTTCCATTCCATATTACATTTTTTATCCAGCCAGTTCCTCCTTCTAAAAGATCTCCACCTATTAAACCGTCATCTAAAAAAGATAACAAGTATAATACAGCTACTCTTATAGCACCGTGTTTCCAAGCTGCTTTCGCACCCTTTTTTTCTAGTCTACTACTAAACGCGAGGTATCCCACGAATCCTAGGCAAAACAGGAATATTTGTTGTCCGATATCAATAATAGTGATAATTGCTGGATAGGCATTGGCATATTTGAAACCATGATTGAGAAGAGGTGGACCAATAATGGCGTCTCCTGTAATAGCATTACCGGATAAGGGCCATGTTACCACGGAAATGATAAGAAAAACAATTACTAAGCCACGAAACTGGTCTAACCACTCGTAACGAACATGGGTCGATTTTTCATCAATTTCTTCTTCTGACATTATAAAACACGTTTAAATTTAATTGATTTTTTCAAATTTTTATTTTTTATCAAAATTTGATTAAATATAGATTCGACAAATGATTATATAAAGTCTTTCATTGCCGATGTGAAATTTTTTCTCCATTGATTTCAGAATATTCTGCATTAATTATAACTAACTGCTCCCCGATTGCCCCACAACTAATACCTCCATTCTTATCCGTTTTAGGGTCGGGGATGAATTTCTCTTTCTTGAGCAACCCGTTCACCAATACAGGCTTGTCCACCAGTTCTGACGACCAAGATTCAAGACCTTTAATGTATATCACATTTTCATCTGTGGTGATTAGCACAGCCCCACCTTTAGCATCCTTAGCAGTGCCAAGTAAAGAGACTTTTTGACCTATTAACCTTTCTAGTTCCATTTTTTAAATACTCACAAATATAAGGATGATAGATTAATTAATCATAATTACTTTTGTAATTATTAGTGAGAAAATTTCATGAAAACATTACAAATTCGATTACCTGAAGATTTGCTTAAAAAAGTAGATGAATTTATTGAAAAAGGCTTTTTTAAAAGTAGAAGCCATGTATTAAGGGAATCTGTCTCAAAATATATATCTGAATTTAACTATCCGGGGGTTTTACCCTATATAGTTGGACCATTTACCCCATCTGAATTTGAACTTTTAAAAAAGGATCCTAATAGGGCACTTGAAATACCTTTATCACAATTAAAAATACTAGGTAAAAATCTTGAAAAGATTACCGAGTAGATATATATGGAGATCTTAGGCGGATGGCAAATTGATAAAGATTTAGGGATGAATAGAATATCAATCCGCATCACTAATCCTGAGACAAAAGTATCTGTTGTCAAATATTGTCTTTTTGATACAGGTTTTTTTGGATATTTAGATCTTGATGAAGAAACAATTT
>JAUXAJ010000150.1 GCA_030620005.1 Promethearchaeota archaeon | reverse complement strand
CATCGACCAAAGGGAAAAATCCCCCGTTAGAGCCTTAAATAGGGAAAAATCAATTTTAATGGAAAAAATAATCAAGGATGTCCAAGACCAAAAAGATTCTATAGGCGGAACCATAAAGTGCGTCGTGAAGAACTTCCCTGAAGGTGTTGGTGGGCCAGTTTTTAATAGTCTCGAATCAAGAATAAGTAATGCGATTTTTTCCATTCCTGCAATAAAAGGGATTGAATTCGGAGCGGATTTTAAAGCCGCTGAAATGAAAGGATCTGAACATAACGATCCTTGGATTATTAAAAAAGGAAAAATTAAAACGAGCAAGAACGATTCAGATGGAATTATAGGAGGTGTTTCCATTGGCATGCCAATTGAATTTACGGTTGCCGTAAAACCAACGCCAACAATTGGTATTCCTCAAAAAACCGTAAACATTGACGCCATGAAAACCACCGAGATCGAATTTACGGGACGGCACGACCCATGTATAGTTTCTAGAGCCGTTGTTGTTGTTGAAGCAATGACGGCTATTGTTTTATTAGATTGCTTATTAATTGAGGGAAAAATAAATTCAGTTTTATCAAACTAACGAGAGTGGGATTTAAACATGGAAGAAAAAATATCAGCAATCCTGTGCGGCGCAGATAGTCGTGGAATGACTACTTATGGAGCTTACGCGCTAAGAAACCCTAAAAAGTTAAAGTTTATCGCCGTGGCAGAACCAATAAAAAGACGCCGTGAAAAATTTGCTAAATCTCACGATATTTCGCCAAATAGATGCTACAAAAGTTGGGAGGACTTATTAAGTGAAGATAAGTTTGCAGATACTTGCTTTATATGCACACAGGACCAAATGCACACCGAACCCACACTAAAAGCATTGGAAAAAGGTTACGATGTTCTTCTAGAGAAACCAATGGCTCATACTTTAGAAGATTGCGTGAAAATTGTTAAAAAGGTTGAAGAGACGGGTAAAATAATAGGTATTGGTCATGTGTTAAGATACACTAATTTTTTCTCAAAAATTTTTGAAACAATACAAGAAGGATTGCTTGGAAAGGTTATTAACATCACGCATAGAGAAAACGTTTCGTGGTATCATATGGCCCATTCTTTTGTTCGGGGTAATTGGAGAAATGTGGAAGGCTCTTCTCCAATGATACTCCAAAAGTGCTGTCATGATCTTGACCTTATTTTCACCATGGTTGACTCGCTTCCAAAAAAAATAAGTTCTTTTGGAAATCTATTACATTTCAAACCAGAAAATGCTCCAAGAGGCGCTCCAAAGTATTGCGTGGAAGGCTGTCCGGTGGAAGACAAGTGCCTTTATTACGCTCCTAGGATATATATCGATATCGTTCCAATAATTCAAATTGTAGAAAAGAGCGAGATTAAACTGTTCAAATTTTTTATAAATCTAAGAAAAAAGCACCTGAAAATATTGAAATTCTTTACATTATTAATTCCTCCCTTGAAAAGACTCAGGTATTATCGAGATTGGCCGGTAGATGCTTTATACGAGGATCATCCCGAAGATTATTCAGATGACGCAAAAATGAAAATATTAAAGACAAGCCCATATGGTAGGTGCGTGTATCAATGTGAAAACGATGTCGTGGATCATCAAGTTGTTAATATTGAATTTGAAAATGGCATTACGGCAAACTTAACGATGCACGGTTTTAGCGAAAGAGAAGGTCGCACTTTAAGAATTGATGGAACGAAAGCGACGCTCATGGGCGAATTTTACGGATCTGGAGAAAAAATAACTTTATACGAGCATCACTCAGGGACAGAAAAAGTTGTTTTTAAGCAAAAATTATCTCTTGCGTCATCTAGCCACGGAGGGGGAGACTTTACATTCATAGACGCTTTTATTGATTCCCTTCACGATAAAAAAAAGCTTCAACCTTTAACTAACGCTCGTACGTCATTAGAAAGTCATTTAATGGCTTTTGCCGCTAACGAAGCCCGTTTAAAAGGAATCGTCGTGGACATGGAAGAATACCGAAACAAAGCACTCTAAATATAATTTTCGAATTTTGAGATAGTTTTATTTTGAATTAATATCATTAGATAATTATATCTTAAATATATTTAAAGAGTGTTTCGAAAAATGAGTAAAAATATTGATACATCCGGGCAATTTATTGAATTCTACAAAAAGAAAGGAAAATACCTCGTTGAGCTTTCTGAAAATCACTTCATGAACAAGGAATATAAAAAATGCCTTGAATTATTGAGCAAAGCATACGCCATGTACGAAAAGGGAGGTGCGAAGGAAGACGCCTTAAAAACGAAGGAGAAATTCAATAAAATTAAAGCAGACCACTTTAAAAAGAAAGAATAAATGACTTTTTTTTGACACATTGAAAAAAAGGATTGAGGATTAACCATTCCTTTACTTACATTCACATTTCTCCATCAAATAACTTATTGGAATTTTATATAGATGATTTCTTATGTGTATAATAGAGATGAGAGAGTTGAAATTTTTAACAGATTCTATGTGTGGACGACTCACGCGCCTACTTCGTATTTTCGCCTATGATACTATTTATGCTAACGATTTAATAGAACTCTTTAATTTAGACCCAGTGCCAGATGATAAATTATTAGAATTCGCTCTTAAGGAAGATAGAATTATAATTACTAAAGATAATGCTTTTTATAGAAAGGCAAGAGATAGAAGCATATTTTTAGAGGGTGAAGATGCATATAATTACCTTAATCAACTTAAAGCCAAACTTGGTTTGAACTATGATTTTAATATTCAAAGAGCTAGATGTTCTGTTTGTAATTCAAATTTAAAAAAAATTGATAAGGAACTAATTAAAGAAGAAGTGCGGGCTGAGACTTTCAAATATCAGGATAATTTTTTTCGATGTAAAAATCCTAAATGCAGAAAGATATACTGGAAAGGATCGCATATTGATAATATAATGAATAAATTAGAAAAACAAAAAAATTTTTAATTAATTTTTATTTTTCGGTTCTAATAAATCCAAGAAAATTTATATTGATAATTTATTTAAAAAAATCAAACATTGATATAGTATGATGTTAAACGCAAAATTTTTGATGGAAAAAGCAGTAAAATTTCACGGACACGCTTGTCCAGGAGTAGCCTTAGGTGTGGTGGTTTCAAAATACATTTTGGAACACGGAAACGAATTTTCTCTGGACGAAGAATTAGTCGCAGTGGTTGAAAATAATAATTGTAGCGTTGACGCGATTCAAGCGTTGTTGGGAACGACTTTTGGAAAAGGCAACTTGATTCATTTAGACCATGGAAAAAACAATTACACCTTCTACAATCGACAAAACAAAAAAGCAATAAAATTGACTCTGAAAAGCGTTGCTTTTGGAGCAAAGACCTTGACAAGAGAAGAAAGAATATCAAGCTTGTTAGAAAAGAAACCTGAACAGATTCTTGAGATAAAAGAAGTCGAATTCAATCCCCCAGAGATGGCTCAAATACGCGACTCTATCGCTTGCGATAATTGCGGGGAAGCTACGATGAGTACAAGAATACGAGAATTTAAAACTAAGAAATTATGCGTTCCTTGCTTTAAAAAATTAAGCAAGAAAATGTAAATACTACATCAAGAATAGTTACTATATTAAGAAAATGGTTGAGCAAAAATGAAAAATTCTCAAAATGTTAATAAGAATACAATGCCCGGCGCAGGACCGTTTTATTTCGGGGGTAATAAAACTGGAATCTTGTTAATCCATGGCGGTGGAGGCGGTACCTGCGCGGATTTAAAGCCATTGGCAGAATATTTGCACGAAGAAGGTGGATACACCGTTCACGTCCCTTTGTTACCGGGATATGGAACTTCTCCAGAAGACCTGGAAAAAACTCCCGTTAGCGCGTGGAAAGAAGCTGTCGAAAGTGAATTCAAGGCGTTAAAAAAAAAGTGTGATAAAGTTATCGTGGGTGGACACTCCTTGGGGGGCGTTCTAACGATAATTTTTGCGAGCAAAAACAATTAGACGGAATTTTTATCATGAGCTCGCCAATCGGGATCAAGGGTTTTGGAATGAAATTAATCCCGCTCGTAAGAGTCTTCGTGAAATATCATTCCGTTGGCTCCGAAGGGTTAAAGGAGCAAACTGACGGAAAATGGGTTGGTTACGACAAAATTCCTCTTAATATCGCACCAAAGATCAAACAATTACTAAAAGAAATGAAAAAATCACTGCCTCAAATTGAATGCCCGGTAATATTTTTTCAAGGGCGATACGACGCAGTAATTAAAAAGAAAAGCATGGATGCCATGTTTGACGCAGTAAAATCAAAAGACAAGGAAAAAGTTTGGTTAGAAAACAACGATCACCCCATCTTAGACAGCCCAGATCACGAATTTTTAGCGAAAAAACTAAAAGAGTGGATTCAGGCTTTGATTTAATTTGTAATCTTTTTTCTCATATTTTTGTGTTGTTTACATTGCATTTTAAAATTGTTATGACATTATTTTTCATTAGAATTCGTTTCTCTTGCAAAATTTAAATATTTCTTGCAACTAACCAAAAATTTATTATTTCTTTTCTTATTAAAAGATTTATAACTCTACAAAAAAAAATTATAAAAAGTTAATTTTCTCATAGCTTTTCCAAGATGATCATAAGAGAGTTCTCCGAAAGAGATATCGAAGAAATCACTGATTTAATGAAGAGTCTTTGTAAAATTAGAGGTCAAGATTTTGACGAAACGAGGTTGCTAAATCGCCTCATGGAAAAAAAGAAGTCTGATTCAAACAAGGAAGTAATAGTTGCTCTCGACAAAGATACGAACCAAGTTCTCGGGATGTCTTACTGTTCAATTAGAAACTCAGAAAATGGCGTAAGATTTGGATACATATCAAATTTAATCGTAGTAGAAGAAAAAAGGAGGACTGGAATAGGAGAGAATCTCATGAGACACATGATCGATTATTTCAAGAGGAATCACGTCCAATCGATCCAACTAGCACTAAAAACTAACTTGGATAAAGCCGCAAAAATATTATTCACAAAACTTGGATTTGAAGAAATTTTTCGAGTATATGAAATACAAATATAACCTTTTCGGAAAAGAAAAATATAATTTCTTAACCTATTACTTACAATTATTTAATAAACGATTGCTTCAAATTATTTAACAGACAAAATAAAATGAAAAAAAAATGATAAAAGACATAAAAAAGGGCCATACATTATTGGTTCTCGGTCCAACGCGAGTAACATTACTAGAAGGTAAATTAGAGGTATTTGGAGGCATTATTAATCCAGATAAAGAAGAAATGCTTGCAGAATCACCTAAATCTGAAATAAAGAACGTTTTAATAGTGTCAAGCGCTAACAGGATCCCTTTATATGCTTTAGAGGATTCGAAATTAGATATATATACAAGTAAAGAAGAGAACCTTAAATTAATCGAGAAGAATTCAATACCTAAAGAATGGATTGAGATAAAGGACAAGATCATCAAAAAGTTAAGAAGAAAAGAGCGACAACAACCTTTAAGGATCATGGTATTAGGAATAAGTAGTGGTAAAACCACGCTGATCAAATATCTCGCTAATTGCTTCACTAGAGAAGGTCTAAATGGAGGATACCTCGATTCTGATTTGGGACAACAAATCATGTATCTTCCTACATGTGTTTCAATTGGGAATATAATAAATACAATTATATCAGGCAATGATATCGAGCTAGGGGAAATATCATTTATAGGAGCTACGTTTCCTAAGGGAGCCTATAAATTTATCGTGTCTCACGCTTGTAAGAGTTTAATTGATAATTATATCACGCAACATCCCAACACTGACTTTATCTTATGCGATACAGATGGGTGGATAAAAACGGATGCAGGTATTATATATAAGAACTTCTTCATAAAAACTATTGATCCAGAAGAGTTAATTGTTTTTCACGACGATTCGAATGAAGAATTAAAAATAATTGAAGAAACTTCAGCAGATTTAAAAAAAGACAGAAAAATCCATCTAATCTCGAATGAAAACGAGTTTTTTTTCGAAAAAGATAAAGAAGAAAGGAGATTCATTAGACAAAGTCAATTTGCCAGGATTTTAGAAGATTTTCAAAAAATAACCATTCCAATATCTAAAAACGACATTAAATTCGTGAAGAATGATTACGATAAAGAAAGTGATAAAATAATTGAAATAGAAATTAATATAGAAGAACTTGTCAGGCTTCCTTATCACTATGTCATAATTGCGCTACTTACGGAAAAATCCGAAATCATTAAAATTGGACTTCTATTTACGATAAATCTGGAAAAAGATTACATCTTATTATTTTCAGATATGACTTATACAGAACAAATGAAAGTCAAAAAGATTCTTCTAGGAAGTCTTCGATTATCAACTAAAGGAAACCATCAAGGGTACTTATATTTGTGAGCTTTTCACCAATTTTAATCGTTTTTCTTCGTATTTATTAATGTCGTCCACATTGGACCATTAACTTTAAGTGCAGACAATATTGAATTCAATCTGTAAGTCTATTTAATTGGATTAAATTTTTAAAAAAAATTAAGATTAATCTTAAGGTAATAATAGAGATTATTTTTTTTTAACCTTCTCTAATTGTTTTTTTAATTTGAGAAAGAACTCGGGTGAGGACATCTGGTATGGTATTGGATATCGTGTTCCAGCTTTATGAGTCTTTTCGAGTCCATCAATTATTAAATCCATTTTTCCAAATGGAATGGAAGCGACTAAATCAGTATCCTTTGCCATTCCGAAGCGATGATCGCCCAAACAGGGTAATGCAATTTGCAGCTCTCCCGTGAGATAAGCTCTTGCAATCGTTTCCGCACACACTCCATCGCAGAAGGTTGACATGGTAACTGTTCCACCGCTCTTCCAAAGAGAACCTTGAATTATCCTCATTATTTGAGCCGAATTTCCCCATATCAATATTAAATCTGGATCAAATTCAACTCGATTTAAAGCCCCTGATACAATGGCAGTAAACTCGCCATGAGAAATCTTGGACATTGTTTCCGTTGTTTTTTTCGCCGCTTTTTTTGTTTCGTTGTATCGCCCTACAAAAAAAGCATCTTCAGAAAATAATTTGTAAGGTTCTTCAAATCCAAGAGCAATTTCGGCGAGAGGACAAACATTATCTTCTTTAGAGCAACCCATTGTCCAACCGTAATTTCTTGAATAGCTGAACATTTGACAAAGAGCAATTTTCATCTCTGGTCTTTTTAGAAATTGAATTTCTTTTAATTCCTCTCCAGTTTTTAATAACTTAACAGCTATTGGAAACGTGGAGAGTCTAAGAAATTTATTTAACTTTTCTTCTAAATCTTGCCATTTACTCATTAAATTCACTTTTTTTCATGCTAAAAAAATGCAACCTGTTAAGGTCATGACAAATAATAATTTCTTTTTTAAATCTAAATTATTTATTAATTAAATAAGTTTTTTCTTTATTATACTTAATTCTGAGAGATTTTAATGGATGAGGATAAACTATCTAAATTTGTAAAATTAATGGCAAAAAAGATCACGGACTCTGATCTTGAGTTGGTTACCTTAGGAGAATCTTTAGGCCTTGACTTGGTTTTGTTCAGTGATTTGAGAGCTTCGCAAGACGATGATTTCGCCGACGAGATCAGAAAAAAAGCCTTAGCTAAAATGGCAAAAAACAAGGATAATTATTTAAGTACTAACGACATGTTTTTTGCTGGGAGCATCGATTTCATGGTAAGTGATGAACCAAATGGCAAAAAATTCTTTTTACTTGAAACCAATGGAGGTTCTAACAGGGGTATTTCGATTTTAACGCTTAAGCAACAACATATCATGTATGACGGGTATTTTGAAGCCATTACTCAAGCTTTAATTGGTAATAAACGGGGAGATAACAAAGTCCTCGTTTTAGTTGGTGTTCCTATAGACGATGGTTTAATTCACGAAAAAGTCATAATGATCGAGTATTTAAGAAAAAAACTGGAGAAAAAAAGCCTGACGGTTGATATTTTCAACATTCAAAATTTCAGAGGTGAGTTCAGAGGAGATATAGCGTTCTTAATTGCCGATTACAAGCAAATATCTACTAGCTTATCCTTTTCTGATAATTGGGTAAAAATAAATGGAGATGCCAAAGTAAGCGTACTAATCGGTGATGGTATCGCAAGGCGCCTTCACGACGACGATTTTGCTAGATGCATCAAAGATGATTTTAGAAAAATTAAATCAATTATCGTCAATCCAATTTTTCGGATCACGGATGACAAGTCACTAACTTACTTAGCAAGTTATTATGCTAGAGATTCGATTGAAAAATATAATCTAAAGTATCTTCTCTTTACTAAGGCTTTTAACGAAAAGGAGTTAATTGATAAAATTAAGCATGTCATTAATACATATTGCAAGCCATTTATCATTAAACCTAATGGAGGATCCGGGGGAGCTGGAGTCATGCCAATACATCCAAATGTGGATTCAAACGATATAAAAAAGATAATAGAAAAGAGTAAGGAAGAATTCTTTAACAAGTTCATGAAAAATAGAAACCCTTACCCTTATACTATTCAGGAAATGGCGGAGTTTTCTCTAATTGTCCCTCCTTGGAGCGGAGGGAAGCATACATTCGATTTAAGAATATATATAGCTCAAAAAGGAGGTAAGATAATTCCTATAGGAGGATTAGCAAGAATTGCTAGAGGAACATATAGTGGCAGTTTAAACAAAGAAGAATTTGTAGTTAATTTATCCGGATTTAATGGACGGATAGAAGTTGATCGTGGAAGAGGAATTTCTCCTGAAAGTAGTAAGCTATTAGATCTAACTATAGAAAATTTTGTCGATATTTTCTGTATAGGATGCGTGTTATTTACAAGCTTGACAAACAATTACCAAAAAATAATGAATTTTTCGAATTGGGATGAAATTATTGGTGAAAGTTGATGGATATTGAATCATTAAAGGATTTGTTAGATTTATCGAATCGACAAGATGTATACCGTGGAATCTTAAAATCTTTAAAAAAATTTGACGATTTAAAATATGTCAAATATGAGGAATTTAAAATTTCTGACGGGATGATTCCTATCTTAAGAATTCCTAATGACATCGATATTAATGAAGTTAAACACGTTAAAATGTTTGTTGGATGCCAACACAACGAATATAACGGGTTATTTGGGATTATCGAATTTTTAAAAATGATAAGGGAACAAAAAATTAACATGCAAGACATTTTTTTAGAAGAACAAGTATTACTTTTTTTCCCCTTAATGAATCCTTACGGATTTCTAAATCCAAGAAGTGATAATAAATCGGGGTATTATCTTAAAAATGGTTCCAACCTAAACAGATTTTGGCGCAGGATATTTGTTCCTGAATATAGGGACGCTGAAAATGAGTTAAATCAATGTGAGTTTCCTGATCAAGGAGTAATATTAAAAAACATTCTCAAGAATTATTGGGAAAACGAAAACATTACTATTTACATTTTAGATTTTCACGAAACTTCTCTACTTTATAGATTTCCTAAAGAACTAAGCATGGAACTAACCAATTATTATAAATTTGATCACTGGCTAAAGGAAGCCGTTATTGAAAATATAATAGAGCTTTATAACATTCAGTATTTTCGCAAGCCATTGTTCTATAAATGCAATCCATCAGCGGATCACGACCACATAAACATGTCGACGAAACAAATTGACACGGTTCTTGAAAAGTTAAGAGAGTACATGTCACAAAATCAAGGTAAGTTGTCTTTTTATTTTTGTTACAGCGAAAAAAGTGAAGAATATTGTATAAGGTTGGCAAATATCGTGCGTGATAAATTGAAAGATAAATTATGGGAGAGTCAATATCCAGCTTACGACCATAAATTTCACGATCACGGTTGTTTAGTGAAGATGAACGATGCAACATCTCGAGAGAGAGTTTTTTGCATGGAACTAGAATCTCAAAAGCAATTTTTTAACATCTTCGACGAAATTGAGAAATCTAAAAACGATCCGTTCTATTTAGAGAAGAAGCTAAATTCTATCAATTTGAGTCTTATGTTGGTCATTGAAACGATAAGAGTAATGATAAACCTATTCGAATAAGATTGTATTCTATAAGCTTTAATCACGAGCTAAAGAATTTTAGAGTAGCGCCAACAATTGCAAGTTCGTTCTTTTTCTGCCCATGACCACCTTTTCTTAATAACAATTGATTCTTTTCTTTCAGTTCTAAAATTGACTTATTTTGCGTGAAATTCTTAAATTTAATTATTCTATCGTTTTTAGCGTGAATTAATAAAACTTTTTCCGAGAAAATTTTCCACTCTTCTTCCGAAACTTTTCTTTTTACATTTTCGATAGCGATATACGGAGATAATTTCTCATTTTCTTCGTCATTAGGAAAAAGTTTTACACCTTTTATTAGATAACTAAATGCAATTAATGGATTAAATCTCGGAGCGTTTTTTTTATAATTTGACATCGATGAGATGGCAACAATTTTTTCCACTTCATTTTTTGGAAAACCTCCGCATAACACGGTAATGGCACCAATACTGATTCCAACTGAAAATAACTTCATTTGACCGAATTTTTCGTGTTTTTTTACCCAATCAATTATTTTCTCGTAATCTTCAATTCGTTTTAAAAAATCACTTCTCTTTCCGACCTTTTTGGAATCTCCAGTTCCTCGAGCATCATATGTTAAGATTGTATAGCCATTATATGCCAATGGAAGATAATAATGTTGAAGGGTTTCCTTCGTGTCGGAAAAGCCGTGGCATACTATTACAATCGCGTTTATTAGTTCTATTAATTTTTGATCTTCACGCATTACTAAATTAGCAGACAAGAATCCACCTTCTACTTCAATTCCTACCCTTGAAATCGAAACATCGTTTAAATAAAGGGGCACCCATCTATCAAACCAGATGGATTGTATGCTAGCGTACACCTCATAGGGCACAAAAACGATTAGGAACGTCGTGATTGATAAGATTAAGCAAGTTAAAAAGGAATTTCCCCATGAAGCATTTATAGAGAAAATCCACAAACTGAATAAAAAATCAATGATTAGTAAAATAAGGCGTTTCTTGTTATTAGAGAGCATATTTTTTTAAGAGAAAATCAAGTCTCATCTTATTAAATATCCACTAAAAGATAAGAATTATTAGAAAAAAATTAAATTTTTTTGAAATCAAATTTCTAAACTATTTTCTCTTTACTATACCTTTTCTTTCCGCTTCTGTCCAAGGTTTCTTTTTTGATTCTTTGCCAGGTGGACATCCGTGATCTTTACGTATTTTGCATTCTGACTTGCTATCGCTACCAGGACAAGGTTTACATTTCAAGGCTCTTAGCATTTTGATTACTTCGTTGACTTCCATCCCGACTTCTTCTTCTTCAGTTTCTTCCGCAAGCATTTCATCTTCAATTTTACTAAGGTCGTAATCAATATCGTCACTTAAATCGTCATCGTCGTCGTACAAGTCAAGAACTTCGTCGCCATCTTCGTCAGTCTTTCCCGTAGGAATCTCATCCTCTTCGGGTAATGGAAGCGCTTGAGCTCTCTTTTTTTTAGCCATTTTTTAGCAACTTGTTTTTAGTAGTTTCTCGTTTTTATGATGTTGTTCAAAATATTAGATAAAATTTAGATTTTATGTTTTTTAAAAAAAATCTAATACATCAGAATTAGGTCCCGTACAAACAATTGAAGGTAAAATCGCCACTTTAACGCACATTTAATTAAATTTAAAAAAATAAAATAAATATTTATCATGATCACTCAAGAAAACTCCATGCTTTAGCGTGGAGATGAATTGAGTCTTTTTTTTTTTTACAAAAAAAATTTTACAAAAAAAATCACTAAACCATCGCACTATAAACCATTTAAACGAGGGTAACCTCTATAATCCTATAAAATGATTAAAGCTATTAATGTTCGGATATACCCGAACAAGGCGCAACGAATGCAGATTAACAAGACAATCGGATGCTGTCGTTTCATCTTTAACCAAATGCTCTCGGAAAGAAAAGAGGTCCATGAAAGGTTAAAAGAAGATAAGGAAGCACTCAAGTCTTACAAGTACAAGACGGAAAAGCAATATAAAGAAGAGTTTCCGTTTTTAAAAGAAGCAGATTCAATAGCTTTACAATCCTCAAGAGAACATTTGTTTGAGGCGTATCAAAATTTCTATAAAGGGTTAAAAAAGAAAAGGAAAATCGGCTTTCCGAAAAGAAAGTCAAAAAGGGGAAAG
>JAUXAJ010000282.1 GCA_030620005.1 Promethearchaeota archaeon | reverse complement strand
GTTTTCAAGTAGCGAATTAAGTGTGAAATCATGAAGGTAATTACTTGGATTTGAAGGGATAGAATCATATGGACATAAATATTGAGAAAAACCACTATATCCTCCATGTCCTACATAATAGAAGAAAAATAAATCTTCCTGATCGATTTGACCTGCGATTTGGTTAAACGCACTGTTAATATTTTCAGATGTTGCATCAGAATCTTTGAGAAGTATTATATTACTAATTGGAAAGTTACATTTAGAGCCTAGAAATGAATAAATGGTATCCGCGTCCATCGCACTATAGCTAAGATCGTTATCTGTTCCGGGATAATCTGCTACTCCTATGACAATAGCATGAGCATCTTTAGTTGATAAGGAACTAGAACTTTTAGGCATGCTGCTATCTTTGAACTGTATATCACCTAATATATCATTCTCGTAAAATGAATATTCTTCTTCAATATTTTCTTGAATGAACAGTCTAGAATTCTCGGTATAAGCCGATGGTTCAGTATTTGTATTTATCAATTGTTTTTTTTTATTTAAACACATGAAACATTCTTGAACAACAGTCATGTTTAAAATGAACAAGAAGAACAATAATACAAGTATTTTCTGTTTTTTCATTACACTTTAGATTTTTTCTTTTCAATAATATCTCGAAATATTTAAATAAAAAATCCTAAAAAATCAAAATAATGTGAAAATATTTTCCACAATGCTTGATTGTAGAATTTAAATCTGCTAATATGTTTCCTCCAGGCGAGCACTTGCGATTTAAAACGCCGCTGCTCCTTGCTTGTTGTTAAGTATCTCGTTCAGGCTGTAATCTCCCTTGTTTACCGTTAAGAACACTTGCGCTTTATAGAAGATAATTCGGTCTACATCCGTTTTATTGAAATTTTTCTTGACAATTTTCAACTTTCCACGCTCTAAAATCTTGTTCTCGATCGCAATCCAGTTATTATCGGGTGAAAACAATTGGCTCATGTCGATCTTTCCGGCAATCGTCTCTAAACCCTGATTGGAGACCTCCCTAAAAACGAGCTCGCATAAAATTTTTTCCGATGAAGTCATGAAGTCTATGAAAAATTCGATCTATTTAAACAAAAAATTCAGGGTGGTTGCAAAATTCAGTGATAAATTTTTAAGTGAGAAGAAGAAAATACTTCGTTCCGTGTTCATTGCAGTAATTTCGCCGTGAATGTTGACGGGATTTACCACTTTCATACTGTTCTTCTTATAACTTTGAGAATCCAAATATTACCAAATTTTCACTTACAAACGAATGGTTCGGTAAATATTTAAATATTAAGGAAATTTCGAGAATCTTATCATTAGCGCGGGCAATTCGCTTATTCCTATACTAGGAAAGGAATTATATTTAAGACTTCGAGATGTAAAGGAAAGTTTCTCAAGTGAGCTACCCTTGTCTAAAGGCGCGGACTTCGTGTGAGCACGGAGTTCCGTAGTTCATCAGACTGAGCGTGGTTACGTTCCTTTTTTCATGTTGTCAAAAATCTTACGACTGAATGATAAAAAATATATTTCTAATTATTCGATCATCAAATCCGAAATAGATTTATTAGTAAGCATTTGATTATATAATAGTATAAAAAGACAAATTTGGAGTAAATTTATAATGTCGAATAATGAAGATCTCACATGAAGCAACTCGCCGATTTCTCTTCCGAAGACGACCCTTCAGAGGTCATTTTAAAATTGGTTGATTTGATTGAAGAACACGTGAAGTCTCACTACGAAGATTGGCAAAATAGAATTGACGATTTAAGGCAAATAAGCGCTTACGCTAAGAATTACACCACAATTCGCAGGTTTTTAGAAACCTTAAGTCTAAATTTATCCACTATACAATCGAAAACAGTAATTGCAGGCGGACCTAAGGACGAAGAGAAACCGTTGATACTTTCCACCATTCACAGGGCAAAAGGACTCGAGTGGCGCGTTGTGTTCGTTCCCATGCTCGCGGAAGACATGTTTCCTTCCAGCTTGGTTGTTGGCAACCCGGAAGAGTTCGAGGAAGAACGAAGGGTGTTTTATGTGGCAATAACCCGAGCGAAAGACCAGCTGTACTTGATCTCGCCGGCTCTCGTGAGGAGTTATCGCGGTCCAATGACGGTCAGGTTATCGCAGTTCGTTTCTGAATTAAATTCCCATGTGTACAAAAGATCGACCGTCAATTTTAAAACTTCTCGTAAGAAAAAAAGAGATAATTTGTTATAATTTTGGTAAAAAAATTAACTATAGAAGAAATGCAAGCTCTCGCAGAACAGCGAATTTATATCAGGAAAACAAAATTGCCGACATATCGATAAAATTATACAAAAAAAATAAAATTAAAAAATATCCTTTTGGATTGACATAATTCATGAAAATATCTTCGATTTTCTTGTTGTCATATTTCTCTCTTAATTTCTGAAATAAGCTACCTTTATCCTTATCAGATTCAATAATCTTTTTCTTATAAATAGCGATAAACTTACCAGTATATGATTCTTGAATTTTCTGTAGGTTATTATAGAACCATTTAAAGCTCTCGTTATGAATTTTTGCAATCTCTGTTAAATGTTCTTCATCTACTCCCATCTCACTTAGCACACCCATAGAATATCACTTCTTATTAACTTATAAAACTAAACTTTCTTGTCTATTTCTAAGAAAGTAGATATTAACAATCTTTCTCAATCACTTTAAGGACAGCACATATATTTGGAAAACACTCTTCTAAGTACTTTATTCCAGCATCTCTTACTAAGGTTTTAATTCTGAGATTCTTGTCTATTTCACGCAATTTTTTATTGATTTCATTTTTAATCTTATTTCTCCAATTAGCATTTCTTTCTCCTGAACAGTCAATTATAATATCTAATTTAATTTTCATTAATTTCGCAATTTCCTCTTCGATACAAGTAGATACACCTGTTATGATACAATATAACACAACATCATTATGACTACCAAAATTACATCTTATAAAAAGAGCATTTTTGATTGGATTAATTTCACTGACATTAATTCCTATTGACCGTAATTTTGCTTGAATTTTAATTTTGGGATCTCCTTCAATAGCATCAGCATCTACTGTGTAAATTATTTGATTAATGCCAAAATCACTAGGGATATCCTTTACAACATCAAGTGCACTTAGACCAGTTTTCTTTTTTAGCCCTTTTCTGGGGAACCATAAGATTTTGTTAAGACCATCATATTTCTTACATAACTCTTCAAAAATTTCAGATTCACGAGTGCCATTTCCAGTAATAATATAAAAGTTGGCATCAAATCCTTTAAGTTCTTCCACTAATCTCATTGTAATCATTTAATTTCCTATAATCCCAGCCCGTTTACTAATAATCGTGGATCTGTATTTGCATTTAAATAATTCTCAAGTTTTTCAAGTGTGAAGACTTTATGACTTAAAATATCATCATTTGATTTTTTTAACAATAACACAGTAGCATCTTTTGGATTTATCTCCACTAATTTATTTAACACATCTATATTATGAGTGGAAATTATGGTTTGCCATTCTTTTTTCTTTAGCCATTGAAGAACTATCTTTATTAAAGAGGGATGAAGTCCTGTTTCAAAATCATCAATTAATAAAAGTTTTGGTTTAATAATTTCATTTAAGGACATAATTTTTACTACTTTTTCTGCACCAGACCCAAGATCACTCAATGGTATATACGCAAAATTATTGGGAAGTACTTTTCTTATTCTTATTGTACCATTAAATACTATATCACTATACTCATCATCCACACATTCATTAAGAATTTTAGCAATTTTAGTATGATATCCTTTCTTCATTATTAATTCTTTTAAAGAGTCCATTTTACTTTCAATTAATTGAATAATAGATGTATTATTAGGTATGAATAAAACTAAATTATCTAACTGATCGGATTTAGTATGGAAGAATTCAGCCAATCCTTGGTTTGAAGTAATATCATGCTCATATCCATTAGTTTTATAGCTGTCTTCGTTTATTTGAAGCTGTAAAATATGATTCTCAGTATAATAATTAATTGTTGAACTACCCGCATAAAGATATAGAAGAGGTTTATAGCCTCCTAATTTAGATCGCCGAAGATTTAGCAGTGAATCTATTTTTGACCTTCCAGTAATGCCATCATTTATATTTGGGCTTGGTAATAACGATAAAGCTTCTAAAATCGTTGATTTTCCTGAATTATTTCTACCTATTAGAATAGTAAGGTGAGACAATTCAATTGGATCTTTACAAAACCTTATACCTCTAAATTCTTTAATTGAAAGCTTATGAATCAACATTATATTTCCCTATTCCAATTTTTATCAAATATAATCTTGCTTAATAATATTAATTAATCTAGTGTATATATCTTTATATAAAATTTAAATAAAATAGTTCCAAACATAATCATTTTCTGAAAACGAGCTCGCAAAAAATTTTTTCCGATGATATCTACAAAACATCACGCAATAGCGTATTTAATAAAAAAAAGTTAAAAAATAGTTATAAATTTAAGGTAGAAATGGTATAATAGTAATAATAATGACCACTACTGATAAAAAGAAAGAAGTAGAAGCAGAGAAGAAAAACTTTACTGAGAACCTGTTTTTTCATTTAGATCAAGATCTGACCCTTACTAGTGAGGAAGTTGAAAGAATTAAGAGATCCTTAAAAAATACAGAAGTAGATCCCAAAACTAAAGAGTTCTTTCAATCTGCTCATAGATTATATGACAAACTGAAACAAGACAATTTTACAATTAGTTTAGAAGAGATACAAAAAGAATAGAATGGATCTTGACAGATTTTATTTTAAAAGAATTAGAAGAATCTGATATTCTTGAGGATTTTTCATGTAGGGATGATGATATCAATTTTTTCTTGAAAAACCTTGCGTTATCCTCGTGGTGTTGTCCCATTTTTATAAACCGATGGTCGCATGTAGGAGCACCATTTCCAAGATTTTAATTGGTGAAAAATTAAAAAAGAAAAATTTACAATAAAGAATAAAGAATTTAAATTCAGACTTGTATTATTAGTTTAAAAACCAAAATAATTTAAGAGAGATATAACATGACTAAAGAAAATAATGAGGAAATACCGATTTATGAAAAAATAGCCCCTGGAGAGTGTCTAATCGTTTCAAGGAATAAGGATAGCGTTTTAGTAGTGTGTAATAAAAATGGTAAAATAGAGATCGAAAGAATCTCATATCCTTAATCGGAGGGTTAAGTATATTGAGAAAATTAATATTTGATACAAATTCAATCGATCTATTAATCCAAGAGAAACTATCATTAAAATGGAAAAAGTATTGGCAAGAAATAAAGAATAACACGAGTAAATTACTCTTATTTGAGATTCTTATAACAGAAATCTTCTATAAACTTTCAAGAACCTACGGTTCTTCAACTATGAAACATAAAATTTTACAATTAAAATCATTAGAAAGCCTTAAATTTATTGAAATTGATGATAATTTTGCAATTTTAGCCGGAAAGATGGTTATTAAATACCAAAAATATGGATTATCTATTGTTGACAGTTATATCGTAGCTTGTGGTAAGAAATTTGGTGGATTAATCATCTCAACTGATCCCGGAATTAAAAAAGCTTGCAAGGAAGAAAAAGTAAAAAATAATTTCATTCCTCTAAAGGCGATTTTAAAAAAATAGATAGGACTAAACGATACTAAAAGAATGTTCTAAATCTCTTTTAATAAGAAGAGGTAAAACTATAAATGGGTATAAAATCAAGAGTCTAGCGAAGAGAGATTAACACCTTAATTTATATAGAATAGAAAAAGTAAGATATTTATATCTCTTTTATTTCCAAACTCAATTCCTAATGGAAGAAATGTAATGTGATGACATTTATAAAGAAATTTTAGCAGGCGAGGAATGGGAATGGGCTTGTCTCTCGTCAAAAAGATCGTGGATAAATACGAAGGCAAGATATTATTGAATATCATCGGAAAAGGTTAATAAGAATAAAAAATTATTCGGATGAATATCTAATTTTCTAAAATCGTTATTTTCAATTTTTAAATTCCAATTTTGGTTTCTAATATTGTTCATTAAATTAATGAGTTCTCTGGATCTTTCTGACATGTAAATCGATATATCATCTCTTAATAAACCAAAATATATAAATTTAACAAACCATGTAAATTTCAATACCATCTTCCATCTTCTAAAATAATATCAATGTAATAAAAATATGATTTATCTCTTCTAAATTATACAAAATATGTCAGACAGTAACAAAAAATCAATTTTGGCATGTTGAAAAAAAGATTAGATTAAAAACTAAGATATTTACGAATATTAAAAACATTTCCAATCCTAAAAAGATGATTATTTAATATTAACAAATGGTATAAATATTATATTATATATAATATATATATGGAAAGTACTACAATTAAAGTATCAAAAAAAACCGCTGTACGGCTTCATCGCATTGTTGGAGAATTGGCGAAAAATCAAGGAAGAAGAGTAACTTTAGAAGAGGCTATAATCTTTCTCCTAGAAAAGAGAGAGAATCTTTCATCGAAAACAGAAAGTTCTCCATCTAAAATAGAGAAGGATAGAAAAACTATTATTTCTTTAATGGAACAGAAGTTTTACGGAATACATCCAGACG
>JAUXAJ010000015.1 GCA_030620005.1 Promethearchaeota archaeon | reverse complement strand
CAAGTGTATAACTCACGCAATTCACACCTGACTCTTTCCAAGCATTAACATACTCCGCAAAATATTTATCATTAGATCCAACATTTTTCGCATACTTTAATATTAAAACTGGTAAAATGTCCCAAGGATTCATATCTAAAGTTAACATCTCATCGCTAGCTTTAACAAGATCATCTGACCATAAAAGAGGGCCATGGCTAAGAGAATCTATTATGACACTTGACTCCAATATTTTATTTACTCTTTCGTTTACTTCATTCATATAATAACCTTTCTACATATCATTAATTTCACAAAAAGCACAATGTTTATAAATATTGCGAACTATGTTTGTTTAATAATTTCAGGATAACATTTATATGAATGAAAAAAAGTCGTTGCCTTGATAAAAGAGCTACAAGAACTCGGAATATGAACGTGTATTTTTTATTTTTTTTCAAAATTTTTAATTAAATTACAAAATAATATAAAGGATGAGAATATGAGTGAAGGAAAAGGTCGATTAAATGAAATTTTAGATTCTAGTATCATTATTGATACTCTCAGTCATGGTCCTCTTTTGTGGACTGATGACCTGGTGGCTTTGGGAGATGAAATGATCGCCGCAGACCAGCCCGTCTTTAGAATTGCGCAAGATCTCTGGACTGAACATATGAAAAAGTTTGCATTGGATGATAAATATTATGCGATTATGATGGACGCTTGGAAAACGTGTGGAGCAAATTGTGTGAGTTATACAATTGGTGTCATGTATGAAAAAATTTACTCTTATGAAGGAGCTATTCATAATTACTCGTTAATGATGTATGTGATTGATAGTAGGAAAGAATCGTTTCTAAAAGTATTGAAAGCAGAAGATATAGAGAGGGCCTATAAAGAGGGAAAATTTGGAATTATTTTAAATTTTCAAAATATGCAACATATTGGAAACGATCTTGATTTAATAGATCAATTTTACATGATGGGTTTTAGAGTAAATCAATTAACGTACAATACAAAAAATCAAATAGGTACGGGTTGCACTGCTAGGAGAGATAAAGGTTTGACAGAATTTGGGTTAGAAGTTGTTGAAAGGTTGAATAATTTAGGGAGTATTGTTGATGTTAGTCATTGTGGTAATCAAACATCCTTGGATGCCGTGGAACATTCAAAAGATCCAATAATTGCATCTCATACCTCTGCAAAAAAGGTTTTTGACCATGATAGAGGTAAAACTGATGAATTTTTACACGCTTTAGCCGAAAAAGGTGGATATGTTGGAGTTCTTGCCGTGCCAGGATTTATAACTAAAAATCTTATAGGTACGGTAAAGGATTGGGCAAATCATATTGAATATATTGTTGATCTCGTAGGTATAAATCACGTAGGAATTGGAACTGATTATATGGGCTACTCTTTACCGGAAAATGTAGCTAAAAAATTTGATGAATTGGCAGCCGAGCTCGGATTTCAAGAACAACATAGAGCTACATTTACAGAACATTTAGAAGGTTTTGAAAATTACTCAAAATTTCCAAACCTGATCCAAGAGTTAATCTCAAGAGGATACAGCAATCAAGAAATCAAGAAAATAGCCGGAGAAAATTTCTTACGAGTTTTTAGACAAGTTGTAGGTTAACTTAACATAAAATCAATCATTTTTAAAATTTCTTCATTTTTTTAACTCATTTAATTAAATTTAGAAAATTAAATGAAAAAAAAATTGATTATCACTTAATAGGTATAAATAATAATAATAAAAAAATTTTTCTTATATCTTCAATGCAGTTAAAGTACAAAATCAGATGCAATTTCAAAAGTGCTTAAGTGATACCCATAAAAGGTTGGCGAACAACAGCTTGGTATACCCAGTTAATTAAAGTAATAAAATCAAAAACAGGAAGTTTAACTAATTTAACCATTATGGTGGGTATCATAATTATTGAAATTTTCTATAAATCTTGGCACTATAAAAATTATTTTAATAATCCCCTTGCTGCATGAGTGTCAATTGCCACTCATAAATATTTCTGGAACCTTGATTTTAAAAAGAATTTCAAACAAAAGGAATATATTTCTTACTAATCAAAAAAAAAAGAATTAGAATTAAAAAAAAAATAAGTTTTCTTTATATCATTTCCACAGCAAAACTCATAATCATTAATAAATGAGAAATAATTATAACAAAAAACAAAAAAAAAAAAATTAATTAAATTAAATATCCATCTTTTTTCGATCTTCTAATAAAGCATCGACTACAGAAGGATCTGCAAGGGTTGTAATGTTTCCAATTTCAGTTCCGCTAGCAATGGCTTTCAAGATTCTACGCATTATCTTACCGCTACGAGTTTTTGGAAGGGCATCTGCGAATTGAACGACGTCAGGCTGGAATACGGGACCAATTTCTTTTCTAACATGCATTCTGATTTCTTTTTTTAACTCTTCCGTCTTTTCAATTCCTTTCATTAACGTGATATACGCCCAAATCGCTTGTCCCTTAATTTTATGAGGAAAAGGTGCAACAGCCGCCTCAGCAACTTTTGGATGACTAACCAGGGCAGATTCGACCTCCATGGTACCGATTCTATGTCCTGATACTTTCATAACATCATCCAGGCGTCCTAAAATCCAGTAATAACCGTCTTCATCCCTTCTAGCGCCATCATCAGTATAATAATAGCCAGGATATTTATTTAAATACGTGCTCTTAAATCGTTCTGTATCGCCCCATACATCTCTGAGCATGCCCGGCCATGGATTTGGCCCTATAGATAAATATCCTCCTTCATCTGGCTCTGTGACTTCATCTCCCATTATATCAAAAATTACGGGATTAATTCCGAAGAATGGTAAACAACACGAACCAGGTTTTGTAGGAGTTGCGGTTGCTATTGGGGTTAAAAGAAATCCGCCCGTTTCGATCTGCCAATAAGTGTCTACTATTGGGCACTTGCTCTTACCAACTACTCTATGGTACCATGTCCAAGCTTCGGGATTAATTGGTTCTCCAACAGTTCCTAGAACCTTTAGTGAGCTAAGATCGTGCTTATTTACTGGTTCATCTCCATATCGCATTAATGCTCGAATTGCCGTGGGAGCGGTGTAAAAGTGAGTTACCTTGTGTCTTTCGCAGATATCCCAGAATCTATCTACATCCGGATAGGTAGGGACTGATTCAAACATGAGAGTTGTTGCTCCATTGGCCAAAGGACCGTATACAATGTAGCTATGCCCGGTAATCCAGCCTATATTTCAGCAAGATTCAGCGAAGGGCTGATATCTTCTGCTGTACAGTACCAGACGTCGCCTTCCTTGTAATTGAACACTACTTTATGTGTGAAAGAGGTGTATAAAATGTATCCTGCGGTCGTGTGTTTCACGCCTTTAGGTTTTCCCGTCGTGCCGCTGGTGTATAAGATGAACAGCGTATCTTCGGAATCCATTACTTCGGGTTCGCACTCGTCACTCATTCCGTCGATAAAATCGTGATACCATATATCCTTATCCGTGTGAGATACCTCGTTCCCCGTGTGTTTTACCACGATCACCTGCTCGATTGTTGGCACATCGTCGATAATTTGAACCACATCAGACATTTTTGGATAAAACTTTCCAGCTCTTAGGGTTTCATCGCAGGTAAATAATAATCGAGAGTCAGAATCTTTAATTCTGTCCTTAACGGCTTCCTTGGAAAATCCTCCAAACACGATTGAATGGATCACGCCAAGTCGAGCACAGGCTAGCATTACGATGGCAAGTTCAGGGATCATTGGTAGCCAAATGGTCACTCTATCACCCTTTTTTAGCCCCAATTTTTTCATACCATTGGTAACTTTGCTAACTTCTTTCAAAAGTTCATTGTAAGTGAATTTTTTTACATTACCAGGTTCATCCGCTTCCCAGATGAGCGCAACTCTGTCTCCCTTTCCTGCTTTAACATGTCGATCCAGACAATTATAGCTTACATTAAGCTTTCCTCCAACAAACCACTTGCCGGGGAAAAGATCGGTTTTTTCCCATACCTTATCGTACGGTTCAAACCAATCGATGGATTTAGCTTGTTCTCCCCAAAATCCTTCCATGTCTTCGACGCTTTGTTTCCACAGATTTTTGTATTCTTCAAGCGACATTCCCGTTTTAGCGTATTCCGAGTTTAAATCCACGGGATTAAAGATTCGATTTTCAGTCAGAATGCTTTCCATTTTTTCTTCTTTAGACATTTTGCATCACAATAAACATGTTTTTCTTTTTAGTTTTTATAATTATTTGATTTAATTTTTTTTAATAACAATTTGTTTAATAATTTAATTCACACGAAATTTTAAAGGCTCTTTTTATAACTCATAAATTTTAAGCCTTTACTAATTTTAATGCGAAAAGTTTTTGATGGTGATTTTTTTAAAAATAGAATAGATGGAATCATTTTTAAACATTATAGTAACATTTTCATAAATGCAATATTGAATATATATAGAAAATATATATGCATGAAATGCAAATTTAATATTGGAAACTAAACAAGTATTTATTGGAGATTTTTGACATGGAAAATATGGAATCATTAGATGGTGATTGGAGGAATAAATGGAAGGATAAAGAGATTACTCTTGAGGAAGCAATTAAAAAGATAATTCCTGGGAATAGAGTATTTATCGGTACTGGTTGTTCAGAACCGCAGGGACTTACATCTGAATTAATAAAATCTTCCATGGCTTTGATTGACACGGAATTAATCCATTTTTTAACTATAAACCCCGAAAAATATTTTGCAGATAAAGCAGAAGATTTATTCAGGCATAATGCCTTTTTTATAGGGAAGGCGCTCCGTGAAGAAATTAATAGAGGACAAGCAGATTATACGCCAATCTTGGCAAGTGAAATCCCATCATTATTTCTTTCAGGGAGAAAAAATTGCGATGTAGCATTGATTCAAGTATCTCCTCCAGGTCGCTACGGTTTTTGCTCATTTGGTACAAATGTAGACGTGACAAAACCAATTGCACAATCTGCTTACATTACAATAGCAGAAATCAACCCACAAATGCCCAGAACTTTAGGGAATAGCTTCATTCACATGAAAGAAATTGATTATTTCGCATGTAATGACGTTCCTTTGTTAGAATTTCATTTTAAAGAAAGAAATGGGGTGACCGAAAAAATAGGCAAAAATGTTGCGAATTTAATAGAAAATAAATCGACAATCCACATAGGAAACGGATATTTACCAAACGCTTGCCTAAAATTTTTGATGGACAAAAGAGATCTCGGCATGCATAGCCATTATATAACAGATAATGTGATTCCATTGATCGAAAACTCCGTTTTAACTTGTAGAAAGAAAAATTTTCATCCAGAAAAAATAATTACAAGTTTTGCGTTAGGAACAAAAAGACTACACGATTTTATCAATAATAATCCCTACATCGAATTTTATTCTTCTGATTATGTTTGCAACCCTAAGTATATTGGAATGAATAAAAAGATGGTTTCAATAAATCAAGCGTTACAAATTGACTTGACAGGACAAGTGAATGCTTCGACTAAGGGTTACGATTTTTATTCGGGGATAGGAGATACTGTCGATTTCATGCGAGGAGCCGCTTTTTCTAAGGGAGGTAAACCAATAATCGTTCTATCGTCAACAAGAAAAAATGAAATGTTTTCAACTATAGTACCTCATTTAGATGAAGGGGCGGGAGTTATTTTATCTAGAGCTGATATTCACTACGTTGTTACAGAATGGGGTGTTGCGTATTTACACGGAAAATCAATCCGGGAAAGAGTACTTGAATTGATATGTATCGCACATCCAAAATTCAGGCAATACCTTTTAGACGAATCTAAAAAGTTAAATTATGTGTATTCTGATCAGATCTTGTCATGTGATGAGGCAGGGCGCATTTGTTTATACCCCTCTAAATATGAAACCTTTTTCAAAATCAGTGATGGTGAAAAAGTCAGTATTCGTCCTGTTAAAACTACCGACGAGCCGTTGTTAAAAGAATTGTATTATTCGTTAAACGAAAGAGATAGATATTTAAGATTTTTTGGGGTCAAAAAAGAATTTACTCATTCAAAAACTCAAAACGAAGTAAATATTGATTACTATGATATCTTTTCAATAGGAGCGTTTATAGGCGATATTGGAAGAGAAGAAATGATTGGAAACGCATCCTATTACTACAACCCCCTTAATAACATGGCAGAATTTAGTTTCATAGTCAAGGAAGAATACAGGGGAAAAGGTATCGCTTCTTTCTTATATCACCATTTAATCATTATTGCCAAGGAGCGAAGAATTAAAGGATTTTATGGGAACATACATGTTCAAAATAAAAAAACGGTTCAAGTTATAAGGAAAGGGGGTTATACAAAAATAATACCTCCAGAAGCGGGAGAACACGAATTATTCTACGAGGTTTTTTTCGATAAAGAAAATTCGTATGAATGACTCATCAAAAACGTTAGTTGAATCTAAGAGCGGCATTCAAGTAATACTTACAATTCATTGGGTTTATTGCATTCTTTTCCTCGGGATATTTCATGACGATCTTACACGTGAGTTTCAAGAATTCAACATCATTGTCTTCTTGAGCTATTTTCAAATCGGTTGCTTCCGAAATGTTTTTGATTAACGAACCTATTTTATCGCCACACGAAGTGTTTTTAATGTTGTGCTTACATTTATGGCATAAAAATTTCTTTTCATCCATTTTAATCGTAATTCGATTTACTCTCTTTAATTCCTATAATATTAATAAAGCTAACGATGAGTAAAATTTAATTCTTGCTCTAATATATTATAATAATTTTATTTTTTTTTATAGCATGAGTTTATAATTCATGAGTTTAATAATTTTTCGAAAAGTCTTTTTGAAGCGCGGCACCTCGGGCATTTATATTTATCCTCATCTAATTTTTCAAATGGAACTTCTCTCTTATCGTCGATGTAGAGATAATTACACTTCTTGCAGCGATAAATAGGCATCGTCTTCCCCTCTCTTCAAGGAATCTAAATTGATTTTTATTGCTTATTTTTTTTAAATTTGTCTTTTGGACCTTTACAATTAGGGCATTTCCAATCATCAGGTAATTTTTCAAATAAAATTTCCATTTTAGCTTCATCGTAATCAGCTCCACAATTATCGCATATCCATGAATATAGTTCGAGTAAATTTTTTACCTCGTTTATACCAACCTCTTCTCCAATATTTTTGTTTACAAACGCTATGGCTTTTGTATCGCCAAAAAGAATTGCCCCTTTCAATTTATTGTCTTTTAAAACAATTTTTTGATAGCAACAATTTTCTTTATCCGCCTTCTTCAGGATCTCCCATCCAGCGCCCTCTTCGCTTGAGGGATCGAAGACTCCTACTGACGTTAAATCGATCCCCATGATTTTAAGCGTGTTTTTTGGAATTGTTCCTTTATATTGAATATCTTTTTTACCAAGTACAGTAGATGCTACTATTTTGGATTGTTCGATGGCGGCAGGAATGATCCCCCATGTTTGACTTTTATATTCCACACAATCTCCAACAGCATATATGTCCTTTACGCTTGATTCCAGAATTTCGTTAACAACAATCCCTCTATTCGTATTTAAATTAGCCTCTTTAGCTAAACCTATAGTTGGTCTTATTCCTGCTTGTATGAGAACAACGTCTGCATTAAATTCTTCCCCGTCTTTTAGTCGTATTCCCTTTACTAGTCCATTCCCTAAGATCTCTTCAGTAGCAGCATTTAGAACCACCTTGATCCCCATGTTTTCAATTTCGTTTTTAAGGAGATCCCCACATTCAGCATCTAATTGCCGCGGTAATAACCTAGGAAAAAATTCAACCACGGTTGTATCTAAACCGCAATTTTTAATTTGTTTAGCTAATTCTAAACCTAATAAACCCCCTCCAATAATTACTGCTTTTTTGACACCTTTTTTCTCTAAATACCTTTGAATCTTTAAAGCGTCATCAATATTACGCAAAGTAAAAACACCATTTTTTAGCATTTCTACTGCGCTTTTAATTGGGGGAATGTTAGGCACGCTTCCCGTTGCAAGTACTAATTTATCGTAAGAAACGGGGTCCTTTTGGTTCTCTATTAACACGTGCTTATGTCTTGTATGAATTCTTTTTACTTTTTTGTTTAAATTAACTTTAATGTTTTTGCTTTCATACCAATCTTTATTGAATACTATTAAATCTTCGACTGTGACTTGCCTTGATATAAATTCGGGAAGTTTGACTCTGGTGTAATAAGGATAATTTTCTTGAGATATGATTTCTATTTCCACGTCATTGTCAAGATTTCTGACGTTTTGCGCTGTAAACGTTCCGGCAACGCCATTTCCGATAATTACGACCTTCATATTTTTAATACACCTTTCATGTTATTTTAAGATTTTCATTATAGAATCAATATTTTTGGTCTAACAGCTGGAAAAAAATCTAAAATTTAGATTTTTTTATAAATTTTTTGAGACATTTCGCCAATTAAAAGACATTGATGAAGACTTTAAAAAAGACTTTAAAAAAAAGAAAGAAAAAAAGAAAGAAAAAAATCAAGAAATTTTAATAATTAATAACACTTACCAAATCCATGGAATAAGTCTTTTTTTTACTTTCTTGGTGTATTCCGTGTATCCTTCAAGCTTTTCGTGTAATAATTTTTCCTCTATCAGAATTCGAATCATTAATATGATTGTCAGGAATACCACTGGAATAAGACCATAAAGAGAGCCTAATGCTATCGACATTGAAAAAAACCACAATATAAATCCAGAATACATTGGATGGCGTACAACGGCGTAAGGTCCAGTTGTGATGACTTTATGTCCTCCCTCTTTATCAATCCTTAGTACTTTCGAAGCGTAAGGATTTTCCTTCATGATTAAAACTGTAATGATAAAGCCAATAGCAAAACCGATAAAGCCAATTATCTTACCCCATAGTGGAACCGTTGACCAGTGATAACGCCCTCCATCTAGACAAACCACAATAAAAAATGCGAAAAAAGAGGGTATCAACAAGCTCATGAGGATAATGTCTTTTTTTATCATCCCCTTCACCGAAGTCCGGCTTCTAAGAATTTGTGGGTTGTGTTTATTCAGCCAAAACAACATAAAGCCCATTAAAAATGTTAAAATTATTAAAAAAACCCACGCTTCCCACCAGAGAAAGTTCCAACCCGAGAAGAAAAATAATAAAAATCCAAAAACTGCATCAGCATAAATTAGAAATAATATTAATACCGGCACGGAAAACTTTTTAGGATCTCCTGTCATGATTTAAATAAAAGATTAATCCGATTATAAATGTTATGCCTTGTTAATTCAAAATATTTTATAGTGCAAAGCTTAAGTAATTAGTAAGTAAATATATTATATTTTACAAAAAAAAAAATTTAGGTGAAAATTTACTAAAAATCTATTCTAAAAAGTAACAAAAGAGGTGAAGCATCATAAAACCAAGAAATTTTTTATTTGCTTTCATGCTATTAAGTTTATTTGCCATTGGCACAATGATTAACACTCGCGGTGTTGTGTATTCTTTAGGCATTGAAGATGGAAATGTGAGTGAATTTATCTATGAAGTTAAAATAGTTAATGAAGAGGATTTAGAATCCGTATTGGGAACAAATTGGGTGTCTGAAATAAGAAAAGTAGGAGGAGAAAGTATTAAGGGTGCTAAGGAGAAGTACATTATCAATGATATTGAAGGGGAGACGACTTATTGGAGAGTAAGATATAGGTATTGGGATTGGACCGTTACAGATTTTGATGAACTTCCCGACGCTGCTAATGATAATTTCAAACTCTATAAAGATCCTACTGATATAAATTATTTCTTTGAAATCTATCGTATTTGTCCTACTCCTGTAGGGTACTACTTACAAGGAGCTTTTGGGCAAAATCCAGATCATTATATTGTTGAAGATAATACAGTTACAACGAATCCTAAGCATTTTATGTCTCAAAAATATGATATAAAAATAACTTTTGATACAAGTACGGGGCTTTTGGATTCATATGAATGGATCTATGGCGGAAAAATAATTTTTGAAATTGGCCAATATAACGCAATTCCAGGATATGATCCTCCAATTTTCTTAGGAATTATCGCAATTAGTACGATTGGGCTTATCTACATGATAATGAAAAAGAAATAAGCAAAGTGATTAATTTAATTTCAAATTTATAAAAAGATTTTTTTTTTATAAAGTTAAAAGCATCAAATTTAAATTTCACTTTTTTGACTCCGAGTTTCAGTTAAAGGTAATATTTCTTCGCGAGCTAACATTGCCCCATATTGAAGAGCAACCTTGATGTGTTCCTTTTTTAATGAAGGATAATTCTCTAATATCTCATCATCCGTCATTCCTTCAGCTAAACAATCCAGAATAACTGAAACTAATACTCTCGTACCTTTAATGCATGCTTTTCCATGACAGATTTTTGGATCCGATGAAATCTGCTCTTTCCATCCCATTTTAACCACTAGGATTATAAAGACAAATTACATATTTTAATTTAACTCAAACTAGTATTTTTTAGTAAGAATATTAAATAGAATTAGCTCGCTTCATGCTTTTGCCGGAGTTTTTCCCAAATGTCCAAAAATAGTTTACGACGCCCTATCAAGGCTAACTCTTGGTTGACAATTGTTGTTATTTTATCATAACCAACTAAACCTTGAAGCTCATCTTTATCTCGCTTCAATTCTTTTTTAATTGCCTTTAGTTTATCTTCCCAACTTAAAGATGTTTTAATCAAGTTATTACCCCTCCTAAAATTCTCTGATTGAATGGACACCATAGAATATGTTATTTCTCCCTTGTTTGGTCTTTTGGTTATATCAACCAGTCCCATCTTAACTAAATCATTAACTACTTGGGAGATTTTACCCCCTGAGATTCTTGTAAGATCTTTTAGCACTCTCTGAGTTAAATCTCTTCTTGTCAAGAAGTAAAATAATATCTTGGATGTAAACTCGCCTCGACTCGTAGCTAATGATGAGTTCATGAGATGTTCTATTATTTCATCTTCAATCTTCTTAATTTCCCTGTCAAAAAGCTCTAATTCAATCATGTCAATAAATTTTACTTATTTTTTAGGCATTAACATTTTCATTATTTCTGAAGAGATATTATTTAATGTCTGGATGGTTACAATCAAATCATGAATTCTTTCTGAAAGCAGTTCTTGACCATATTTTCCTTCATGGTATTGTAATTCCTCAAGTTTTTCCCGTAAGAAAGTAATAAGATCTACAAATTCATTAGAATAAATATCTGATATTCTCCCAGCAAGTTCCGACATCGTAGTCATTATGTAGTTATATTCGTTCTTTCCTTCGATTCGTTCTTTTCTAATAAGACCACCAAACTGTATAATTTTCTTGAGATTTTTAGATATCGTGCCTGCTGAAAGATCCGTCAATTCTCTTAGCTGTTTTTGGGTCAATCTTCCATGTATTGATAGATAACCCATTATTACTTGCATTTTTGGCGAAGTACCCTTAGCAATTCCAGTTTCCATTATGTACTCCATGAATATCTGTTCAAATTCTTTTATTCTACCTTCAAAAATGTGATCTTCAATTTTCATTCTCTAATAATAATATTGTTTTAGTTATATTTATTTTTTATCTTTCATGAAAAATGAAGAACATTTAAATATGTAAATTGTTTCTAATTATATGAGGTTATTTCTTTTTCATGAAAAGTGAAAAATGAAAACTCAAAAAGGTGGTTTAAAAATTACACAATATCAAAAAGTTCAATATAAAAAATATGAAAGAAAATTAGTCTCTTTTGAGAGGAGATTCTTTAGGTCCTCTACAAATACTATTTCTATAGTTGCTAGAGTAAAAGGTTTTATCTCAGAAGAAGACTTAAGAAAAGCATTACATAAAGTAAGACAACAACACCCATTGGTCGGTGTCCGAATTTATTTTGATGAAAATCAAGATGCTTGGTATACAACAGAAAAAGTTGATGAAAATCCATTAAAGGTAGTGCAACGTGCTTCTGAAAACGATTGGTATCGAGAGCTTTTGAATGATTATAAAATCCGTTTTCAAGTGGAAAAAGGGCCATTAGCTCGCTTTGTATTATTGCAATCACCCGAAATTTCTGAAATTATCATCATTTGTCATCATTTAATATGTGATGGAACATCTTTAGCCATTTTAGCTCGAGATCTCTTATTATACGTTGGAAATCCTGATCGTAAGGTACAAGAAATGTCAGAGCCTCCTTTAGCAGATCCAGAAAATTTTCCAATAGATATTACAATTGGAAAACTTATAATGTTTCTAATTAATAAAATGAACAAAACCTGGCAAAAGCAGAAAGTAATTTTTGACGAGGAAGATGAAGATAATATCTTTAGAACATATTGGGACAAGTATGATTTTAAGGTCATCTCGGTGGAATTGAATGAAAAAGAAACATCAGATCTCGCGGAAAAATGCAAAAAACACGGAGTAACCGTGAATTCTGCTCTGAATATAGCGTTTCTTGCAGCACGTTACGCTATCCGGGGTCCTTTTAAAGGAGGGAGACGAAACATCATGGTTCCTGTAAACACGCGTGAGCGATACAAAAAACCCGTAGGCGAACATTTTGGACTCTATGTCTCTGGATTTCAATTTAAATTATCCTATAATCCAAAAAAAGATTTTTGGGAGAATACAAAGATTTTCAATGAAAAGGCAATAGAGAAACTCGATATTAATAAAGTGTTTAAATTTGCTGTTCTTACAGGCCTCATTGATCAGTCTCTCGTAGATGCTCGATCATTCAGTTTCATGGGCAAACTCGTACCTTCGAATTTCAGTAGATATGAAAAAATTCACGCATTTAGCACTGATGAAAAAAATATCGTGAATAAACGGGCAAAAAGCCAAATTCCAAAAATGCCGGGTCTATCAATTACAAATCTTGGTCGATTTGATTATCCTACTAAATATGGCTCATTGGAATTGGATCGTTTTATCTTTGTTACCTCAGGCGCTCCATACCTCGAGCTCGTCATTCCCGTGGTAACGGTCGCTGGAAAGCTAACTTTTACAATTAATTACCTGGAAGGAACTACAGATACCCCCACGATGGAGAGAATTAAGAATAAAGCTCTGAAATATTTAGGTTTAGCAAAATAATAAGATATAACAATTTTTACTTTTTTTTTTTCAATCATGAAAAGCATTATCTATAACATTATTTATTTAAGTTTCTTTATTATCTTCGTGTTCAGTTTTTCCAATTTCTAGTTTTGAATCACTTTCACCATATAATTCTCGAATTAATAATAAAAAGCTAAAAAGAACATGTTCGAAATTAAAGTTATATGGTCATCTCAACTTTATTTAATTAAAAAGAAAAGAGGTTCACGTTTCATGACAGAAGCAAAAATGCAAGAAAAAGTGACAAGAAAAATTATTGAAATTGATGAAGATTTATGTACAGGATGCGGAAATTGCGTTGTTTCGTGCGCTGAAAGCGCTCTCGAAATTATCGATGGTAAGGCGAAAGTTGTTAACGATGTTTTTTGCGACGGTTTAGGTGCTTGTATTGGTGAATGCCCTGAGGGTGCTCTCAAAATTATAGAAAGAGAAGCACTAGATTTTGACGAGGAAGAAGTGGAAAAGCATTTAGAATCCTTGAAAGAGCTAAAAGAAGGTTCCCACGAAACCCTTGAAACTCAAGAAACTCAAGAGCAGTTTCATATCCAGCCATGCGGTTGTCCTTCTGCCCAAACAAAGGTGTTTGACGATGTGAAAGAACAAACTGATGTTACTGAAAAAATTCATTCAGAATTAAGACAGTGGCCCGTTCAACTGCATTTAATAAATCCGACAGCGCCATATTATCAAGGGGCAGACGTTTTGCTCGCAGCAGATTGTGTTGGATACTCTTTTGGCGATTTTCATAGAAAATTTCTCAAGGGTAAATCTATCGCTATTGCTTGCCCCATGCTTGACCAAGGTAAAGAGAATTATATTGAAAAAATTAAATCCTGGATAGACGACGCCAAAATAAACACTCTCACAGTGTTAATCATACAAGTTCCTTGTTGCAGTGGTTTATTAGCACTAGCTCAAGAAGCAGCAAAAAGAGCAAAAAGAAAAGTTCCTATAAAGCATGTTATCGTTAGCATGCAAGGAGATATTATAAAAGAAGAATGGCTCTAAAAGTTTAAATCACTATTTTTTTTCTAATTATTTTTCTTAGCATTACAGATAAAGAAGATTTTGACTTTCCAAACGTTTTAGCTAACTTTTCCAACGAGATTTTTCTCGGAATTTCAAAAAATCCGAGTTCTATAGCTCTCTCTAACACTATCGATTCATCCAGACTTAACTTATTTTTGTCGTCATCAAGAGCATACGGTGAATTTCCAATCCTTAGGAGCGTAAATTCAATGTTTTTCTCTTCAAAAAGAGTGAGCAATTTATCTATTCGTTTTCTTGACGAGACTAACCTCCAATAGGCGTAGCCGTCTCGTACATTAACAGGAAAATCAACCAAAACTCCGCATTTAATGACTCCATAAAGCAAATACGGATCGTGAGTTTTCACGTTGAACTTAACTCGATTGTCCTCTTGCTCTAAAATATTAAATTCGAAAACGGATTCATGGTTCTTAACTTCTTCAATTATTGATTCTATATCGTAGTGCAGTATTTCAATCATTGCGTTCCCTATAGATTTCTCTAAATCGTAAGGTAGAAAATTTAAGATTTCCATTCTAACATCGTGGAATTTACTAAATATTTCCGAGATCCAGAGTTTTTCCGGAAATTTGATCTTAACTCTTGCCAGAGACGATTTATTTGAATCCATTGCTATTTATGTAATGTTTTGAAACTTAAAACTTTTTTATAAATAATTTAAAAATACAACAAAACCTTGTTTAATTATCATGGAAGATTCAAGTTTACTATTAGGTATATGTGGTAGTCCTAGAAAACAAGGAACTGAATTTGCCGTTCAATACGCATTAAATTACGCTCACGAAAAATTTGGTATTGAAACAGAATTTTGGACGGTTAGGGGTAAGAACCTTAAATATTGCATTCATTGTGATTACTGCGTGAGGGAAAAAAGAGGATGCATCCAAAAAGATGATATTCAAGACCTATACCCGAAATTAGAACGAGCTAAATTCTTCATTTTAGGAACGCCTATATTTCAAGGCAATTTATCTGCGCAATTAAAAACGGTCTTGGATCGTTATCGAGCCTTAGTTGCTAAGAATCATGATGTTTTTAAAAACAAGATTGGGGCTGCAATTGCCGTAGGAGGCGATAGAAGTGGAGGTCAAGAAATCGCGATAAGAAGCATCTTAGATTTTTATCAACAAAATCACATTATTTCTGTTTCAGGTGGAGCGTTTGGAGCTAATTTAGGCGCCAGTTTATGGACTCAAGATTTAGGAAAAGAAGGCATTGAAAAAGACGAAGAAGGATTAAAAGCAATCAGAAAAATTGTAAAAAGATTGGCTGAATTTAAATAGAATTGAAAATGTTGGAAATTATATAGCTCAATAGAAGTTTGGGGAGTATTTATTTAGATTTTTTTTTTTTTATATTACTTTCAAACTTTTTTTAATATTTTATAGAAAACAAGAAAGGAACACTGTTAATGACTGAAAAGAGGAAAGGAAGTATCGAAGAAGGGAAGCTTGCGGATTTAGTAATTTTAGATAAGAACCCAATTGAAGTTGCAAAGGTTGATAAAGAAAAAATTAAAAAAATTCAGGTAATGGAAACAATAATAAGAGGAAAAACGGTTTTTAAAAGAGAAGATTTTTAAAAGAGAAGATATGTTTAAGATTAGAATATCAATTTCAGAACGAAATAAAAAAGAGTTTTAATTCCGTGGTTTATAAAAGATGATATTTGAAAATTTGTATATGATCAGAAACGGTCAGATGGGCACTAATTATGAAACCAAATTTATTTTTACAGTTGTTACCATTTTTTTGTGTTTATATGATTGGCGTAAAAATAAAAGACTTGATTACTTTTGGGTTTTTATAGTAGGGACGATAATTTGGACGATAATTGAATTTCGCCTTCAATTAAGTGGTACTCGGGATATTATTCAAGCTTATCTTTTTGGTCTTGAAATTCCTACTCTTGCAGAATCATTATTAAGAGGGACTTATGAGGGATCAATTCCAGCGGTATTAGGCGTGTTTTTTGCCGATAGAATTATTGAGAAGGAAACTAGAAAACGATATATCATAATTAGTATTACATGTTTGACTCTCTTTCTGATACAAAGATTATTGCAAGCTAAACCAACAAAAGACATAGGAGGGGAGGTAGCTTCAAGACGGGTGATGTTTACTCCTTTTGGAATTATCTTTCTAACTGGAATATTAATTATTAATATACTTTGGTTATGGAAAAGAGCTAACAAGGAACAAAGAAAGAGAGCAATTTACATGTTCATGGTAATGCTTGCAATAACAGTAGTTTTTACTATTGGAGAATATATCGCAAATACTCGATGGGTTGAGATAGGTAATGTTCCTGATAATTTACATCAAGCATCACCTTTAATTGAGTTTGCAGCACTAAATTACAATAATTTTATCGAGTTTGCAAGCATGTACATTCCCTTTCTAATAATTCCGTATGAATTAAAGCTAATAAAAATTGAGAGGGACAGCCAATTAGAAGAATAATGCAAGGAATTTTGATGTTGGTAACATAGATGGAATTGGCATTTTTCTGCCAGTCTCATTTTTATATAAATCATGTAGCTTTTCACCAGTAAGTTCATTTTGAACTACCACTAGCTAAATAAAGCAAGTGGATTCCTAATTCACCGAAAACAGCTCGACAAGATTCGGGAATCGTGCCGAGTCTTATACTTTCTCCAAAGGCTTAACTTCCCGCTATTCCATCGGTAGAATTCATTTCCCTTTTTTTTGAAGTCGTTGGTTATCCGACCAAAGAGAATGAATTATTTAAAATATATTTTAAACGTTTTTAAAACAAGATAGTGCGACAATTTAGTGAATTCTCTTCGTGCTCAATTCATCACCTCCCTAAAGAGAAGGTGCTTTCTTGAGCGGTCATTGTAAATAACAATGATAAAATCTTGCATCTCAGATGGATTTACTTTATAACCAGAACATCTCCAATGAAGCACCTAAATTTCCTATAGAAAATAATAAATAATCTAATTGATAATTTTTGAGTATGTTTCCATCAATCTATAGGCTCTTTTATCACATTCCCAACACACATACTTGTCATTACTATAACAATCTGGACAAGCCTCAATCGATGATTTGCACCACCCTTTGCTGTAGATTTTTTTGAATTTTATTTTCGGAAATCTTCTCTTGCACTGCTCACAAAATCCAATTTCTTCCGAATAATTCACTCCTGAATCACTAGTTAAACTGATTGTAGAAATTATTGTGCCAATTATCTTAGAAATTTAATTTTCTTATATTAAATTATTTTAAAATTCCTTTATTCTTACTAAAATTAATCCTTTTTTCCTTTAAGTGCTTTTACAAGAAAAAAGACGAATATAACTGGTCCAATTATCAAGATTCCAAATGTAAATATTAAAAACAAGACTGTGCTTAAAATTGGGATTAATCAATAAGGAATTAGCAAGATCACGAAAATTAAAAACAGTCTAAAAATGTCTTTAGATGTTATCAAGCTTTTTTGGTCAAACGATTCATCAAATTGAGATTCTTCAACTGGTTTACTGATATAGAGTAAAACTCCCGTTCCAAGATAAAAACCGATTATGAGAAGAAAAGGCACGATAGATGTTGGTATTTTTTCCGGGGCAATAATAAACCATGTAATAGAATACAATAATATAAGATAGATAATAACGATTCCAAGTCCAATTTTTCCGAGCATCAATTGATTTACTGAGAAATTACCTGCTAATTTAGAAAAGATGTAAATCAACATGACGGAGGTAAGACCCGCTAAAATAGCGGTAATTATATTAAATCCTGAATTAACAGAGAGGAACGCAGGAGCCATTACAACCAAAATCACTAGCGTTTTAATAACGATCGAACGCTTGTTTAAATATTTCACGTGACTCGGAAAGATTATATCATCAATCGAATTATCAATTTCTTTTGAGTAAGCTAGGGATTCAAAAACCATTACCGGAATTACAAATGCAAGCAATGGATGCCAAAAAAACACTAAAACTATGAATTCGACAAAAGCAATTCCTCCGAGCAAACCCAATATTGGTCCTTCTGAGCCAGGATAACCGGACCAAAGGACTTTAGTTATCCAGGATTCATATAATCCAAATAAAACACCCCATAGATATAATTGAGGGATCGAAGTCCTCTTAGTCCTCATCGCTAAATTAAGGAATAGTAGAACATGTGAAAGATAGAGTGGAAATGTTACTAATAGCGACCAGAGGTCTAATATCCAAATTTGCGAAGAACCAGCAAAAACCTCTGCGATGAACATCGATAAACAGCCAATTAATATGATGGCCGCCCATTTCGAGCTTTTTTTATCTGACATTAGTAATCTTTCTTACCATGTTTGAATAGAATTAATAAAATTAAGTAAAAATGCACCAAAAGACAAGAATCCACATGCAATCCAATATTTCGTTCTTAACATTTAGCTTGACATTTAGCTTGACATTTAATCAGAAATTTTAAATTAATTCCATTAGATATATTTTGATTTTAGATGATATTAAAAATAACATTTTGGAATTAAATACATTTTTGATCTTTATTGGGGGGTTTTGTCATCATTTCTCTTGTGATCGTGATAAGAGATGAGATAATAAATAAAAATAACTATAAATAATGAAAAGAAGAAATAAATACCATGGTAGGAGCAGAGAAAAAAGATCCTTCAAGCGTGATAGATATATTAATAGAGGGGCGTAAAGTCCCCGTGAAAGAAAAATTGTCCTTGGGAGGTGTAAATGCGGCAGGAACAATGTTAGGGACCGTCCTGGCCATCTATATATTTAGGTACTATGTTAACATTCTCGGGTTAGCATTAGAATATTACATACTTGCAAATTTTATTTTTTTATTTTGGAATACCTTGAACGACTTTTTCTTTGGAATGCTCGCAGATCGCACCAAGCATCGACTCGGGAGGCGAATCCCTTACATTCGCTACGGAGCAGCATTCGTTGCGATCACATTTATCTTTTTTTGGTTTCCATTACCAGGAAGCGCACCAGGTGACGTTACTGTGGGTCAAGAAATAATATTTGCGCAATTAGTAATTGCATTACTCGCTTACGATACCGTAATGACCATTATATAGATTTCCTTTAGTGCATTAGTGCTGGAATTGACGGAAAGCCAACAAGAGCGCACGAGTATTTCTATTTATCAAAATATTTTCGGTGCAATTGGAGGATTGGGTATTGTTCTCGTTCCTATTTTGTTCAATCAAGGGTTGGAAGTTTTTAGAATTTTTGTCATTATTTTAGGAATAATGGCTTCGACATTGTACTTTGTTAGTTCTTATATAATTAAAGAACGTGTAAGCCTGCATCAAGATTTTGATGATAGTACCACTGATAGTACATCAAGTATCTTAAAAGATTTGAAAGGAATTTTTAAGAATAAAGCATTTCTCGTCAATATGATTTTTACTTTTTCTGTATGGTTTATCCACGGAAGCATGACTCAATATTCAAGCATCATGGGATATGTTATAAAGCAAGAAGGATTTGAATTGATTATAAATGGGATTTTTTATTTGGGTACATATCCTGCATACTTAGCTCTTCATTACTTGGCGAAAAAAATAGAAATAGAGAAAATAATAGTAAAAATTACGGTTATATGCCTCATGGCAATTTCAACGCTGTTTATTATTGATTTGATTTTCAACGTTCCAATACTATATCTAATAATAATTTATTTTTCTGGAATATTATTTTCGTATATTCTCTATGATTTCGTGTTATTTTCTAATGTTATTGACTTGGATGAATCAAAGACGGGTGAAAGAAAAGAAGCACGATATTCTGCTACAAGAGCACTCATAACCATACCTATGGGGCAATTTGTGGGAATTATTGGAGCGAGTGTTTTAATGGTGTTTAATTTTCAAGAAGGCGTAGATTCTTACTTAGGTCAACCCGAGACGGCAATTTTTGGCATAAAGTTATTGATAGCTGTTGTTCCAATCGTTTTTTCATTTGTCATTTTACTGACCCAATATATTAATCCGTTGAAGGGTGCTGCTCTGGTAGAAATGAAAAAAAAAATTCTAAAGCTTCATGAAGAAAAAGAAAAAACCACTTTAAAATAAATAACTTATCGAATTCTTTTGAACAAATAATTTATAGCATCAAATTTTAAAAAGCTTTTTAAAAGGACTACTCTTTAACGTCAAATAATTTTTTTGCTTCTTTTTCTCTCAAACCAGAAATTCCCCATAACTCTTTAAACCAATATTTCCCTTTATGCATTACAACGGGAGTATTCACCACGCACCCATCCGCGTCGCAGAAATTTCCAACAAAGTTTGAATCCTCAAGTAGTTGATGGACAAAATGTTCGTCTTCAATGTCTTTTTCCACATACTTTACTTCATGTTTCTTTAACCATTCCTTCAGGTCATGACAACGAGAGCAGTCTTTTTTCGTTATTATTATTGGAAGTAGCATTTCAGTCATAGTAATGAAATTAAGAAAAAGTAAAATAAAAAATTTATCTATTTAACACTCATATCACGAATTTTGTATTGGTCTGGTCGTTTTCTTTGTAAGCTATTCTCATAAGAAAGTAATATTTGTTTAAATAGTATATGAAGCAGTGAAATTCCAACCTCATATCAAGATAAAAATGGATTTAGAGAGTTTCAAGAAAGGACGAGATAATATATTAGATAAGGCCTTAGAAATTACCAAAAAAGAATTTAATAGCTAAAAATATCCTTCATTTCAGCATCAGTAATTATCTTAAAATCTGTATTTTTGACTACTTATGATTATACTCTTCTTAAGAAGCTTAAGATAATAAAGATTTTTGTATTATATCGCAGTTTAATAATGCATTATTATATAGGGGGGTGATTACCTATGAGCCTATTCAATTGTTCAATGCAGATTAAAAGGAATCTTGGAAGATGAAAAAACGTTTTCCATTTCCCTCCTTTTAACAAGTGCGTTGGTTCTCCTCTTCTATTTAAATATCCATACCATTCTCCATGTTCGGGGTCTGGAAAATGGGTCCACGTCCATTCATCAATTTTTTTAAACCATTCGAGAAGTGTGGGGTCTTTTGTCAATCGATAAGCATGTAAGGTAGCAATTAAAGCTTCGCAATGAACCCACCAAAGTTTCATGTTCCATTGTAATTCTAAATGAGGTTTTCCTAATACGTCCATAAAATAGAAAATACCACCAAATTTGTTATCCCATCCCAATTCGAGTTGACTCTTGATGATGTAAGCTACTTTTTGAAATATGTCTTCCTTTTTATTTAATTCAGCATGTTGAAGAATAAACCAGCATGCTTCTAAACCATGACCAGGAATAACATGTCTTCCTTCACAGGAATTTAAATCAAGAGTGTAATCTTGATTAATATTTTCAAATATAACCTTATATTCTTCATTCCAAAAATGATTTAAAATCAAATCAATAGCCTTGCTAACTTCTTTTTCATGATCATTACTTCCAAGATAATCTTTAACGATAAGCCCCAAATTTGCTAGTATCATGTAATTCCCGAAACTCATGTAAGTTTTTCGAGCTGGCATTGATTTTTCCCATTTTCCTTTTGGATCATCAAGTCGTTTAACATAATTATTTAGAGCTTGAAACGCATGGATTTTGTACTTCTCTTCATTAGTTGCCTTATATAATGCAGCAGATCCCATTATGGCAAATGCTTCTGAATATATATTATAAGGGGCAATGATGGGTTCTCCTTTTTGATTTAACGCAAAATAATAATTACTAGCTTGATCCCTCCCATTTTTTGTTAAAAACTCATATCCCTTTACCGCTAAATCCAGCCATTTCTCTTTTTTGTATTTACTAATGTATAGTGTAGCAAACATGTACACGATGCGCCATTGCATCCACATGAATTTACTTGTATCATAAACAGTTCCATCTCTATCTAAAAAGGTAAAATAACCGCCATATTTCTCATCAATGGCATTTTTCTCCCAAAAAGGAATGATTAATTGTAATAATTCATGCTCATAACGTGATAATATAGATTGCCAGTCCATATGTTTTATATTTATTAATTCATTAAAAAAATTTTCGAGCTTTTAAACGCTAATGATTCGTATCAACAGTCTAAAATTTTGAATTTATAAAGTAATGAAAAAAAGAAGAAATTAATGAGGTCTCTCATTGGTAAGTGAATTAATTCTCTTTTTTATTATTTGGTAATAATGTGATACTAAAGGATAAGATATATTAAAGATTAGTAGGAAACCTTATTTAATTGAATATCTTTTTGTGTTGTTAAAATTCAAGAATTATAAAAAAAATAATGTAAAATATTTAAATAATTAAAATCCTAGTTCCTTCAGCTTAGCTTTATTTTCTAGCAATTTTTCTTGAGTTAGTGGATAAAGCGCCCAAAATGCCAAGGTTCCGATTAATAGAACTATCATGGGGATGACCCCCACGAGGAAACGAATCCCCCATATTATTGGTTCCATGGAAGGAACAACAGCCGCTAATTCTTCATACGTGGCATATCCCCCTATAAATCCCGTGAGATTAAATACACCCGTCATTAAGGCCTCGTCAATCCATGCTGTAAAAAGTCCAATGATCGTCCATACTCCAATAAGAATGCCTTTCTGGTTTGTACCAGTACGTACGACATAATCATCTTGAACATTTGTTTGTATTATTGGAACTCCCATTGTCCAAATGCATCCCATAGCAAGACCTGTTATAAACATAAAGATTGCTAAATCGATCAAGGTCAGGAAAAAAGTAAGCGGAATGAGAGTAATGCATAGTAAGAAGCGCTTCAAAACGATTTCGCTTCAGTGTGCGTGAATTCATGTTACACCGCTCTTGTTGCGAATGCTCTCAAAGGAAGCTCCGTGAAAACCTGCGTGGTGATCGGGTTTCCTTTAGGAGCAAACATCACTGAATGTAAAGTGTTTGAAGCTAAAAACGCGATTGAAAACGGAGCCTCTGAATTAGATATGGTTCTCAATATTAATGCTTTAAAGTCAGGAGATCTAGAATATGTTGAACAAGATGTCGCTGCAGTGGTTAATATCGCCAAGGAAAGAACATTTGTTAAAGTCATTTTGGAAACATGCTTGTTAACTAATGAAGAAATAGTTAACGCCTGTAAAATTTCTAAAAAAGCAGGAGCTCATTTCGTAAAAACATCAACTGGCTTCAATTCTGCAGGCGCAACCACCGACCATGTTGCATTGATGCGCCAAACAGTAGGAGAGTCCATAGGGGTGAAGGCTTCTGGAGGAATTCGAACCTATGAAAAAGCTCTAAAGATGATCAAAGCAGGTGCTGATCGTATTGGAGCAAGTTCGAGCGTAAAAATTATGCAGGAAAAAAATTATTTCTTGATAAAAAAGAATAAAAGTGTGTGATGCTATTCTCTTAATACAATTATAATGTTAATATTAATTGAGGTGATCTTCTTCAGCCGCTGAGGACTTGATTGAAGCTCACTTCAATGTAAAATAAATGAATATTGACCTAATTAATTTCCGATATAATTCTTCCAGTATTGTATTATTCAATGCCAGTTCCTTGAGAAAAATTAATTGATACGGGGATTTCGTTGAGTTGCTTGTTGGTAAAGGGAATCTTGATATATTTTCTAGCAAAAGCATGAGTAACCTTATTTAATTGAAGCAAAGGGTCTTCCGGTTCTTGTTTCATTAAGTCTTCGATTTTATGATAGTACGAAATAGCCTCTTCTCTTTCTCCCTTAAGGTCATACAATATTCCTAATAGAAGGTTGCTATGAGCTTCTTCATGTTTTGATTGTTTTAAATTAAAGACTTGATTTGCAGCTTTTATGGCCTCATCGTATTTTCCTTCATGAAGCAAAAACTTTGCCAACATCTGATAATAAATTATTTCTTCAGGATCTAATGTAAGTGCCTCTCGAATTAGTTGTATCATCTTATCTCTATATGTTGGATTTTCTTCAAAGATGCAATATGCTTGATTATATTTTTGCATTCCTAATCGCTTCTTAGGATTCTGAAAACGATATCCTTGCAAAATTGCGGGTATAACTTTGGATTTAATTCCCTTAAGCTCCTCCTTGAGATCCAACCCGATGTAAGGATTATTACAAATTGGTGCTGGACCAACAGCAACCCACAGTTTCAAATCTTCTGGTGAAAATACAATGCTGTTGACAGTATAAGCAGTAGCAATAATTCCATATGAAGTTCGTTCAGTACCAGTGGTGAATCTTATATGATCTCCCATGAATTCAGCGCCCAACGTAACATCAATCTTGCCGTAATTTTCATCAATCAACTGCAATAACCTACGGTAACGACCAGGACACCCTTCATTAGGATAATATTTACTAAAAATATCAATCTTGCGTTTCTCTTCTGAAATCGCTATGTTTGTCATGACCACACTATCATTTTCCATCCTTCTTATTGTAGCTTTTCCAGTACTTACTTCCGCTGCGATTGCATCTTTAGTTTTTCCATCGATTATGACAAATCCACATGAAACTCCACGAGGGTTGTCATTTAAGATGTCAATGGCATCATCTATACTTTCTGCATTTCTTAAAATGGCATCAGTAAAGGCTGGGACGTTCCAGCCATGTGGAGTCATATCATCGTATGACATTGCGTGACCACATACTACAATTCCCTTCTCATTCATGCCAGGTGCCCATAGTACTAACCCAGCCGTTCCTACTTGAACATAATTAAATCCTATTTCTGGTTCAACGAAACATACATTTTGATATTTAGGCCATTTTGTAATGCCGCCATAATCTGTATTTCTTCCTACGATTGTTTTACCATTTAACGTAGCCTTTTTAGAAGCAGCAAAACTGCTACATGCCCCAATATTTATCCCTATCTTGCTAAATTTTTTAAGAATCTTTTCTACTTGAATTGGAAACATTGCTTGGGAAAGGGCAGCGTTGTGATTTCCTATAAACACTGTTTTAAATGAAAGCCCAGATCCGTCCGCTATTCCCCTTAGCTGGTCCAGAATGTCTTTAGGTTGAGTTTTTTCAAGTGGATGAAAGACCTTTTTATTAATGTATTTTTTAAGAAACCATAATTTTGGTGAATAACTTTTTTCGCCGCCTGCGAAAGGAGAAGCGTACATTCTTACGACACCATCTTTGATCTCCTCGCTCATCAAGATTCCATGTTGATAGCCAACATCATATGGAGAACCATTTAAGTGCATTAAGTAAATGTCATCTCTTTTCTCCATCCAAGCGTTTCCAAAATATTTTTTATTTCCTTCAATTCTTAATTTTTCATTTCTTATTGATGACATTATCTATACCTCTTTTTTGTTAAAATTCAAGTATTTTATTAAAAAAACAATTTTAAATTATTTTTTATTGAACAGTTAAAATAAATAGATCTTTAATAGTTAATTTAAGTATATTTAAAGCTTTTTTGAATTGTATAGCTTTACTATATTGTTCAAAAAAAAGAGTTCAACGAACTTGATGACAGAAGAACTGCTCAAAAAACTACGGATGTAATTAAATAAAGTTTAAAACAATTGCATACTAAAGATTATTTATGAAGCCGCTTCCTTTTTAAATTGTTAATAATAAAGCTAAACTTAATTTAAAATTTGACTTTCACTTCACTATTTGAATTTATATCTATTGTATTAAAAGAAAAGAATGTAAAACCAACAGGTAATTCTTTCTTAAATGATGATATTATCAAAAAGAGAAAGGATTATTCGAACACTAGAATTAGATGGTGAGCCCAAAATAGTTCAAATCTTTGAAGAGACAAGTTTTCTTGTGAAGAAATGATAATTTTAAGAAGGGCAAATTAAATAATTTTAAAATTCTTTCTTAAATGATGACATTATCAAAAAGAGAAAGGGTTATTCGAACTCTAGAATTAGATGGTGAGCCCGATATGGCTCCCACATATCATATGGGCTTTGAACACACTAGTACTGCATTCCAAGTGTATCAAAAATCAAAAGAAAAAGAGGAATATTTTACATGGGTAAAGCCTAAATTTTCCAAGGTTAAATATCTCATAACAGAGCAAAGATTTTGGAGTGTTGATATTTATCCTTCAGATCCTTTTGGAGGGAATAAATTTAGAATTAGGCATAAACAAGCACCGCCTGAATACCCGGGGTGTTATATTAGAACAATGGATGGAAGATTATATCAAACTATTAAACAAGCTGAAACGGGTTTATTATACGAATGGTATGTTGGTGGCTATTTCACAACCCCAGAAATTTTATACTCTTATTGGGATGAATACGGACGTCCTTCAGATTTGATTAACGATAGAATCAATTATTCTCCTCAAGCATGGGAAGCGTATGTAGATGCTCTAGCCCCATATTACTATCCAATGATGGATCTGCTAATAGAGCCCGCAAGTTCCCTCTATTTAGGTATGGGTTTGGCTCGAGTCATGTATTACATGCGTAAAGACCCTAAATTCATCCACGATGTAGTAGGTGAATATACTAAAGCAACCATAGAACTTGTCAAGCGAGTTGCAGAAGCAGGAGTAGATGTGGTAATTTTGGGCGATGATCTTGGCTCTAAAGAAAGAACTCTTTTCTCTTTAAAAGCTTTTCGTGAGTTTTTCCTTCCCTCTTATAAAAAGATAATCCAAACATGCAAGAAAAATGGAATGTTATATATCATGCATTCTGATGGAAAAATTGATAGTTATCTTCCTGATCTCGTGGATGCCGGAATGAATGCTATACAAGCACTAGAAGCTGCCGCGGGCGTTGATCTTGCAGGATTAAAAGATAGATTGGGCGATCGGTTGTGTTTTATAGGAGGATTAGATTCATCTGGAGTGCTTGCGTTTGGAACTCCGAGGGATGTTGAGGAAGACGTAAAAAAGTGCATGAAAGCAGCAGGTCATGGAGGCGGGTATTTTGTGGGGCCAAGCCATAACATCTTAAATGTTCCTTGGGAAAATGTTATGGCCATGAGAGCAGCAATAGAGAAGTATAGAAAATATCCTCTAAACTTTTAGTACTTAAAAATAAAAGAGATTATTTTCATTTTTTTTACTAATCTTTCAGACCATTCTTTATTTTGAAAAATTAAAGTAATCACGATAGTAATCATGTAATTTTTTTCCACCAATGGCTCCATCAGGATTAATAAAATACATGGCTTCCCATGTGACGATTTTATCTGAGAATGGAGACACCGATTCTAATTGCCATAATAATCGTCTATACGGTGCAGAATAAAGAAGATTAACAGAAGAAGGTTTAAAGGTATTGCGTTCCCAAGTATCGCAATTTGCCCAAAGTTCCATTCCTAAAAAATCTGCAATTTTCTTCCATAACGCCCAAGTTTTTCGTATTCGAGCAGGAGTTTCAAGAAGTGCTCCCACGACATCTTGAGGATAGAGTACATCAATGCCAGTATTTCTAAGAGCATCGATCCAAAAATTGTAAATTTTTCCCTCTAATAATCGAAAGGAATGCGTCATGGGAGAAATACCGATAAGCTTATTGGGCGTTTCAGCCTTTAAAAACTTACAGATTGGTCGCAAGAAATTAGAAATTGCAAATCTCTTTAGGCGTCCGTGATATATCCATGAAATTTCCTGCGGAATATACCATCCTTTTAAACATTCGTAATCGCCGTAAAGGTTAATCAAATCTTGAGCTGTGATGATTTCTTGTTTACTCGTTGAATTCAGGAATTCTGGTGTATTATTAGTATACCACTCGTCTATCACAGCAAAAAGGCCAAGATGAAGGTTCATTCCAGTTTTTTCCGCTGCCTCAACCACGTGATTCAAGCAAGGTTTTATAATTGGAGCAGTATTTCTCCTTTTTCGTACATCATTAAAAGCTTGAAGTGATTCCTTGGGAATATCATACAATACATACCAGTCCCTGGGGGTTATTTTACATATCGCTGCGTGATTAATAACGGTGTCAAAACCTAAATTTTTAAGTCTCTGAAATTCACTTACCCACTCTCGTGTTTTCCACTCTAGAGAAGGTACCCCGATATAATCAACAGGTATTTGATATATAAATGTCCCTGTAATATTCTTGATCTTGTCTTTGGGTGGAAGAATGCCGTTTTTCCAATGATTAGCTTCTTTAATTCGAAGTGTTTTTCTCATTATTTTACAATAGAGTTCCAAAAAAGGTTTAAAAACTTCTGAAAAAAAGAAGTAATTAATGAGATCTCTCACCAATTACATAATTAATTTTCTTTTATATTTTTTTTGTTAATTATAGAGTATTTAAGTGATATGAGTTATCTTGCGCAAAAATTATTAATTACCTCAAAGAACATTTATCCTTTATTTCATAATTTTAAATATGTTATATGATTTGAAATGCCACAACCCCGTTTATACAAAATTCAGTCATAAATGGGAAGATGGAGTGGTTGGGTTTGGGAATGGCGAAATGGGTGCAATTTTATGGGGAGATGGAGCACCCTTTAAAATAACATTGGATAAAATGGACTATTGGGAGCTTCGCACGGACCCGAAGGGGAAGTATGGTCCCGAGCATAATTGGGAAGACATGAAAAAAATGATTGCCGCAAAACAATCTCGAAGATTACGAAATAAATACGAGTTCTATCAAAGAAAAAGACGCAACAAATATGACCTGCAACCTACGCGCCTCCCTGTTCCACGATTGGAGATAAATTTCAATGCACCATGGGATGCTTGCAATCTAGAACTGGATCTACATGATGCTCAACTTAAAGGAACACTTCAACGCGAGGATAAACAAATCTTAATTGAAGGTTTACTCCATTCCGAAAAAAACATTCTTCTAATTAATTTTAATAATGCTGTCAATGAGGAACATGAATTAGTTCAGGCAAATGTAGAGGTATCTTACGACCATTTAGATCATTTAGCTAAAAACACTTTGAAAGCCTGGGGATATCCCCCATTGGAAAAATATTATTTTACTCCCACCAAGGACCATAAACTAGAATATGCTTACCAAAAAATTCCCGAAAACCAAGGTGGATTACTTATCCTCCATGAATTAGAATATCGAGGTGAGGGAAGTCGTTTAATAGTAATCATGGTTAGTGCTAATAATTTAAAAGAAAAAAAAGCAGACCCTCCTTTAAAAGAACAGCTTATAGAACATGCCATGAGTTTATGGCAAGAGTATTATGATAATTCAGATGATCTTACTACTTATTTAGAACCGCATTTTTATTTTTGGCATGAATATTGGACCCAATCGGCGATATCTATTCCAGATAATATTGTTGAGAACCTTTATTATCTAGAACTCTATAAACTAGCTTGTAACATGCGATATGGGAAATATGCAGTGCCTCTTCAGGGGATTTGGACAAAGGATGGCACAATGCCCCCTTGGTGTGGAGATTATCATTTTGATATGAATATCCAAGAAACATACTGGCCTATTTTTAGTTCTAATCGTTTAAAAATGGGAGAACCCTTATATCGATGGTTAGAAGAATTAATTCCTCAGTTTGAAAAGCATTGTAAAGAATTTTTTGGGTGTGAGGGTATTCATACGACCTGCTCTATTTCAATAACTGGAAGCAACATGCATGGATATTATACTACTGAACATTGGCCTGGCAATACGGGCTGGGTGGCCCACATGTTCTGGTTATACTGGCTTTATTCAAATAATGAACGTTTTCTTCGTCAAAAAGCATTTCCTTTCATGCGCAAAGCCATGCAATTATACGAATTCCTTTTAGTCGAGGAAGAAAACAAATATGTACTCCCCCTAAGCACATCCCCTGAATACCATGAGAATAGAATTGAAGCATGGGCTAAAAATACAAATTGTGATTTAGCAATTATTGCATGGTTGACAGAAGCACTCTTGGAATCAGTGGAGGTCCTAGAATTATCGGAAGAGAAAGAATTACGAGAATCTATCGAAAAATGGAAACATATTCGAGAAAATCTGACTTCTTTCCCATCTAGTTTTTCGGGTTTTTTGGTAGCGGAAAACATGCCATACGCTTATCCTCATCGCCATATGACACATTTGTTTTCAATACATCCGTTTCATACTGTCACTATGGAAGGTGATCGGAAGGATCAGTTTTTAATAAAATCTTCGCTGAAGCATCTCAGAGCTATCGGAAATTGGGAATATTCGGGATGGACCTTGCCATGGCTTTCAATGATGGGTTCGTGGGGGAATAACGTTTGGTTGGCTTATCGGTGGTTGCGGGATTATTTTGGATTCATTAAAGAGAATTCATTCCATATCAACGGAGATATAAACAATTACGGAATAAGCGCCTATGTTTACGAACCAATGACGCTAGAAGCAGGATTTTGTTTTATTTCTGCCGTGAATGAGATGATCTTGAAGAGTTGGGGGGGAATAATTCGTATCTGTGAAGAATTACCTCCTTCATGGAATGATATAAAATTCAAGGACTTACGTGCCGAGGGTGCCTTTCTTATCTCAGGATCCATTAAGGATCGGGAATTAGAATGGTTACTCATTAAAAGTGACCATGCAGGCATATGTAAGCTTAAAAACAGATTCTTTGGAGGAAAACAATATCATCTTGATATCCATGAGATGAAAAAATTATCCATGGTTGGAACAATCGAACTCAATCAAGAATTTGGAGAATTCTTAACTAAACCTGATGTAGAATACGTGGTTACGCCTCAAAAGCAAAATCTGAAAGCCGTGTTAGAACAAATTGATAGGGTTGAAAAGGAAGGATTGCCCCCAGTTGATCCCCTCTTTAGGGGAAACAACTGGTTTGGATTGAAGTCTATCAGAAGAAATCCGTATCTCCCTTAAATTTTTATTAATAATCGAAAGGTAGGAAGTGCAATAAGCACATCTATCCCAAAAACCTTTGTTTTTTAGTCATGTTAATTTTAAAAAAATATTAGTTATTAATAATAATTTTAAAATTTTTTAAAGGGAGATATATTATGAGTAGAAATGCGAAAGTTAATCAAGTTATTTTGATTTTAATTGATGATGTTAAAGCTTCCCATCTTTTTAGATTGATGGATGAGGGAAGAGTTCCAAACATTGCAGCATTAGCTAATAATGGAATTAAATGTAGAAATTGCATTACAACTTTTCCAAGTATTACTTTTCCTGCATATAGTAATATCATCATAGGATCTTATTCGGGTTATTATCCTAAGAATGGAAGTGGTATTCCTATAGATGGTTGGATAGCAAGAACTGATCCTCCCTCTGAAGGCAAGAAATTTCCGTTCATTAGAGGGTATGGTGATAGCCCGGGAATGAGGAAATTAAATAAAGATATTGGAAAAAATGTACAAACTATTTTTGAACAAGCTGGGGATGGAAACTTTTTAAGTTCATTAAATCTCATAAATCGTGGCTCTTACGTATTAGCTCCTAAAAAATACACATCAGAGCATGTTTTCAAAGATGTAGAAGAAGTGTTTGAAAATCCTAGACGCGTCTTTCAAAATGGCGAAATTCCGAAGGTAACGGTCATGTACATTTCTTATACTGATGAACTCCGGCACAACTGGGATTTTAATACCTACATCAATGAAATCATAAAATGTGATGAATACTTAGGATCTTTCGTTAATTTATTAAAAGAAAAAGGTTATTATGATTCAACCGCAATTGCTATTGTATCTGATCATGGAAGTTACCAAGTAAAAAAACACCAATATCGTGATTTTGAACCTCTTTTTAATGAAGTGGGCTTAATTCCCTACGATCCTAAGAAAGGGACGGGAAATTATGATGCTTCCGTTGAATCGGTGGGATACTTCTATTTTCCCGGAGATAATTGGCATTATCATCCTACAATAAAACAAATGGAAAATTTCAAGCTAAGTAAAGCAGGTAGTAATGAAATAAACCTGTTTGAAACGCTATGGAAAATTTCTGGTGTAAAGTTCATGTATTATAGGGACGATAATAATAAGCCAGATAAAGGAACCATTCACTTGGAGAAGAGAAACGAGAAAACTGGAGAAAAATTAAAAGGTAAAATTGAATACGAAGGTCACGGGATAAATCAAAAGACAAGATATACATGGGAAAGTAATGACTTATTTGGATACGATATGCACGAAGAATCTCAGAAGATTTTAGATAATAAAAGCCACAATATTGATGAATGGTTAAAAGCAACGAATCTAATTGATTATCCCATCCTGATTGATCAATTACCCAGATTCTTCAAAAATCCTCGTTCAAGTGACATAATGACCTCAAGTTCAGCCGAGACTTATTATTGTTTCTATCACGGTAAAACATTAAGGGCGGATCCAGCCTTGGTACATACTACAAAACCGCATTCACACGATGTTGCTCTTAAAAAAACAATGACTGTACCATTAATCATTGGTGGTTCCTTAGAAATCCCTGAAATGGAGATTGAATATAGCAAGACCACAGATGTCGTTCCAACGTTATTGGATTTATTGGGAATTAAACCTCATTGGAGTGTAGTAGGCAAATCTTTATTTGATTATCAATGAAAGATAAAAAAACGAATATGGAGAAAAAAGAGTTTTATTTTAAATTTTTATTATATATAATGATTTTAGTCATGATTTAAAGTATTTTAAAATATATTAAGAATTTTAGTGAGAAAAATGAGTTACACGCCTGAGAGAAAGTCCATAAAAACTCATCAAGTTCCAGATTGGTTTCATGATGCTAAGCTAGGAATATTCATTCATTGGGGTCTTTATTCCGTTCCCGCCTTTGCCGTTACAGATAAAGATATAATAGAAACAATGGAAGGTGAATTGGAAGAAGTCTTTAAGAATAATCCATATGTTTCATGGTATCTAAACACGCTTAGAGTTCCTGGAAGTCCCACTCAAAAGTATCATTTTGAAACGTATGGGGAGGATTTTTCATATGACGATTTTGTACCCATTTTTAATGAAGAAATTAAGAAATGGAATCCTAAAGAATGGGCAAAATTGTTCAAAAGAGCCGGGGGGAAATATGTCGTGCTTACGACGAAACATCACGATGGATTCCTTTTATGGCCAAGTAAATACCAAAACCCAAAAAAGAAGAATTATTGTGCGAGCAGGGACATATTAGGCGAACTTTCTGAAGCAGTAAGAAAGGAGGGATTGAAAATGGGTTTTTATTATTCAAGCAGAATAGATTGGTCATTTAATCCAGAACCAATGACAGACCCAAAAAGTTATCTTAAAAATGGGCCTAGAACACCCGAATACATTGAGTATGTAAATAACCATTGGTATGAGTTAATCGATCACTATGAATCGCTCATATTATGGAACGATTTGGGTCACGTTCCTACGAACGTGTATGAAATTTTTGCTTATTTCTACAATAAATTCCCCGAAGGTGTAGTAAACGATAGATGGGGAATAGCTCGGCAAAAAGGAGACACGCATCCAACAGTAAGACATAGTGATTTTTTAACACCAGAGTATGAACAATACAATGAAATTAAACCGAAAAAATGGGAAACATGTCGGGGGATAGGCAAGTCATTTGGATATAACAAGTTCGAAAATGAAAAGGATTATTTAAAGCCGGATGAATTGATTCGATTATTTGTTGATGTAGTGAGTAAAAATGGAAACCTGCTAATAAATGTAGGCCCAATGGCTGATGGTACGATTCCAAAACTTCAAGAAGAATGCATACTTGGTCTCGGAAAATGGCTCGAAGTGAATGGAGAAGCAATTTATGGCACGCGCCCATGGGTACGAGCTGAAGGTGAAACTTTAGATAAAATAGATGTTCGATTCACGACAAAGGAAACTTCTCTCTACATGATATTGTTAGATACGCCAAAAAGCAATGTTATACTTATTAAATCGTTGAATGTTGACAGTAATGCTACCATACTTCTTTTAAGCTATAGAAATGAATTGGAATGGAAACAAGAAGGGAATGATCTGAAAATCACGTTACCAAAAAATCTCGCAATTTCTCCAGCGCATTCATTTAAAATAACACCTAAACCTAATTTAAATTAAAACTATTTGACTTATTTTTGGTTAAATTATAAAATTCTTATTCAGAAAATCTTTTTTACTATTGATTGTTATTGTTAGTCATAGTTTTATCTAAAAGAGAATGTGTTATTGAACAGGAAATACAATATAACATTAAAAAAAAAAAAATTATAAAATTAAGAATATCATTTAGAACCCAAGCTCTTTCAGTTTGACTTTGTTTTCCATCACTTTTTTCTGGTCTAAGGGGTAAAACTTCCAAAAGAAAAGCGTTCCCAATAAAAGAATAATCCATGGGATGAATCCACTTAAGGAACGGATTCCCCAGAGTACCAGATTCATGTCACCACCGGCATCGGTAACAGCAGCTTCTAATCCTTGATAGGTGGTATGTCCTCCTATGAATCCCGTCAAATCATGTACGACTGCGAATATCAGTTCATCAATGGTAGCTACAAGGCGTCCTAAAACGGCACTAACTCCAATCATGATGCCTTTTTGGTTTTTTTCTGTACGTACGACATAGTCATCAAAAACATTAGCAGTGACGAGGGGCCAAAATGTCCACATGCTTCCTAAACAAATGCCAAGGATGAATATGAAGACGTATAATTGTATCATTGTTTGGAAAAAGGATATGGGTATCATGGTAAAAGACGCCACAAAACCCCCTATCACGATGACCTTCTTGGTGTCTTTAAATTTTTTTATTACTTTTAGCCAAATAGGAATTGATATCAAGGCTCCTGTAAGAAGGAATGCAAAAATTAACGTCATTACATCGGGAGTGGCTCGTACGACAAAATATATGAGATATATTGAGTTTGCTGTTAACAAAGTTGTAGCAATAGTCCAAGTGAGTTGTGATATGAAATAAACAATAAAGCTCTTTTGTTTAACAACCTCTTTTGCTCCCTTAAAAAAATTCATTCTCTCATAATCGGCTGAATAATATCGTTCAATAATGATCTTATCCTCTCGCATGCCCGGAAGATATAAAGCAGCTGAAACAAGGCCAACTGTCATTAAGAGCGCCCCCATGAGTGCAAAATCTGCTCTCGACTGACCGGCTCCAAGAAAAAGTGGTGGTATCAGCATTCCAAGAACTTGAGATATCATGTCAACGAAGGCCCAATATCCCTGGGAGGTCCTGCGTTCGCTTTCCGTTCGAAATTTATCTACTCGAAGTGCAAGTACGTTTATACCTACAAGCGTTCCAAAAGTATCAAATATAAATAATGACATGAAAAGCCATAAAACTACAGGCAAAGGATTCACTGAGGCATCAACATCAGGTGCGGAATAGATGAGATAGATAGAAAGGCACCACGGAACAGCTCCAATTACGATCCATGGAAAACGTCTCCCCCATTTTTTCGTCCACTTGAAATTACGATCAGTGAGATAGCCCATTAGAGGGTCATTCAAAGCATCATAAATAGTAAAAGCACTGAGCGTTAAAAAGATCAGATATGCATCTAGACCAAGGAATACTTCGTAATAAAAAAACAAAAATACCATCTGTGATATTCCTGCAAAATTACCCGAAAATTGATGGATATTAAATGAAGCAAAAGTCCATCTAGAATGCCTCGATTTTGTGGGTTCTATTTCTCCTTCAAGGTCTTTTACATTAATTTCATTCATTGTTATTCAAATCAGTTATTTATTTTTATTTTTTTAATTAATTTTCATTAAAAAAGGATTATATTAAATTTTGATATTTAGCTATTTAATAGTTTCCTTTTTTTCATTCGTTAATCATCTAATTCAATTTTTTTCGCTTTTTCCCGTGAGCTGAGATTAAGTATTTCTCTTATTCCCTCTATTTTTCTCATCCCGAATGGTTATTAGAGGAAAGGGTTAAAACAATTAAATTTATATTTTAAAAGAATGATTTAAAATTATTATAGTATAATTTTTGCATATTATAGAATTAATTTTTAATACTAAGAAGAGAATAGTTTATCATGAACTCAAGAGAAAGAATCAATCATGCTTTAAATCATGAAGAGCCAGATAAAGTGCCAATTGATTTAGGTGGAGTTACTTCTGGAATTCATATCAAAGCTTATAAGAATTTATTGGATTATATAGGGATTGAAGATAAAGAAATTCACACGTATGATTTCGTGCAACAATTAGCGGTCCCTTGCGAAGAATTACTCGAAAGATTTCAAATAGACACTCGTTATATTCGTCCACGTGGTGGAATGATAAAAATAGACGACTTTGAACCTCAATATGAAGAAAAATACGTTGGAGTACATGACCAATTTGGTGTCTGTTGGGGAAAC
>JAUXAJ010000331.1 GCA_030620005.1 Promethearchaeota archaeon | reverse complement strand
CCCTCATGATATGATATTACACCATGTGACATCGGGAACGTATAATCCTGTAGGATTGTGTAAGTGGGATAATGTCAGAATAAAGCATAGAAAAAACGACCGCTGTTTTTAGTTTTATTTGTAAGTTCGTGTCCCTCGTGGAGTGTATTCGTTAGCTTTACGATGTTGTGAAATATGGCTCGAAAATTGGTTTTTTTAAGGATATATTAAGCCAAAACGAACAATTTGTCGTGTATTGCATTACTTATCTTTTGTCTACCAATAGAAATGTAATGTCTGTAATTTATTATTGCTAATATTAAAAATATTTTATAGGAAAAAAAAGAGAGATACAAGTTTTTTAGGATTAAGCTAAATTATTTTTCCTTTTTAAGCGCAAATACTCGTCGTATTTAAAGGAAGAAGTTGCTTCGAAAAATAAACCTTTTCCTTTATATATTTCCGTCATAACACATTTTCACGATGAGTGATTTTAGACACGACTTTAACGATTCGTCGGGAACCTTGACTTGTGCCGCGTGTAGAAAAAAATTTTAATATTTTTCTTCTAAATACTTAGCTATTGCCGCCGCAGCTACCTTTCCTGCGCCCATGGCTGAAATTACGGTCGCACTTCCAGTTACAATATCTTCTTTAGCAAAAATATTTTCTAAATTTGTTTGCCCATCATCGTGTGTTTCAATGTAACCCCGCTTATTGAGTTTTAGTTCGGGAATTGATTTCGTAAGAACTGGATTAGCTAGTGCTCCAACAGCTATTATTACTGTATCCGTGTCTATCATGTATTCAGAATTTTCAATTGGTATTGGTCTGCGCCGCCCAGATGCATCAGGTTCTCCTAACCTCATTTTAATGACTTCCATTTTCTTAATGTTTTCATTCTCATCTCCTATAAATCTTACGGGATTCGTTAAAAATTGAAAATCTATCCCTTCTTCCCTACCATGATGATATTCTTCTCGTCTAGCGGGCATTTCTTTTTCGGATCTCCTGTAAACAATCATTACTTTTTCAGCACCTAATCTTAATGCAGTTCTAGCTGAATCCATGGCAACATTGCCACCCCCTATTACTGTAACGATTTTACCTACTTTAATGGGTGTATCGTATTCTGGAAATCGATAGGCTTTCATTAAGTTAGATCTCGTTAGGAACTCGTTAGCAGTTAAAACTCCATTTAAGTTAAGCCCGGGTACTCTAAGAAACATTGGCAATCCTGCCCCAACTCCGATGAAGAAAGCTTTAAATCCCATTTCTTTTAAATCGTCTATAGTTAAAGTCTTCCCGATGATTGAATTGTAGTTAACCTTAACATTCAACATTTTTAAAGTTTCAATTTCCTCTTTAACTATATCCTTAGGTAGTCTAAACTCGGGGATGCCGTAAACTAAAACGCCACCACCAGCGTGGAACGCTTCAAAAATAGAGACATCGTACCCTTTCATCGCAAGTGTCCCGGCATAAGTAAGATTTGCTGGGCCCGAACCAATAACAGCCACTTTTATGTTTTTTGGGGCCTCACAATCCGGGCATTCTTTGAGCTTGTTATCTCTTTCCCAATCCGTAATAAATCGTTCTAAATAACCAATAGCAACGGGATCGTCAACATTACTTAACAAGCAAACGCTCTCACACTGAGTTTCTTGAGGGCAGACACGACCACAAATGCCAGGTAATAAATTAAAGTATTTCATGTGGAGAATGGCATCCTTGAACTTCTCTTCCCTTAATAATTTTATAAATTTGGGAATATCAATATTTACGGGACATCCAGATACACACAAAGGATTGCTACATTGCAAACATCTTCGGGTCTCTAATTTAACCATTTCTTCACTCAGTCCTTTAGGCACTTCCTGAAAGTTGTTTATTCTTTCTTTTGGGTCTTGCTCGATCATTTTTTGCCTAGCTATCTTCTTGTAGTGTTTCATTTTAAACCTAGCAATTCTACTTAATAAATCGAACTCTTTTGTGTCTTCTTCTATCTCTATGCACTCGATTAATGTAAAATTTAACGCTTTTTCACACAATTCATAACCTTTTCTCGTCCTTTTAATGACTGTGGACCATCCTGGATCAGAACTAATAGATCCTACGGATATATCGGCTAAATTTGCCGTTAAATCACCGCATATGAAACATCCATATCTTGCGTATTGTTTTACCCTTCTCAATGAAACGGAATTCGAATTCCAATTTTTATCAAAAATGATAAAGCGCCCTTTATCGATGTTCATTTTTTTAACATCTCCAGGAGATTTTTGGAATTCATCCTTCAAGATTTTTACGATATTATCGTAGTCAAATGATTCCATGCAAAACAAGCCGATTTTGTACTCGATGTTGTTGAAAAATGGTTTATTCAACGGGTAAAATTCGGCTTTTTTTAGAGCTTGAAAAGTGCAAGGCGTGCCAACAATGGCTATTTTATCAAATTTTTTAAACTCGTGCAAGATGTTTAATGCATGGGCTTGAGCATACCTTGTTCCCGCACTTTTTAGTAAATCAACTTCATTTTGAACCAACAACGGTAATGGCTCATGAGGGTTATCAGATTCAGCGACGACTAATGCGGCATTAATCATTTTTTGCTCAAACGCCAATTTAAGAAGAGTTGTTACGATTCCACCGTCCTGAGTTATATCTTTAAGACTTTCAATATTGGTTCTTGCTGTCAATAACTTCTTGTAATAATTAAACTCCTTTCGAAATTTTATATCTTCCCCGTCAAATTCATGATTATCTTCTAATTCTTTTGGATAAAAAGATCTTGGGCAACAAGAGTAGCACAATCCGCAATCAATACACGTCTCATCGTCAAGTTGTAATTTATTTTTGATAAAAACAATTGCGTTGACCGGACAGATAGAAACACACAATCCACATCCGCTGCATATTTTTCTTTCACTAATTACAGAAACATTTGGAAATAAGCCTGCAATTTCATTCTTTTTTTCAATTTTTTGATAGAACTTCGATATTTCTCCAATAAATTCCAATAATCCTAACTCTTTCAAATATTCAACGTTTAATACTAAGATTCTTTCTGAAATTCCAAGGTCTTCTTTTAACTTTTCAACGTTCACTTCTCCCATCTCTTTTATTTTATTAAGAATGGTTTGCCTTTGGATTTCTGCTTGTTTCAAGGTTTTGATAATAACATCAAATTCTCTTTCGTCGTACTTTTCAGATTTCAGAATTTTATCTTTATTTTTAAGTAAAACCTCAATTAAAGGTGTTTGGATCTCCATTTTAATTTGCCTTCCTTTCGAATTTTTTTAATGCTTCACATTCGTGATCATACTGCTCTAACGATGACTCTTCTTGATCCGTGAATCTTCCGGCACGCTTCAAAAGATTATCGAAATTAACGTCGTGACCGTCAACATCAGGACCATCAACGCAAGCAAAGTAAATCTCTCCATCTGTATTAAGATACCTGCAACCTCCGCACATGCCCGTGCCGTCGATCATTATAGTATTTAAAGAGACAGTTGTATCTACTTTTGGTAAGATGTCAGAACCTCTAGTCGTAAGAACAACAAATTTCATCATTATGAGAGGCCCAATTGCGATAACCAGGCTTAATTTTTCTCTTTTCATTAATTCTTTAAGGGGTTCAGTTACTAGTCCGTGAATTCCTTCGCTGCCATCGTCAGTACTGATGAATAGTTCGTCGCTAACAGCTCGCATCTTTTCTCTCCAAAATAATAAACCGCTATTTCGAGCACCTATTATGGTTATTATCTTGTTTCCCGCTTCTTTTAATTCCTTCGCTTGCGGATAGCACGGCGCAATTCCTACGCCTCCACCTATTATGACTACCGGATAATCGTATTTTTTAACGTGAATTCTATTCCCTAAAGGGCCTACTACATCCAGTATATCGTCTCCAACACCCTGATGAGAAAGTAGTTTCGTGCTTTTTCCAACAACTTGAAAAACAATTGAAATGGTTCCTTTTTCTCGATCGTAATCAGCAACGGTTAAAGGAAATCGTTCCCCAGTTTCGTTAACTCTAAGTATTATAAAATTCCCCGCATGCGCTTTTTTAGCGATTAATGGTGTTTCTATTACCATTTCAAAAACTATACCGCTATTTCCAAGCTCTCTTTTTTCTAAAATCTTATAGGGCATTTATTTTCACTAAATCTAACGTGTTCTTTTTGAATTCTTAAATTCTTAAATTCTTAAATTATTTTTTTAATATCAAAGTAAATGATACAACTAAGAAAAAATTTTAACTTTATTTGTTCTAACTTTCGTTTTTAACATCACCCCCCATAGAATTAAATAAATAAAAAAACTTTAATATCTCAAAGAAATAGTTTAGAGTAAAAAAAATTATTACATCCAATTGGTCGCCAGTTCATGAAAGAAAAGATAGTGTTCATTTTAAATAATGATGATTTCTCTATTTTAACGGATAGAGTATTTGATATAAATCGCAAAAATACATCCAAGAATGAACTTATTAACTTAATGGTTCAAGAGTTAAAAAGAATTGAACATCAAAAACGTCGCGTCTTACATTTAACAACACAAAAAGCAGATTGGTTACTTGAATATATGATTAGATATTTAATAGTTGGTATTGGCGTCATGTATGATGATGAACCGATTGGATGGGATGAACTAATTGGATGTTTTATTAAATTTATAAATAAACTTTTAAAAAAGCTTGGTCGTGAAGTATTAAATAAGGAACGCATTAAAGATTATTTAAGAAAACATTATGAAGATTATGAAGAGAAGAGTAATGTTTTTTCAAATCTAGACACTATAGATTTCTCAAATGTATCAAGATACCAATATAAAAATGTTTATTAGTTTAAAGATTTAAAGAATATGTTGTAGTAAATGATATAAACTTGTCCATTCTTAGAATTTTCTTCATACTTTTTTATTTTATTTGCTTTTTAGGTTAAATTGATCATATATCGAGCTAATTATAAGTAAGTAGTAGTAAT
>JAUXAJ010000212.1 GCA_030620005.1 Promethearchaeota archaeon | reverse complement strand
CAACATTTTTATGATCTCAGTGGGAGTGATGCCTCTCTCTGAGTTCTTAATCACGAGTTCCTTGATTTGTCGAGTTCTAGCTTTTCGATGCTTTAGAACTTCTTCTAACCTTTTCTTAGTTACTTTAATATGATTAATTAATGATAAAAAATAACTAAACCATTTTTTTTATTAACAACCATGGATTAAAAATCATATGGAATTTGAAAATAAGATTGCTCCTTCTGTGATAGATGAAACTCTTTACAAAGAAGCTGAAAAATCAATTTCTGTTAAATCTGAGCTGGAAATATGTTCAGTACTTTCTTATTTTGAAGAAAGGAGAGATCCTGATGGTAAATTCAAGAAAAAATCTAAAGAAAGCTATAAAACATTATTGAAAGTATATTGGCCTTTTTATTTAATTCCTTTAAGTGAAAACGAAACAGCGATTGGAATTGATGCGATGCAGCTTGATCATCATGAAATCATTACCGAATTGAACATCGCCGACGATCAAATAAAAAATGATTTAGATAATTTAGATGACGATGCGTTATTTAATGGCTTAGAAAATTTAAAAAGCATTTACAAGGATCCTGGTAAAAGTAGCTCAATTGCAGGGATTATCAATCCGGAGTTAACAAAGGCATTAATTGAATTAGCAAATTTTAGTGAAAATAAAGGATTTTTAGGGATTCCCATTACTCCTTTACTCGACGAAACAAAAGCAGAAACACTATTTAATATCATTAACAATTACTCTAAAATTATTGAAGATATTAAAGCTGACTTAGATAATAAAAACAAGATTATAGGAGAAATAATCCAGAATAAAACGAATCTAATATCTACAAAGATCACGAATCATGAAAATGAGTATAACAAAAAAATTGGGGATTTAAAACCATTTTTTGACGAATTTAAACGGGAAATGAATGAAAAATCTAAAGCTGAATTGGATCAGTTGAAGCAAGAAAAAGAAATAGAAGTCAATCAGACCATGAATTTGATTAAAGAAGCCTTCAAGCCAATTGCTAATAAAATAACTTTTCTTAATGATTTATGGGAAAAAGATAAGAATTCTGTTCTTGCAATTACTGGCAACGATAAAGCCTTAATTTCAGAAATTAACACAAGTATTGATAGATTTAAAGCTCGAATCTCTGAATTTGATAAAGAATTGACCAATATTAATCAAGAAATCAATAAAATTTCCGAAAGATTTACTCAAATTAATCAAAAGTATACTAACGAAGAAAAAGTTATTGAAGGTAAATATAATGGTTTAATTAAAGAAGAGGATAATAAAAGAATCGTATTGGAAAACGAGAGAGATTCTAAAATTAACGATCTTAAGTCAGTTCAAGATCGTTTGAAAAGCGAGCAAAATAGCTTGTTAATTTTAACCGATAAATTTAAAGAAGCATTGGATCAGGCCTCAAACGGTTTAAATGAAAAAATAGCAAAATTTGTAACTTTAGATAAACCAATTCTGTTGCAAATTCCAATTTGGTTTACGAGTCTTCTTTTAGAAAAGAAAAATACAACGCGCAATATCGTCTTGCCTCCTGTATTTTTACCTAGAATACTTCCTAAAAAGATTCAAGACGATGGGCTGGGTCAAAGAGAAATACCTATAAAGATTTATCACTCATTGTTCCTTACAGAAATTAAAGAGAAGTTTGGGGGATTTTTAAGCGAGATGAGTGATGCTAAAAAGCAAATGGATGCCGACATCGGAGAAGATGATTATTTTAAATTAAAAGAAATTAGAAACAATTTCATTGATGGAATGGAAATGTTTATTGGAAGACAATTAATCCTTCCAAAGAATAAGGAATTAATTCAAACAAATGTCCTTTCGTCCTTCAAATTTTCAGAGTGAAATCTAAAACCTCATATTTAAATTTTATACTCTTTTTTCTTATTTCAAATTAGTAATAAATACTCCTATAATAAATAGCACGATTAAATCTTAAAGGTGAGAAATCAAGAGATCTATTTTCATTTACACTAATATCAATTAAAATTTTCCAACAAGGAACTTCTAATTTTTTTAATTGTGTCAATTGAGACATTGCAACATTCAATGAGATAATTTTCAGAGCCTCCATATTCCTTTTCTAAGGTATCGAAAAAGAACTCTATAGTTTCTCTTTTTGTGTCGATATACGACAATAAATAGTCCATGATAATGTATTTTCGCTCAATGCCTAAAATCTCCAAGAGTAAGGCAGCAAGTATGCCAGTTCTGTCTTTTCCCGCTTCACAGTGGAGGATAAATCTTTTCTCTTGAGCCTTAGCGAAATGCTCCTCGAAAACAATTTTGATTTGATTTCTAAAATCTTTTAACATGGCATAGTAAAAGTTTTTAATATGTTGGTCAGGCATGTAATTCTTGACTATTGGTTCAATTGGTAGGTGAATCACGTGTTTTTTGATAAAATTTTCATCGTATATATTGCCATATTTTTGGCATTCTTCTAGTTCTTTAACTCCTCTTAAATCAAGCATGTAAGATATGTCGTTGTTTTTGAGATATTCGAGGATAAATTCCGAATCGTATTTTGACATTGAAGAACTTCTAAAAATTAATCCTTCTTTAATTCTTCTCTTTGTAGAAAAAGCATTAGCGACAAGACCGATATCTCTAAAATTCCGAAAGCTAGGGTATTTGTCTTCAATGTTTTTAAAATATTGTGCAATTTGTAATTCGTTAAAATCCATACTAAATAAATGTGTTCCTCTCTTTATTGTTGCTAAGAAGAGTTCAACCATCTTGTCTTTTTTTGAGAACATTTCAGTGCGACTAAGCGATACTGACGTTTTATAAAACTCTACTCTCAAGTTTCTATCTTTTACGACCTCAGTTGGAAAATTTTCGGGCTGGTAAATGTTGTAATATTCTCCCTCTGCCATCGCCATTAGACTTGCCAGTTTATAATAAGCAGTCGTGTAGTAAACATAGACATTATAATGTTCGTCTTTTGCAATTTTTTGAAGAAAACTCTCGTAACAGTAAAAGAATTCGTGCATTTCGTCTAGAAACTTCATTTTCACGATATCCTCGTCGTCGATATTGATCCAATGAGTTGAGTATATTTGAGCAATTTTTCCGTTTCTATCGAAGACTATTGCTTTTTTAGGTGTATCTATCCTTGAATCGACCACAAAAACAATATCGTCTTTTGCATTTTTCAAGCTATTGATTTTTATTTCCAGTTTTATAAAACTCTTTTTTGTATATAGAATCCATTTATCGTGAAAACCAAATTCTATTAGCACATTTTCGTTCATGTTTGAAAGGAATTTTCTCACACAATTTTTAATTTTTTTAATTTTTTGAGATTTTTCCGTTATATTATCATAATATACAAGCATGTTGAAATGCGAATAAAAATCCTCAGTCTTACGGCCAATACTACCGTAAAAAACAATTCCTTCAACAAAAACTAAGTTTTCTAACTCTGTTTTTACAATTTTGCTTAAATTTTTAATAATTGGATTTATTTCGATCGTCTCCTTCTATATAATGTTAAATTGTTTGAAATATTCTTGAGGTTATCAATATCATTTACTCATTTCTATTCAAATCAATAACTAGTAAGTGAAAAACAAAAAATAAATACACATTTAAAATTTAAAAAAGAAGCATGATACTCATTTTTTCTCTTTCATGTGAATTATTTGCCTATAATTCGCACATTTTAAAATAGATATTTAATTTAGTAGAAAATTTGTCAAAAAAGGAGATATCCCCGTTCCAATTCTCAATATCCTCCACGTCATATATTTCTTCAAAGATATCAGCAATTACTTTACACATTTTTTTAATTGTTTTTTCTTTTGCATCTAAGGCAGATTTACACGATATTACAAATTGTCCTTTAAGAACAGACACAGAAGTTATTCTACTATCGCCTATTATAAAAGAATTTAACTCTGAGCCTGCTACTTCTTGACAAAACCCTTTTATTGCGGAAATAAACCCTCCAAATCTCGAAGGATCTAAAATTTCATTAGAAGCTTTATCTCCCGAGACATCTACGATAGGAGTACCATCTTTTGAAAATATCCAAAGGTTCTGAAATTTTAAGGGCATTCTTCTTTTCACTTGTCTAATTTTTTTTTTTACGAGGCTTTTTCTAAGACGATTATTTTATACGTTTTGTAAGAGAGGTTAATCAAAATCAAAACAAATAAACCTCCAAAAAGATAAACTATTGCCGTCATGATTGCTATGATATCCCCCATCCCGAGAATTGAGAAAATTATGTTGCTAAGGTAGCCCATTAAGAACACCAGGATTAATATTTGAATAATGATCCATTTTTTAATGATTTTTGCTCCCGGAAATAAAGCTTTAATTTTTCTTATGATTGCTAAGCTGTAAATGAAAAAAATTAAACCGGCAATTGAACAAATTAAATTTAAATATAAAATCAATTCGAATTCCAATTTATCACACCTAATTATTATTTAGTTAGTTAAAGTATAAAATTATGAGTTTATAAATGAAACCTCTTTAATATAAATATTGAGCTAGCAAGAAAAATAAGTAATTTAATGACTGAAATTAATCCAAAAAAATTTTAAAAAAAGGAGGTTCATTTTTAGAACCCCAAAAATGAGGACGTCCACGAGTATTGAAATGCTTTATCCATCATTTAAATGAGTATCTAACATCTAATACCAATCCCATTTAATAAACGAATAAGGTAAGAACTCGTCCGGTTCAACTTCGGCTACAACCTTGCCTGGTAGCATCGTGTTATCAGTGCGGAGGTACAAAGCGCCAAGCACCTTAACAACCTCAATTTCGCCCCACGGGTCGTGATCCGTTGAATTAAGCTTTATTTCTGCTTCTCCCATTTCCATTGATATAGGGCGCACGGCAGTTTCTTGTTTAACCAGCTTTGGCTTGTAATCGAAACCAACTTTGTTAGGTGCGGGAAAATATTTAAAATTAAAATTTATTGTATTTTTTTTCCTCCCTGGTAACAATTCAAGTTCTTTTATGATTTTTGGAGTCTCAGGATCGTTGAATTTGCCAGTTAATTTTGCTTTTACCTCAATATTTTTCGTTCCAAGGCGTTCTGAATATGCGTATACATCCTTGCCGTGGCGTTCAAGATGAACATTTGCGATTTTCTTAGGAAACCCAAAGATTTCGCGACCGCCTATCATGGCTCTATCATCAGTTACCGGCATCGCTAAGTAGTAATTGCCCTGCTCGCCATTAAATTCACAGCGCAAGATGAGAGCACCTTCGTAATAAGGCAAGCCCTGATTGGTAGAAGGATAATTAACGATAAAAGAGAAAGCTATGGGCCGTTTTGCTGGAATGAGTGGTGGTGGAAGCAATCTTTCGACAATTTCTGGTTTTGTTTCCCATAAAATGGTCAGCATTTCTGAATTAAGAAATTCAGTTGTTCTCAATTCTTCCTTCTTCCTTTGGATTTCTTCTAAAGATCTTTTAAAGCTCATAACCTGTAACCTTTAAGATTAAATTATTTTTTATTTTAGTAATTGTTTATAAATTAAAAATTCAATAAATACTTTATTTCTTAATCCTTACCATTAACAATATAGTTTTTGATGTCGTCATCATGACTGTACATGTGAAATTTATTTGGGCTGAGTAAAAAATTTGGATCAACAGTTTTTTTCACATCTTTAAAGAATTGAATGAAATCTGACGTATACACATCTGCTTCGATTAAAGATTGCGATATTACTTCTCCTAGCCAATAATGAGCGCCCCCATAACGCGCTTGCGATCTTACCTTTTTATGCCACATTTTCATTGCTATTTGCCTTTGGTCTTCAACATTCTCGGCGTTAAAACCTCCTGCAAAAACGCAATGTCCATTGGGTAAAAGATGTATGGATCTAGCGAATATTGAAAAACTCTGCTTTGGAAATTCGTTTTTATGTGTATTGTCGAATTGAGTACTTAATTTAGCTTTTTCTGCGATCGCGGACAATGGGAGCTTGTGACAGGTCGTACACGAAATCTTGGGGGGTGCGAGAGAAATAAATTTGTTAAAATATCTATAAGGAAATTCCAACTTGAACTTCCAATCCTTAGATAATTCCGTTTTTAAGTCAATTTCTTGCCATTCAAAATGCCTGGCATCGTTCTTCATTATTTCGTAAATTTTTTCAACGTACACGTCAAGGATTCGCGCATCAAATGCCTCCAATATGAACATGAAAACTGGGCCTCTTAGTCTTGCTCTTTTTGGAGGTTTTTCTTCTGCCATGGACGCCAGTAATTGAACAACCACGAGTGGATTCACATACAAGTCTTGTATCCCCTCTCTAACTTCTTTCTGCAATTCATGCATTAATTTAGATACAATATTATAATCGTTTTTGTTGAGCATGTAATTTCTTAGTATTTTTAACGGTGGATTTGGATACAATCTTAAGAATGCCCTTGTCTTGATACCCATCGTGCCAGCATCGCCCATGAAAAGCCCAGTAAAATCCGGCGCAACACCATATCTACAAAATGGTTTAGCGTATTTATTAGCTGCCGCTCCAGTTCTTATTACTGTTCCTTTAGGATTGGGCAATACCACTTCAACTCCTAAACACTGGTCTGTAACTAACCCATATTTAGTGGATCCAAATCCTGCGGTGCTATTTGAAAGACTTCCACCCATTGTAGCAGAAAAGCCACTTCCCGGGCCAATAATTCCTGTTGTTAAATCTTTTTTGTATAATTCAGAAATTAACGAACCCCACGTTACTCCGCATTCCACCTCGCAGTAGAAATCTGTTTCATTTATTTCAATGATACGATTCATTCTTGTAAGGTCAATGAGAATTCCTCCTTCAGAAGCCGAACCTCCAACCAAGTCGGCACCTCCACCTCTAGGAACCATGTGAATTTTATATTTATTAGCGATTCTTACGATCTTAGAAACCTCTTCCGTCGTTTCAGGTCGAACAATCATATCAGCCCATCTATCAGGAAAAGCCGGGTCAACATTTCTAGAGTAAGCCGCCTTCACGAAATCCTTATCGGTAACAAACTCAGGTCCTACGATGTTTTCAATTTCATTATACACTTTTTTTATAGCAGACATTATTCCCCTTTAATTATCAAAGTTATTAATTATTAATTAAATCTGGTGATTAAAAAAGGTTTAACAAAAAAATGAAACAATGGGAAAAAAATAAGGATGTAACGAGTTCCGTTCCCGCTGAAAGGCGATCATTTACTTCAACTTGAAAGAACGGTTTTGTATTTTTTAAATAAAATTTTATTTAATTGGCAAAAATGACTTGTTTTACGTCTCCAGGTTGGGCGCAATTTGAAAAGGAAAGGAAAAATAAAAACAAAATTAGAATTTATATTTATTATTTTGTATATTATCGTAGATTTCTTTCGTTAGAAGCGTGTATTTAGATTCTTCAGGCAATAATACGTGTAAAGGGTTGTCGAATGTCCTTATATCAAACCCCTCCTTCTTGAGATGTGCTTTTTTGAGTTTTAAGGTGGAAGTAAGCGCTACATCTGATTTGAATCTGAGAAAAATGGGAACCGCATAATGGGCAAGGTTTTCCTTTAGATACGCTTCTAATCCCTTGAAATCAAAGTCTTTTACATTGACTACAGGAACGATTGTTGCCATTCCCGCACGACCGTCAGCACGGGGGATTTTAACTCCATATACACATGATATTGATACATCTTTAAAGATATTAAGGATGCTTTCCACTTCTGTAGTGGATATGTTATGTCCTTTCCAGCGGAACGTGTCACCCATACGATCGACGAATGCTACATGTTTACACCCTTGATCTATCACTAAATCTCCCGTGTTTACCCATATATCTCCTCGTTTGAATGCATTACAATTAGTTTTCTTTCCGTGGCTTCTTTATTAAGATACCCAAGAAAAGCCAGCTTGTCTGCATTAACATTGAAAAGCAATAAACCAGGTTCATCATGACCTACCTTTTGTAAGAAACCCTCTTCATTCCTTACGATTTCTTCATTCTCAGCGTCATATTTAACCAAGACATAGGGCTTATTACAATAACCCGCTGTTTTATCAAAATTTAAAAAATTGAAAAATCCGCCACCAAGCTCAGTTGCAGCATAATATTCTCCAATTCTTTCAATGTTAAAGCGGTTTTTAAATTCCATCCATATTTCTGGACGCAATCCATTACCAACCACCACTCTCACAGGATTATCAGCATCATCCGGTCTTTTAGGAGCATTCACTAAATAACGACATACTTCTCCCACGTAATTAAAGCATGTAGCGTTGTGTTTACGAATGTCATCCCAAAAATTGCTGGTACTAAATTTTCGAGCAAGAGCGAACGTGCAGCCGACATTAAGTGGAGGGGCCCAGCCATTTATGAGAGGATTAGAATGAAAAAGAGGCAAGGAACAATACAAAATATCGTCAGGACCTAACTTAGCAACAAGCTTTCCAAACAAGAGTCCCCCGCAAACTATTCTTTGGTGGGGGATTGGAACTGCTTTGGGCAAACCTGTAGTACCAGAAGTAAATATATAAGCAAAAGTATCGAAAGTCTTAACGTTTGCCGTGGTTGGAGGATTATCCGTTGAAAAATTCTTGACAAGACGGGAAAGATCAACATATCCATTTGGACAAGAAATCTCACCTGTATCCGTAGCGAAGCAGAGAATTTGATCGCCTGACAAACCTAGTTTTGATTTAACTGCATCGAACGCCTCAAAACACGCCTCATCAATTATATAAATCTTTGCAGGAGAAATTGTTAAGGAATGCACGAGCGGTCTCTCACGAAAGTCAGAATTAATCATTGAGGCAATTGCGCCAACTTTTCCAATAGCACTCATGATGAATAGCAACTCTAAGCGATTTTTCATTAAAACAACCGCAACAACTCCCTTCTTCACGCCTATAGTATTGAAATAATGGGCGTATTGGTTGACCCGTTCATTAAATTCCATGTATGTGAGCTGTATATCTTCAAACTTTACAGCAATGTTGTCCGCATATTCTTTAGCATTTCTTTCAATAAGCGTGCCCACTGACATCTTGTTTTCTTTCATTCTATTCATCATTTCCCTAAGAGTGTCATCATGCGTAGCATAGAACTCTTTTAGTTTTTTTCGAAATTCTTTCTTATCTATTTTTAATTTTGCTATTTCGGACATAATTTATTAACATGATTTTAAGTTTTAAAAAGTTTTTCTGGAGATAATCACTGGTGATAATTTTTATAAATTAAATTAAATTCGATTAAATGTTAAGTTTTTTGTATATTTATATTATTACTTCATTATCTAAAAACCATTCTACTTTTCCAGATAATTGCGTGTTTAACCTCCCAAGCACTCGTTCTTTCTTAAGGAGGTTATTTCCCGATTCAAAAGGC
>JAUXAJ010000124.1 GCA_030620005.1 Promethearchaeota archaeon | reverse complement strand
ACTAAAATATTTAAAGAGATTATTAAAAATGTTGCAGTCATAGAAACTCGAGGTAGATACGTGAAAAAGGACGAGAGACTATAACAATATTGATTATAATACTTAATATTTAATGCTGTTTTATTCCAGGTAAAAAAATTTTTAATGAATTTTTATTCCGTTATTATCCCGTTAATAGTTTTTCTATTTTTAAACTTAATGGTTGATATGGAGTTCTTTAAAAGATGCCGATAATTTTATATAAAACTTATTCTTATTTTATTATATTAATAAAGTAGGAAATAATTAAGGGCAAAGAATATAATTGCATATTCTTTTATAAGTAACTTTTATCATCTTATGTATTTTTTATTATTAAAACATTTAAAATAATAACAATGCCAAGCAAAAAGAACGAGAAAAGTAAATCTCCGATGCATAATATAACAATCAATTTACCTCATGTATATGAAAAAAATATTCAAAAATTAATTAAAATGAGAATTTTTCCTAGCAGGAGCGAAGCTATTCGAACAGCTATTCGTGAATTCTTACAAAAAGAATATAACGAAACTTTAGATTTATTAGAATTTTTTGAAGAATAAGTTGTAAAATTAAGTCTTTTTTGGTTTAAATGTTAATTTTGAGATTATAATGATGATGATGATTTTTTAAGATTTATTTTTATTTCAATCTCATTTCCATCAATTAATTTAGAATTCCCATTCTAATGGCTTTTTTCTTGTACTAAAAATCCAGAGCGATGATCAAGAGACCACCTTAAATTTCTCGGACATTAAACAAAGAAAAATAGAACATTTTACTGCAAATAAAAATTTGATACACAAAAATTTGGTTAAATAAAAGAAGAATTATTAAACATGCTAATTGATGTTCAGCGCCGGCGCCTGATTTTTCTAGCTTCTCTTTCTACTTCACGTAGAATTACTACATCGGTTACTCTTATTGGCCCTTTTATGTTCCTTGTTAATATCCTGTTTTTATCTCTACCTTCAAGAATTCGAACTTTACACTGAGTGACTTCGCCGTGGAGGCCAGTACGCCCAACAACTTGTATTACTTCAGCAGGAATGGATTGATCGGCAACATGCATTCCTTTTGATTTGTCTAACTTTACCAAAAAACTCCCCGTTTACTTTTTTAATTCGTTAATTTGCCTTATAAGATCCCTAAATAACTTATCGTTTCCAGAACCCTCGTTTTCTATAGAAATGGCCGAAGAACTCACATTCATTTTAACTGCATTTCCAATTTCTTTTTTAGACGAAATATACGCGTAAGGAATGCTATTTTCTTCACACAATAGAGGTACGTGGAAAAGTATCTCGGGGGGACTTACATCTTCCGCTAAAATTACGAGTTTTGAAAGCCTCCGTTCAATTGATTTCGTAACTTCGTTCATTCCTTTTCGAATTTTGGAATCTCGTGTTTCTGCAATTGTGGTAAGAGCTCTTTTAATTTGAGTTTTAACCTTGTCAGGTATCTTGTATTTAATGTATGACATTTTACTCTCATTCAAATATATTTTAATTTTTTAGATATATTATCACAAATCATCGATTATGTCAAAAATAATGTAAGCTATTAATTAAAATTTTTGATTTTTAAGGAGATTAGGCAAAGACAATACAAAATAAACCTAAAAATTTTTTTATGATGATTCTTTTACTACTTTAATTTAGAAATAAATTCCCTATCTTTTGGAACTCTGCGTCAAATTTAACGAATCTTGACTGAAATGCCGGATCTTGTACTGAGTTTCTCGCACTGCCTTTAGTTCTAATTTAAAGTAAGCGTTCTTATCCAAAATCCTCATATTTTTCTCTTAAAAATTCTCTCTTGTATTCGTTTAGATGATCATTAATTTCAAGTATTTAAAATCTTTTTTTTTTTCTTGATACTGTATTCTAAGCGTTTTTCTAAATAACTTGTTTTTTGCCCAAGCAATACCAATCATTGACATCTATTTCTTAAAAAAAAAATTTCAAATAAAAAAGAATTTTATAATAATATAAAAAATAATATTTTAATATAGACTATTTTAGAGGAAATAATTTTGAATAGAGAAAAAATCAATAATTTAATAAAAGAAATTCAAGACCTAAGAAAATCAAAATTAATTGTATATATAACAGGAGATCGTCGAAAATTTGAAACTAAAATAGGAATGGATGTAATTACAATCATTAATGATCATTTATCCAGTATGAACGAAATAAATAAACTGGATTTATTTATATATAGTACTGGTGGTATTACGATGGCGGGATTTGGATTAGTTAATTTGTTTCGAGAATATTGTAGAGATTTCAATGTGATTGTACCATTTAAAGCATATAGTTGTGCTACTCTCATTTGTTTAGGTGCAATTGAGATAATCATGACTAAATTGGGACAACTAAGTCCAATCGATCCATCACTTCCTCATCCTCTTGCTCCTACACTTCCTACAAATCCTAATCAAAAAGTGCCCATTAGTGTTGAAGATGTATCAGCATATATTAATTTAGCTAAAGAATCTGGATTAAAAAATGAAAAATCACTCAAAAACGCATTTGACCAACTATCAAAGACTGTTCATCCATTAGCATTAGGAGCTGTCCACAGAACAACCAAGCAAAACGAATTTCTAGCAAATTATTTACTTTCACATCATATGAATAACAAAAAACAAATAAATCATATTGTTAATACATTAACGAGGGAGAGATTTTCTCATACTTATTTAATTGGACGAGATGAGGCTAAAAATCTCCTAAAATTAAATATACTCGAACCTGATGAAAATTTAGAATCTTTAATAATGGAGCTTTTTAATGAATATAATGAAATGTTATCTCTTAATGAACTTTTTAGCGAAGAATCGTTTTTGGTTGAGGAAAATGAAAGAAGTGGGACTTTTAATAGAGCAATAATTCAATCTGAAAAATTAATACACATATTTCAAACAGAAAAAATTATCCAAAGACACCAGTTCAAAGTACCTCCAGTACCAATACCTCAAACTGGATACACACAAAAAGTAATTAGACAAGGATGGAATAAAATCGAATAATTTGTTTTATAATGTAAAAATATAAAATTATAAATTTATATTTATAAATAAACTTATAAATATATAAATAAATAAATGAGTTATTTATATATTGGTGAGAAAATGGGAGAAGAGAAAATGTATGGCAGTAGTGGTAAGACTCATATATCTCAGTTCTTTGATAATACAGTGGATATAAATTCCGTTAGATATGACGAATCAACTTCTGCAACAAGGGATTTTGAGGAATATATTATTACTTATGGGGACAATAAATAACTGTTTTAATTTTAGTTCTTTTTCTAATTATTGAGACTTATATTCTTTTTATAAATTAGATCTTAGGATTTCTTGGTAAACTTCGGATCACTTACAATTGATCCGTTCATATATGTGAATCCCATTCCACATTTAGGACAACTTCCCCTGAAAGAGTTTGGAATATCAACAGGTTTCCAATTGAGTTCTATGGTAGAAGAGTTTGAGAACGCAGAAAGATTCGCAGAATGGTTAAATTCGTTGACCGTCTGCCATTTTTGATATAATGATTTTAGCTTCATTAGGTTTTAAACTTGAAGAGATTCAAAAAATATTAGAACGAGTCTATAAAAAGTCCTTTTCAACTAGTACGCTCTCTAACTATATTTCAGGAGAGTTTGGATCTTTTAAGGAACTACAAAATCGAACTTTTTAATATTTTTAATACTTTTTTTTCACTTTTTAATAAAGCTTGTATTTTATCTAATTTGGTTAATGTTCTGACATTTTTCGCTTTAATTTTGCCAGCTATGATTTTTTTTACTACAGCGCCAGTTGAGATTTTTCCCTCATCAATATCATCAAATATTTGTCTCGTAGTTTGCATCATTGCGTCCCAACCTAAGACTTTCTTACTTATATTTTCTTCAGGTTTATTTGCTATTATTTCAACTGAAATTGTGATAATATATATATAAGGGGTATATATTATAAAACATAATAAAAAGCTTAATGGTGTCATTAATCAAAAAATTTCTTTTGTTAATAATTATTTTATTTTACTTATTATCACTTATTATATTAATTATTGACTCATTTAGCAGTTTTATTAGTATTTTTTTAACTATTATTCTTTTAGTATTAAGCATTATAAGGGATTCTATTGAATATTTGAAAAATAAAGATTCACAACAAGATTTATTTCAAGATCTTTATAATTTGTTTAAATATGGAAACGGAGGTTCTTTTCCTAAAGATATTAAAAACAAAATACATCAAATAGGTATAAAAGTCTTTGAAGAAGTACTTAATATAAAATATTTTGACATTAAAGATGATAAAATAATAGAGATCGGAAATGATAAATGGAAAATCGATATCTTGGACGATTATGAAGGATTTGTTTCAATCCATAAGTTAGGATCAAATCTAGAATATTTTTATAACGGAGAAAAACCATATGGAGATGATGTTAAGAAAGGATTTCTTAAATATTTTAAGAAATGTTGTAAAGAACATAAAATTGAAATAAAGGATAAATTAAAAATTTGAGAGTCTGTTTCAATAAAATTAATTTTCTCATGAATACATGAATATTTGTTTAGTTGAATTAAATATCCAAACAATAAGAATTTAAATAAGCGCGTGAATATTTAATAAATAACTTCTAAAGACAAGAATTTGTTTAGTTGAATTAAATCTGAGAATTGACCAAAATGAAAGAATTCAAGGTTAACTTATTTTTAACGCTCAAGCTGGAAGACGACAAGACCAACATCTATGTTAACGGCAAGTTGTTAAACAATGTAAATATTTGGCTTTCAATATTCCGACAAGTAATATTCCAGAATATGACGAGATTAAATCTATTGATGAGCTTGAGGAGAAAGACTGGGCCTCCAAATATAACGAGCTTAAAATATCGCCACTTGAGGAGTTTCGAGGTCATTGCTCCAATCTCCAAGCGTGGGCTGAACACGATTACGATACCACCTTATTACATCGAAATCTTGCGTTTCCGTTGCTCAAAAATCTAAGAAAAAAAATGAACGATTAGATTACAATGAAGGATATTGTTGTCTTTAAGGAAACTGAAATCGAGGTTGGAATGTCAAACGGGTTAAAGAGTTTATACGCTCCAAGTTGTTGTAAGCACTTAATAACAAGTCTTTCCGACATGCAAGGATTATCTGAGCTAGTGGAACTTGAAAAATTAGTTGTAACAGGCACTCAGATTTCCAAAATTAAAGGGCTCGAGAACTTGATAAATTTAAAAGTGTTAAAATTAGGCTTAAATAAAATAACTAAAATCAAAGGGCTCGAGAACTTGAAAAAATTAGAAAGTTTAGATTTAGATTTAAATAAGATTACTAAAATCGAAGGGCTCGACGAACTCGCCAATTTACAGTTTCTTGATTTAGCGTCTAATCAAATTGAAAGAATTGGAGGACTTGAAAACTTGAATAATCTCATGGTTTTAAGGCTTTCCAATAATTATATCAACCAGATCGAAGGTCTTGACAAGCTCGTCAATCTCATATCTTTGAACATAAAAAACAATCATATAACAGAAATTAAGGGAATCGACAAGCTACAAAATCTTGTTTCCCTTGAACTTGATGGTAATAGAATTATGGAAATTAATGGTTTGGACGATGTGATAAACCTCACCGATTTGTGCTTGACAAATAATCGAATCTCAAATGAAAATGACTTGGATAACTTAAAAAATCTTAAAAAACTTAATCTTTTAGATTTAAGGGGCAACAAGCTCCCGTGTGACTTAAATCGAGCTCAACTGTTCTATGCGCACGGCGATCCGCACTGAAACTCATAAAAATGCTTTTTCTTAAAAAAACAAAAAACAAAAAAACCAAAATTTTTTTTAAAATGCTTCCTAAATATAATTATAACACTTGTATTAAATATTAAAATTTGGAAGTTGGTTTTGGCGCTTCTAATACTGTTTACAATGGAGGAAAAATTTTGATTATACCAATTCGTTGCTTTAGCTGCGGAAAGCTAATTGCACATGTTTACAAACCATATTTAGAAGCTCTTGAAAAAGGTCAAACTTCAGAGATGGCATTTAAAGAGTTAGGTATTGAAAGATTTTGTTGCAAAAGAATGGTGGTTTCCCATATCAGCTTGATAGACGATCTTCTTAAGTTTTCAAGGCTACAATAAAGATTCTAAATCAAAAGATATCGAAAATGGAGTTCATTTCGAAAAAATTTTTATAATTTCAAAGAATCTCACATGTTTATAAACCATATTTAGAAGCTTTAGAAAAAGGTCAAACTTCAGAGATGGCATTTAAAGAGTTAGGTATTGAAATATTTTGCTGCAAGCGCATGGTGGTGAGTCACATCAGCCTGATAGATGATCTTCTTAAATTTCCTCGATTACAATAAAGTATTTATTGTTTCTTACCTGAATATTTATTTTTAAATTCTTCAATATTTTATTCAAAATGCACTTCCCAATTTTTATAGGGAATTTCAATTGATCTCTGTATTTTTTTTTTCTTGAGGATTAAAAGCGTTCTTCTTTATCAAAATAATTTAAAAATTTGAGTTTATAATAAAATTAAATCATGGTTCATGCAGCAAGACAAGGAATAAGATTAATAAAATCAACGTAAAGTTAGTGTTTTCCGTAATAAGCTGTCCAGCGAGTTTTCCTTGGGTTTTTCTTGAATTTTATCATTGCTTTACGACATTTTTTTGTACAAAAATTAAGTATCGTGCCGTCTTTCTTAACAAACATCATGCCCCGTCCTACAGGGACATCATAACCACAGAAGCTACATAGTTTTACTTTCACCATTGATCTCATTACACCTCTATTTTATTCCATCATAGCTTAAATAGTTATTATTCTCTTTTTTTAAAAAGTTCAGTTTCTCCGTATTTCGTTACAACAAGATTTATTAAAGTCATATCGTAAGTTATTTCATTGCCTCTAACGGTTCTACGCTTTCTTTCTCCTTTTCTTCGAGGTCTATATCCAATACCGAGTTTGGAAACAAGAATCCTTTTTTTCACAGGACCGTGAACGTCCTTTCTCATTGGAAAGCCGCTTGAATCTGAACCTCCAGTAATTATAAATTCGTAGTTTGGAAACCCGACAAGTCCACCTTTGATAGAATCTCCTATCTTTAATCCTTCAAAACGGAATTTTTTCTCGTCAATTTCAATTAATTTAGATAAACCTTTTCCTTGTCCGGAACTTCCTCCAGAAATATTTAACTTGTAAACGACTTTTTCAGGCATGATTCATCTTTACAGAACTTACAAAAACAAGATTGATGATAAAAAAAATATCTCAAAACTTAAATATTTTTTGAATAGTCTATGGTTTTTCAAGCCAAATTAAAAAGATCAATAATTAAATTTATTTTTGAGATATTACTCTATTAAAATGGAATAACATTCGGATTCAATAAAATGCAGATTTTTCTCGTAAAAGACATTAACGAGTTTCCTCTCATGGAAACAAAGGAAATTCTTGAAGAAAAACCAGTAAAAGATATAATAAATGAAGAAAATAGCGATAAGGTTTTTCTTCTTATTGATCATAACTTGAAAAAAATTCTGACATTCAATGGTCCTAAAAGTTCCTTTAAAAATCAAATATACGGCGGAATATTAGCTGGAATGATGCGAAAACAAATTGGATTATATTACACTGTTGATTCCTTAAATCGATTTTCTAAAGATGATAACGGATTAAAAAGGATTCTAGATTCGCGTATTAAGGCTGGCAGGGCTAAACCAATTGAAAAAAAAGATTTTCTTGAATTTGGGAGTGAAAGGAAAATCGATCCATACATTACTCTCTTGCCTAATCCAAAATTGAGCGATGCCATTGACCATATAAATAAGATCCCTCAACCTGAACCCGAAAAAATTAGGAGAAGATTCGTGATTATTGGAGGAAACATTTACGCTGAAGAAGAAATCACTGAGTCTTTCATAAGAGAAAATATTACATCAACAAGACGCGTGAAATTGGGACGGTTAAATAGTGGATTTACTTTTTTTAAAGACCAGAATTATTCAACGAGAATAATCGTTAAAGAACGAAAAATTCAAGGTATTGAGTTATACGTGCCTAAAGAAGAGACATCAAATCCAATCCAATTAGAAATTCCAATACTTCCAGAAGAAAGATTTAGTAAAAGTGGTGATATTAAAAGTATTTTCGATGCATTTGAGATACCTGACGACGAGGAATTTCTTACTGAATACGATAAAAGTAAACTCGAATTGTATGGAAAATTTCAGGTTTCAGATAAAGATAAGTCATAATGATATTATTAATAAATCCAAAAACAATAAAGCCTTCAGAACATCAAACAGATTTTTTTCGAGAACCTAGTTTAGGAATCTTGTATTTAGCAGCAATTTTAGATCAGGAAGAGGAATTTAATGTTGATATTTTCGATCTGGAACAATTCCCTGATTTAAACAATTTTCAGATAAAAGAAATCATTAAAGAAAAAATTGAAAATTATCGGATCTTTGGCATTACATCGTTAACTAATACTTTTCATATAGCTCTTGAAATAGCTGAAATTATTAAAGACTTCGATAAAAACAATTGTGTCGTCTTAGGGGGGCCCCATGTTTCTTTTCAATATAAAGAAATCTTGGAATTCGATAAAAGCAGGAAAAAAAGGCTAATTGACTTTATCTGTGTAGGAGAATCTGAAGGAACCTTTTTGAACTTAATTAAGCTTTTATATCCTAAATCCAACGATAATGATGAGTTCAATCTTAGCCAATTTAAAGAAATTGATGATAGTTTAAACTCAATTAAAGCGCTTGCTTATGTAAATTTAAAAGGTGAAATTATCTTTACCGGTTATTCAGATAACCCTATAAATTTAGAGCGCTTACCTTTACCTGCTCGATACAAATTGCCACAAGAAAATTCGTTCTACTCTGTAGCTAATGTAATTGTAAATAGAGGGTGTCCTAATCAGTGCTCATTTTGTTCTAGACAAAATTTGTTTAAAGATACTAGAATAAGGAGCATTGGTTCAATCCTTTCTGAAATTCAAGACATAATCTCGTATCAGTCTTATAAATATATAAACTTTTACGATAATATTAATATTAATAGGGGTTTTTTCCAAGATTTTTGTAAAATGTTCATAGAAAACAATATTAACGTGCCTTGGGGTTGCGAGTTGAGAGTTGATTCGATTTCAATTGAAGACGCAGAATTATTAAAAGACGCGGGCTGTAAATTAGTTGCGACTGGTATCGAGTCAGGTAGTAATAAGGTCCTTAAAGCAAATTTTAAATATCAAGATCCTGAACGTGTGAAAGTTGGAATTTCTAATTTGAAACGGTATAAAATCCCCATTCAAGCGTATTTCGTGCTTGGTCTCCCCAAGGAAACTGAAAGAACTTTTTACAAAACAGTCGATTATATCAAGAAATTGCCTCTTATTGCTAACGACAAGATAAATTTTTTTGTTGCAACACCATATCCCGGCTCTCGTTTGTGGGATGACCACAATAGCTTCAAAATTACCATTTTCGAGACTGATTTTTCTAAATACGATTGCGAACACATTATTTTCGAAACAGAAGACCTTAACAAAAAAAAACTAGAAAGATTATTGAAAGTAGCTAAAGATATTGAGAAGTCTTTTTCCCACGATTGAATATTGTCAAAAATAACATGAATTTTATTTTTTATTTTTCAATTAACATTAAATTATGATGGTAATTTTAATAATTGAAGATTATTATTAATTACTTGAAAATAACATCTACAAAATACACAAATTAATATTAAAAATTTTTAATAGTGTTTACTATGGTAAAAAATTCTGATTATTATGTGGGCGAGGCTTTGATTGGGGAAGGTTCTTCTCTTGCGCATATAGACTTGATAATTGGTACGAAAAACGGTCCCGTGGGCATATCTTTTGCTAATTCAATTAGTACGCCGTCATTGGGACATGGAGGTCTTCTTTCTTGCATTAGACCTAATCTAATTACTAAACCGTATACACTTATCATTCCGAAGGTCACTATCTCAAAGATGAAAGATGCGAATAAAATTTTTGGTCCAGCGCAAGCAGCTGTTGCCAAAGGAGTTGCTGATGCAGTCGAAGAAGGATTAATTCCTTTGGATAAACTGGATGAATGGCTTATTATCGCAAGCGTATTTATTCATCCTGAGGCCACTGACTATAGAAGAATTTATCAATATAATTACAGAGCAACAAAATTAGCAATAAAGAGGGCACTTAAAAATTATCCACCAATAGAGAAAATATTCTACGATAAAGATAGAGCAAAGCACCCTGTAGCTGGACTTAGAGTTCCAAGGTTATGGCGTCCTCCTTATTTACAAATTGCGTTAGATCATCCGAGTCTGGAACATCAGAAAAAAGTCGTGTCCCAACTACCTAAAAGCGATAGGATTATCTTAGAAGTTGGAACTCCATTCTTAAAAAAATATGGTGTTGAATCGATTAAAGAAATTCGTGATCTTGCCAAAGACATGTTCATTGTGGCCGATTTGAAAACCTTAGATGTGGGTAAATTAGAAGTAGATTTTGCCTTTGATGCTACCGCTGATGGGGTTGTATGTTCTGGTCTAGCATCTTCAGCTTCTATCGACAAATTTTTATTAGAAGCTCAACGATTAGGCATTCATGGATTCGTGGACACAATGGAAGTGCCTAATCCCGTCGAAAAATTAAAATCCTTAAAACAAATACCTGATGTTGTTATCCTTCACAGAGCTATAGACGTTGAAAATGTTGATGATGGTACAGACGAGGCACAACGCGAGAGATGGAAATACATTCCAAAAATTAAGGAATTATACGCAGATAAGAAAAAAGTTTCTGGGAAAGACCGAGTATTAGTAGCTGTTGCAGGAGGTATTGAAGCCAATTCTGCGAAATATGCTCTCGAAATGAAGGCAGATATCCTGATAGTTGGGAGGTTTATAACCTCGTCGAAAGACATAAAAAATTCCACCCGAAGAATATTAAATGTTCTGCCAGGCTATTCTGATATCGATTTGAAAAGGATTCACACTGAAGACGATGATACAAATAATTTGAAATCTAGGAAAAATTAATTAATTTAAAATTAATTTTTTGAAAGTTTGAAAAAACAACTAACTCATTTGTCTTTTCTTTTTCTATTTTCATAAGAAATTAAAGAAGCAATATATATTTTATATTGGTCTACCATGAAAGAATTAACTGAATTGGTTGAAAATATAAAAATAGAACATGTAAATTCTATTATTTTTGATATCATGTATAGAGTATTTTATTTTGATACTTAGAAAGAAAAGATATTGTTTAAATAAAAATTGATTAAGTTCAAATTTTTTGTCTATTTTTCTAAAGTGTAAAATATATTTTATGTTCTAAATGCTTTTCTTTTTTTTCAAAAAAATTACGAAAGATTTTGTAAAAGCAATGTGTTATTCAATTAAAGTGAGAAATATAAATGGTTGATAAATACGAGATAATAGCAAAAAAAATGGGCGTAGTATTGTCAGAAGAAATGGAAAAAATTCTTAAGGCTTTATATACCCCTGAAGAGGTCGATATATTATTGGTCTTTAACGGTCCATACATGGATCGGTTCACAACAAAAAAAATAGCAAGAAAGCTTAAACGACCTGTTGAGGAAATTGGACCAATATTAAAAGAGATGGCCCGAACTCAGCGGTTATTTTCAGCTGGGAGAGAATATGAGAAGACCTATTCTATGTTCCCCTTGCTTCCTGGATTGTTTGAATTGTATTTTTCAAATCATGAAAGGGCTTCAGCTGAAGAAAAAGAAACATTGATGCTTTTTACAGAGGAATATGAAAAATATTATAATAAGGGTCATGTTGTGGAAGGATTTAATTCCACATACCCGTTCATGAGAGTTTTCGTAGATCAAAAGGTCATAGAAGATACGGTTAATCGAGGAAAAGGTAAACTGATTGATGTTAATCAAGAAGTAGAGCAAGTTAAAAATGACATTCTTCCTTTCGAACTAGCCAAAACTTTCGTAGAGAAATCGCGTAGGATTTCAGTCATAGATTGTGCCTGTCGGACTCACATGAAACTACACAATAATGGAGTACCTGTCAACGAATATCCGATTAATGTCTGCATGGCCTTCAATTCCTGGGCAGATTATTGTATAGAACAAAGCTTTGGGAGAGAACTCACTAAAGAAGAAGCTCTTAAAACTCTAACAGCGGCAGCTAAAGCAGGCTTGGTTCACACGACTCAAAATATTACTGAAAAATCCACATTCATTTGCAACTGTGATCGTGATTGTTGCGTGATGCTCCGGGGTATTCGACAATTTGAAAATCCAAATGTCGTTGCAAGTTCGAATTTTCTCCCACAATACGAAAAAGAAAATTGCATATATTGCAAGAAATGTACGAAACTCTGTCCCATGTACGCCATTGAACTTGTTAATGAAGAAACAGAGGATAAGCTAATTGTTATTGACCATGATAGATGCATTGGATGTGGAGTATGTGCGTTTAATTGCCCCAAAGAGGCTTTAACAATGGTGAAAATACTCACTAAGATACCTGCAGCAAATTTCACGGAAGCAATGTCTAGAAATATTGAAGGAAGGGCTCATTAAAGCGTAAAAGGAAGTATTATATAAAGAACAGGACTTTAGAAAAGAAAAAAAAATTGTTTATTATTTTCATTAAAACCATAACTTGCTCGTTTTAGAAAATCCTTTATTTTTCCTTCATTATAAGAACAATGCGATAAGGAATATTGTGATTGCAAATACCGTTAAAATTGACCATGCTATCTTACTCCAATCCCAGATTCGCCGACCATTATAATATTCTAATGGGAAAAAGGGAAATACTATATCTAAAAGTGATAATATTGCACCCATGTTAATTGCATAATCCACCCATATTACAAACTCAGATGGTATGGTTAATGTAACGGATATCAAGAAGGCTAACCACGAAAAAAATAACAAGACAATAGCTCCAGCGAATGCTATTGGGCCTAATTTATGGATGACCTCGCGATAACTCCACGTATCCTTTTTAGAATAAACATTTCCGGGAACAGGAATCCATACTCCGCTCAATGCAAAAATAACGCTCATGGCAAACCAATCTTCAATTGGACGGTATCTTACTGCAAGTCCATTTACTTTTGCCGTAAGCATCATGGAAATTTGTCGCACTCCAAAGAAACCAGCACACATTAATGACAATCCAAAGAACGTGATTAATTTAAATTGATAACCTGTATCTGGAATTAAACCTATTAACATGATGATCAAGACATTTACAAGGAGGTTGCCCCACCATTGTAATGCTGGTTTATCAGGTTTTTCTATTTTAG
>JAUXAJ010000007.1 GCA_030620005.1 Promethearchaeota archaeon | reverse complement strand
TGTGATATGCTCGTGATACCTTGAAAAGAAAAATTTTTTATTTTTTAACCCATACAAAAAACTTAACATTTAATCTAAGTTCTTTTAAATTAAATTAAAAAATAGAACGATATAAATACCTCTGATTTTTTCCTTCTTGCATCTTTTAGCTGTTCATTCCATCTTTCCCTTAATGTTCTTCCAGTTTGTCAAATGTATACTTAACCATTATTTATATATGTAATTATATATATAATTCTATTTTTTCGTTGAAATATCTTGAATAATATTTTTTTATTAAACTCCCGATTTAAACCTTCTAACTCCTTAAGTTCTTCTTCCGTGATGACAATATTTTTTGTATTTAATAATGTTTTTAATTAGTTTCTTTTTCAATTTTTGAGATAAAACGATCTCTTCTGTTTCATTAATCAATTTTTTTAATAAGGCATCCCATTTATCTTTTATCTTCTGCATTCAATTTTTCTCGTTCATATTTGTGAAACCATTCTTTAAAACTCTTCGTTTCTTTACCTCCATAAAATGGACATTTCCTGGTTTCTTGGCGATATCCTTCACTGACTTCTTGTTAAATGTCTTGTATCTAATAGGGTAAAAAACTCCTTAAACTATAGAAAAATTTAGATTATTTACACTAATTATGGTATAGCCCTAATATTCAACTCTTTTGTTCTTCTTGTTATTATAAACTTTTAAATGAGAGCTATAAGAGTAAGAATTTGCGTGTTTATCAATAAAAAACGAAAAAATTTTTAGTTATAAATCCTTTTAATAATAAAATGATAAAAGGGCCTGTAGATTAGTGGAAGATTTTTCCAAATTCGCTTGGCTTATATTCAAGATCGCTTGGTTCGCATCCAAGAGACCACGGGTTCAATTCCCGTCAGGTCCACCAAATATTTTCAATAAAAAAAAGGTTAAAATGAATTTAATAAATTTATCTACTAATATTCATTCCTATAAAAATTAAACTTCTAAGCATTAAGATTTAAATAAGATTTAAAATGACACAAGAAATAACATACCCAAAACGATTCAATTTTATTAAAGTTCAAAAAAAATGGATAAAATTTTGGAAGGATGAGAAAATATACAAGTTTGATTTAAATCAAGGTAGAAAAATCTTTTCGATTGACACGCCCCCACCTTTCGTCAGTGGAACTTTACATTTAGGTCATATATTAAACCATTCGTGGATTGATTTCGTTGCTAGATATCAAAGAATGAAAGGTGTATATAACATTTATTTCCCACAAGGATATGACTGCCACGGTCTTCCAGTAGAGCTCGCGGTGGAAAAAAATTATGGCATATCTAAAGATGATAGAGATAACTTTCTGGCAAAATGCATCGAATGGGTTGAAAATAATATAAAAAATATGACCAAACAGTTCGATGAGTTAGGTTATTCTACTGATTGGGACTATACTTATCGAACAATGAACGATGATTATAAATATAAGGTTCAAAAATCACTTCTTTATTTCTATCAGAAAGAATGGTTATATCGTGAAAAGTTTCCTACACATTTTTGTGTTAATTGTGAAACTTCAGTTGCTAAAGCGGAAGTTGGTTATCAGGAAGAACAGGGAAAGCTATGGTATCTTAAAATGCCTATAGTTGGGAGAGAAAATGAGTACATTTCAATAGCTACAACTCGTCCAGAATATATGGAAGCTTGTGTTGGTGTATTTATACATCCAAACGATGATAGATATTACCATCTTTCTGCAGCTGAGGTCAATATCCCATTAACAGACCGAACGGTTAGAATTGAAATGGATAGGAATGTGGATCTGAATTTTGGCACGGGCATTGTTTATTGTTGTACATATGGTGATGAGATGGATATAAAATGGAGATTAGAACATGGTCTCGATGAGATTCAAATATTTACGGAAGATGGACACATGAATGAAAACTCCAGATATAAGGGATTAACTATTCTGCAAGCGAGAGAAAAAGTGATAAAGGATCTTGAAGATATGGGATTAGTAGAAAAAGTAGAAGATTACGATCATAGAGTAGTTATTCATTCTGAAAGGGCTTCTTGTAGAAAGCCAATTGAATACTTACCCGTTTATCAATGGTTCATAAATGTAAAGGATTTTACTCAAGAAATAATTGAATCTGGAGAGAAAATGAAGTGGTTTCCGGAGAAACACAAGCAGAGATTATTGGATTGGTGTGAAGGATTGGATTGGAATTGGGTTATTTCTCGTCAAAGGGTTTTCGGAACACCTATTCCATTCTGGTATTGTAAAGAATGCGGAGAAATCATTCCTCCAAAAGAAGAAGAATTACCGTTAGATCCCCTCAAAGCGGCACCACCAGTAAAAGAATGTCCTAAATGTAGGGGTAAGAATATTGAAGGTGAAAAAGATATTTGCGATTGTTGGATTGACTCAAGCATTTCACCACTGGCAATAGGAAAATGGTTAGAAGACAATGAATTTTTTGAGAAAACATACATAAAAGCTTATGTTCACCGCCCTCAAGGATATGAAATAATTCGAACTTGGTTGTTTTATACGCTGTTTAGATGTAAAAGATTAACTGGAAAAGCTCCTTTTTCCGAAGCAATGATAAACGGCATGGTAGCAGGGCCTGATGGCAAAAAAATGTCAAAAAGTTTTGGTAATATTGTTTCTCCTGATGAAGTCATGCCGGAATTTGGAGCGGATGTTATCAGACAATGGGCGGCACTAGGCTCTTTAGGCGATGACTATCCCTTTGACTATACATGGATCAATCTTCAAACCAAGCAACCCGTTAAAGACGGAGTTATTGCTAACGAGATGTCTAAATTACCACTTGATAAGTTTAATAAAAAATATCGTAGGAGATTCGAACAATTAATTGGAGCATCTAGATTTATAACTAAAATTTGGAACGCTTTCCGATTTTTATATTTAAATTTAAATAAGATAAAAATCTCCGATATTAAAATCGATAGTAATGAACTTTCTGTCGTTGATAGCTACATTTTTTCAGAATTTAATAAAAAATTGGAACTCATAACGAATTATTTTAACGGTTATAATTGGCACGAAGCATTCAATATCTTGAGACCCTTTTTCTGGAACGACTTATGTGATAATTATATTGAGGCGATAAAATATAAATTTTATTCAGATGATAAAAATACACAAATATCAGCACTAAAGAATGCCTCAAATCTTTTTTATAATGTTTTAAAAATTTTTGCCGTGATAATGCCATTTATTTCTGAGGAAATTTTTTATATATTGTATAAAAGATATGTTAAAAAGAACTCCATTCATCTTGACAGTTGGCCGATTCCTTACGATAATATCTCTGAAGAATTAGCTGAAAAAGGTAAACTGTGTATTGAAATTTTGAAAGATCTTAGGAATTTCAAATCTAAACTTCAAATTCCGTTGAATCAAGAAGTTCAGGCAGTCTATATCTTAACAGAAAGAAAAAATGTTAATATAGTTAATGAATTTAAAGAAGACATTAAAAAAACAATCCGAATTAAGGATTTAAAAATTCTTGAAAATAATCAAAGGAAAAAAATCAAGGATAAACCGGATATTGAAGAATTTAACGAAGAATTGAGTACTTTACTACTAATTTTCAAATAACTCTTCTATTCTGGAGATTCATTATCCTTTATATCGTCAAGACCCAATTGAGAAATCATTACTTGCTTCATTGCTGCTTTATCCTTTGGCAAACCAAACATTTCAGCGTATTTTTCTGTAGTAGCTAATTCGTGAGATCTCCCTTTCTTTACTGCAGATATTAAATTATTGTCTATTAAATATTTTATATGCTCGTAAGCGCCACTTCCCCTTAATTTTATCACTAAAGATTTTAATATTGGTTGTTTTAAAGCAATTATCGTTAAGGTTCTTAAATATTTTTCGGCAATAGCTCCACCCTTAGCGAATTTCGAAACCTTCTCCACATATTCGTTTTTTAAGGTCATTTGAAAGCTATCGCCAACTTGATTAATAATTAAGGCCGTTGAGCGTTCTAAATAATCGAATGCGAGCACCTCTATCAATTCTTCCACTTCTTTTTTAGGAAGTTCTAATTTCGTTGAGATTATTTCAACATTCAGAGGTTTACCAGCGGCATAAAGAGCAGCTTCTATTTGATTTCGATGAAAATCTTTTAGTTCTATTTCTACTCGAGCCTTCTCATCTTCCTCAGACAATTCTGATTTCTCTTCACCAATATTATCAATAGGTTCTTTTTCGGTAATCTTAGAAAGCTCTTCATTATCTACTTCTTCTTTTTCTTCTGGACTTTCTTCCTCATTTTCTTTAATTAAATTCATTATCCTTTATCATTTATTAATTATAAAAAAGTTATTTGAGATGAATATGAATGTCTTTAAAAACTTCTTCTTGGTACAATTCAATCTCAGTTAAAGTACTTCCTGTCCCGCTAGCGCCTGAAGTGGATAAAAACATTAGCGCAAGAAACATTCTTACCAAGGCAAATTTTCTCCCAATACTACTTTTTTCATCATTTTTAATAAGATTTATTAATTCAAAAAAATTTGTTTCCCTTTGGTCGTTCATTTTTGCTATTGCTTTAATTTTTTTTATCCAACTCTCGTGTAATTCATTTATAGTTTGTTCTTTTCCGCTAATGTGTTTTAATAACTCTTTCGGTAACCTTGCTTTTGACTTAATTTGCTTTCTTTTATGTTTTTCTTCTTCTCTACGTATCCGGCGTCTCTTCAATTTTTCCTTTTTTTGCATGGTCTCTATTATTGCTGCTCTCATTGCTTCAAATAATTCGTCTTTAGTGGCGATTTGCAGTTTTGCGTGAATTGGTTGTGGTAGGGCTTTAGGAATTGTTCTTGAATGCTTTTCTCTTATTTTTTCGAGTTCATCTCTTTTTTGAATTTGCTCCTCCTCTTTAATAATACTCGAAATTTTGTAATGATGAAGGGTTGCTGCCGATTTAAGAGCTATCCCCGAAATTTTATAATTAATAAAGTCTTCTTTTAGCATGTTGTTGAAAAAATTATCAATCAAACTAGACAAATCATAAAAAGCGGCTTTGGACTCTTTTGCCAATTCATAATCCAATAAAACCCTGAATTCTGGCTTCTGCCAAAATTTCATTTCTATTTTATCTTTATATAAAAGAGCTAGATCGTCTTCTTCCTCTTTAAATCCAGCGACGATCTCCTCTTCAATCTCTTCCTCCTTTTCTTCCTCTTTTACTTCCGTTTTCTTCTCTTTCTGAAACGCTTCAATTAATTCTGGGCCAGAAATTGCTACTTGAATTAATTTTATGATATCTGCTTTTCTTGATTTTGATGATATTTTTATATCGTGTTCTTTACAAAAATCTTTTAATTTTTTAACAGTCCATTTGTTAAAATCAGTGTCTTTAAGCGACTTTACTTCTTTTGACATCTTGTTAGCCCTTTGAATTCAAATCTTTTTTTTTTCAATTTATAAATTAATTCCGTTTAATATTATATTAATAATGATCTTTTTTAAAAGAAATGGAATTGAAAGGCATGTTACTTGAGATTAAGAATCTCAAGCTTCCTTTTATTTTTATTCGATTTTTTGACTTCTTTTAATTTTGTATAAAACTCGAAAAAGAACTTCCGAAAAGGAACCTTTGCGTTGATTAATACTTTAAATTTAAATAAGCTGTATTTCGTTGCTTTATTTAGTTTCTTTTTTATATGCAAATTTTAAAGAAATGGTAATGTTAATCATTTTATTATTCTCTTGTGAGATGTTTAATAATAAAGTTATATGAATATAACAAAACAAGAAAAAATATGAAGGTTAAAATTGGAAAAATCCAAGAAACTCTAATATTTCCATTGTGGGCCCGTGCTAAAGATTACGAAAGAAAGGATTCCCTACTCACCGATAAGTTAGCTTCGGAAATTCTTAACAAGCTTGATTACGATTACACCACGCTGGAAGATAATGTGGGGCTTCCCTTTATCATTGCTTTAAGCGTGAGATCTAAGAATCTAGAAAATAATTTAGAGGTTTTATATCTAAGCATCCAAGAGCGACCATTGTAAGTTTAGGAGTGAGATTAGATACCACTTTTTTTAGAATAGATAATGGTGTTATAATATGGTACGATCTTGAATTTCCAGATGTTATTGAATTAAGAAAAAAATTAATTCCTCAAAACGAACGAATCAAATTTATTGGCAAGTCTGTTTTTGACTATAGTTGGCTAGACGACATTGATACCCCTCAAGATGGAATTATTTTCGTCGCAGAAGGAATCTTAATGTATTTTGAAGAAGAACAAGTAAAAGAATTGTTTTCGACTCTAGCGTCTAGATTTCCGAATTCCGAAATTGTGTTTGACGCTCACTCGCGAATCGACAATTCAGGGGGAAATGTGTTATTAAAAAGACTGGGCGTTGAAGGAAGTTTTTCCCACAAATGGGCAATAAAGAAAGCTAAAAAAATAGCTCAATGGGACGAGAGAATTGAAATCGTGGATGAATATTCCGCTTATAGTCGCATTCCGAGAAATCCTTCTTGGGGAGAAGATGTCATTGCTAAAATGGATATTGTTGACAACACGCGCAACTGGTGCATTTTTCACTTTCGTTTCAATGAGAGTTGAAACTCGTTATATTTTCGCGCTTTTTTTTTATTTTTTGAATTGACTTCTTGTCTTGATCGAAAGAACCATCTTTAGGTTAAATTATGGATGCAAATTGAAGAATTATAAATTCAATTTCTAGCTCTCAAGAAGAAAGTTTTACTTATTACTTTTTATAGTTTTTGTCCAATTAACTAATGTGACATTTATAGATAAAAAAAAAAAGTTTATGGAACAAATCTCGTTAGATACAATTAGAAACGACTATCAAGAAGACGAAGAAGCCAACAAGGCGCTTGATAAAATGTTAGAACAAGGAATAGAAAGCTTCGTGAAAGCGTTTAAGTCCCTGCAATCGTGGAATAAAATGAGTCATGGCCTCCGTTCAATTCTTTTTGACCTTTAATTTTAATATGAATTTTTGTATTTTTATTCTATTTTTTTTAGTGGGAAAAAAATAAATAACGAAATAAAAAAAAAATAATGCTAGGACTTTAAATAGAAAATTTATAATCCATATTTGGAAAAAGAAATAAGTATAAGTTATCTAATAATAAATATGTGAGCCTACGAGATATGAAAGGAAGATCCCATCAATTTTTACATCCTAATATCTCGACCTCATTGTTTTAAATGGTAAAAAAAAGAACGCTACAAAATGAAATCTCTAAGTTTTGGGAGATGAATAATAAATTTTAACGAATCAGTAGAATTTATCGTGTTCGAGTAAAGGGTGAATCCAAAAATGTTTCAATGGCTTTTAAAAATTCTTAAAATGTTCGATATGAGAGATTGGGAAATAGGTTTAGCAGAAGCATTAGCAAAACTTGAAGAATTTAACTTTACAGACGAATTAATTTTGATAACAGATCCAGAATTATTAGGAGAATGGGAGAAAGATCTTTTTAAACAGAATAAATGAAAAAAAGAATCAAATACTGAAAGACCTTGAGACCTACGATTTTGATAAAATCAAGGAATTACTTTCTGAAAAACCGAATGTAGTAAATGGAAATAATAATATAATTAAGAAGGAACAAGATGAGAAACTTCGGATACCGGGATCTGGACGCGGACATGTTGATGGAATGGAAGAACTTCTTATTGGTAATAAAAAATATAAGATAGGCTTTGAATATATCGGACTTCAGCATTATAAATTTCCAAACCACGTGTACAAAACAAAAAAACAATTCCAATATTATCAGATAGTAGATAAAGTAAAAAAAAAATTGTGGGAAGAAAATGACGTTAAATTAATCGAATTTCCATTCGATGTGGATGTGGAAATGAACCATCCTAGTAAGATTCAAAGCTACATTATTAACGAGTTCGAAAAAGAAACTGGAATCAATTTGAATAACTTTAATGTGCCGCAATACGACCATCGCAGCCCTGAATTCGGTCAATACAGGTTAGATAATTTTCTTTAATGTTTAAATTATAATATCTATAATCTTTTTAATATAAACCCTCGATCTCTCGGGGACCATCCTCCAAGTCCAGAATTCTTTTTGCCTCTTCCTCCAAATCAACGCTAAAAATATCGGTTATCCCGCTCTGTTTTATCATATCTTCACTGTCGTTTCCCATAGGCTCTTTGGCTAGCCCACAGCCCGCTTTATAGCTAAGCGCTGACGGTACATTGTCCCCAAGGCTTCACACAAAGTCATTACTAACGATGCATGCTTGGGTAGCCACTATCGGTCATCTCGATACCAGTTTTTGAAAACCACCTTCTTACAATTTTGTTCTCAAGTCCTGTATTCGGACATAAGACTTCTTGTCGACACTTTTTCTTTTAAATATACTCAAGGATATATTATGCAAATTATAAAATTCATTATTTAGTCTAAATTTAAAATGTCCTTAAAATTAGAGAAAATAAAAAAAAAAATTCTTTATACAGAATCAGAAGTAAAATTTCCTTCCAAAAGAATACAAACGATTAGAAATAATAAAATTCTTTTTAAACGACTCCATATTTATCGTCAAATTGATCATCTCGGAGCAGAAATTATTTTATTCGTCTTAGAACAAAATAATAAAAACATAGATGTCTACAACAAATTAATATACGAGCGTTTTTGTTTCAATTCGGAAAAAGTAGTGAAAACAAGGATTGATAAATATGTAGAATTGAAATTATTAAAAAAAATTAATGAATGTCATAACTGCCATGAATTATACACGAGAATACCTCAATTTTGCAAAAAATGCTCAGAGAGATTGATACGGCAAGAAATCCAAGCTAATAAACGAATACAACTCCCTCATTTTTTACTTAAAGTGGATGAGAAGGGTGGAGATTTTTTAAGAATAAGGTCTTCCGAATCCCGGAAGTTTTATCTAAATACAATACGAGAATTGGGTGAATTCTAATCCTATAATAAAAGCAGAATTGAAACAATGCTGCAATAATCTTACTTACCCAAAGGTAAGTAATAATGAAAAAAACTAATTAGATCTGGATTTGCACAATACTTATATATGTTAAAAGAGTACTATTTTATTAAAGAAATCTTTATCTAAAAATATCTAAAAAATAATTAATATTACATGTTTCTAGGTAAAAATAAAGACGAAATTACTATAATGGTATTTTTTTGACTATGAAAAAAGTAAAAAAAGTAATTGTTTATTGCACTATTTTCTTGATTTTCGGTATACTATTGTTAGATAATGTATTTTTTACTCATTTTGATGAAGTTGAGACAAATAATCCACCAAATAAGCGAGTCGATAAATTTAATGTAATTAACCAGGACTTTTCTGAACCAATCACGGCAGCTACGAAGAGCAATTATGATCTCATCATGGAAGTTTTTGAAAATAAATTGGCGAATTATTCGGTATTAGGGTATTTTCCTCAAGCATATGAACCTTCATTGCAGGCTACCTATTACGCGTTGTACATATTTGAAGCTCTTGGAAAATTAGACGATGTTGATCATGGAGCAATCGCACGATACATTATGAGTCATTACAACAGCGAATCTCACATGTTTGTGGATAAATACGCTTATAGATATTTAGACATGGACTTTAATCCCTATTATTATCGGCTCTCATCTATGCTTGAAATTAATTGCTACGCCATATTATCTTTAGATATTTTAGGCATGTTAGAATTAATAGACCGCCAGGCGTCAATAGATTTTATCTGGAGTTGCTTTAATCCTGAAGGGTCCGAGAATGGTTTTATTGGATTACCATATAATTCGAATTTACATGAAAATTATAAGGTCGCTATGATGGATAATACATATTACGCTATATTAACTTTAGATTTGTTATTGGATGGTTGGAGTGGCTGGAGTGATTATATTAGCGAAAGAGCAAGACTCATTCAGTTCATTATTAGTTTACAATCAACTGATACATTAGATGAATCTTTTGGAGGATTTTTCAATGACAATAACGACAGCTTTTCTTCTACTGGTCCTTTAAGTATAGATAATCTATTATCTTCCTATTTTTGCATAAAAAGCTTGGATTTATTTGATTCGGTAAATTTAATTAATAAAGAAGGTTTTTACGAATATTTAGCCAGCGTATACGATAGTAGTTCCAATCCTTTTCATTCGTTTCAAATGTTTTCTTTTTCAGATTCATACTATTATTTATACAATATAATATCAACGGCGTTAGGGCTCCAATTATCAGATCTTACTGAATTTAGTAGTTATAACAGAGAAGAAATAATCAATTTTCTTCTTACATATCGAAATAATTTAGGAAGCTGGAATTCATCAACCAAATATAAAAATCACGAGTTAATTGATATGTTTCAAGTTATAAGGAGTTTAAAAGAATCAGGAGAAATAAGTCGATTAACCTCACAAGATAAGAATCAGATTATATCGGCTGTTAATTCGCATCGTCAATGTGAAGGATATTCCCTTTTATCTTACAACTATATGTCCATTAATCTCATCAATTCAATTGTAAAATCTTTTGAGTTATACGATAAAATTTTGGATTTAGATATCCAAGGACTCTATAACCAAATCGTAAGATTATGGACTTCTTTCTGGTTAGGAGGTACGGAATATTATTATGGTTTTTTTTCAACTACAAATATGGATAATCATCTAAAATTCTTTTGGTCCTATCCTATTGAATACTACAATTTAGGGAATTACGAGTATACTAATATTACTGACAGATTTTACTCTCATGAATCTACATACAAGGCTCTTGATACTTTACAAAAATTGCTTAGATTTGATGAATTCGAAGAAGTATGTGATTTAACATTAATAATGAACGGTATCATAAAATCTCAATTTTTAAAATCCAGTTACAAAAATTATGGTGGGTTTTTACCTTTTCTACAAGAAGAATCTTATTCCTTTGCCACTTCTGAATATCTAAATAAGAATGTTTTTTTTGAAAATAGCTTCTACGCAATTAAAGCTTTAGAGTTAATCACTACTTCTCTAGATTTAGGAAATATAACTGACTTAAATTTTGATAAAACAGCATTATACGATTATATAACTAGAAATATTGTAGAAACTTCGTCTACCATTCATTTTGATCCTCAATACACTTCAAACACGGAAGAAGTCTTAGAAAATACATATTACATGATTTATGTTTTAAAAGCGCTTGGTCTTTACAGTTTAGATAACGATAAAATAAAGGAATTCGTTCTAAAAAATTTAAACTACGGAGATATTAAAAACATCTATTATTCGTATAAGATTTCAGAAATTTTGGATTTAAAAATAGATTTTAATCACGATTTAACAATATCTTTGGTTGGGACTATTTATTCAGAAGAATACAGCGATTTTCGTCAGAATTCTAAGTCTCATCTTATCAGTCACGATGCATTTTCGTGGATCTGTGAGATGGCTAAGAATGCAAAGTCTATAATCGAGTTCAATTACACTAAGGTTCTTTATTTAGGTAGCAATAATATTTTAACTGCTTCGTTAAGTAATATGATTCTCCCGGAGTTTGGACCAGATCTCTCTGTTACTTTTGAAATTGACAATATTGACAATATTGATGTTTATATCCTCGAAAAACAATCTGATGGCACTTTTTTATTAAACTTTTTTGTACCCAAAGACCCACTGTTTTATCCTATTATAGAAGGTACAATAAATATTTATGATAAGACCAAGCTTATTGGTCAAGAACTCGTAAAATTTCAAACCCTCTTCGATTTATTCATAAATCAAAATTTATATAAAGACAACATAGAAGTAGGATTTGAGTTTAATATTTCTTATAAATTCGCTTCAGGTCACCATCCAGCTTCTAATTCAAGGGTTTTTTTAGAGGGTTATAAATTTAATATGCTCAGGGATACTCGAGATTTTACTCGTATAGATTTCGCGAATTATTCTAGATTTATCATTAGTTATTATAATTGGAATGACTACGATCTCTTGATAAAATTAAATGACGATTATCATCCTAGCAGTTTGATTTTATATGATTCAAAAGACGCTCCAGAGATTCCAGAACCGGAAGAGCCCGATCCAGAACCAGAAGAGCCAGATCCAGAACCGGAAGAGCCAGATCCAGAACCAGAAGAGCCAGATCCAGAACCAGAAGAGCCAGATCCAGAACCAAAAGAGCCAAGTTTGTATGGAATTGGTATTATGGGTATTATTGTATCAATAATATGTGGCATTGTCGGTTTTATGGTTGTTAAAAAAATATATAAGGTTGTTAAATGGAATAAAAAAATAATACATTGGCTCTTTAGAAAAGGGAAAAAAAAAGGGAAATCTAACAAAATAACCTTAAACATGAACGAAAGATTACGCGTTGAGTCAAAAACCAATGAAAGAATACCAATTGTATCTTTTGAAGTTCACAGAAAATCAACTCAACAACTTTTTGAAGATTGAGGCCGTATGCGAGAATTATTTAATATGGAAAAGGAGGTTCGGAAAATTTGGGAAAAAGAAGAAACAATGCTAATATTACATATCCAATTTTGAAATTACCAAAAATTTCAGTGGAGATACCTAAAGATGAGCGAAATAAAAAGTATATATCTTATAACGCGTCTTTTCAAAGAATTTTCCGAATTGGTTCCATCTCCATTCGAATTTTTGGAGGTTTAATCTTTTTTATTCTTTTTGAAATTACTTTTTTCTCTTTACTTAATATTATTGGAGTTGAATTTTATGAAATATGGATTTTGGAATTATCCACAGTGAGTGGTTTCGCAGTGTTCGCATTTGGAACATTCTCCATGAAAAAATCAAAAATCATTAAATGCTTTAGAATATTGGCATCTTTTTTGATGCTCATTTTTTTTATTGGTTTATTTTTAATAGTAATCCTTTTTTTTGAATCTTTATACACATTGATAGTAATATTGGGAATTTTGGTTAGCTATAACATTCTAAATTTTATTTACTCTATTAAGTCTCGCGGTGTTCTTGAAAATAAAAACAAAATAAAATCAATTATTTTAACGGGTTTAATAATTTTTGCTACATTAGGTCCTACCTTAATTTCTTTCCTTCCTCATTCGATTGAAATTCATCCAAAAACTAACCCTGAAATTATTTTCTTGTGCGGTTCCAATGAACTTCCTTATGATCAAAACATTTTAGACATGTGCAAGAAATATAACATCTCATTCATGCCTACTATTAAAGAAAAAGATGTTGGAAATCCTCTATATATGCTAGCTTATAAAAAAATCGTTGCCAACGGCATAAACCTATATTTTCTAATCGGGGGAAATTCTAACTTTTACGCATATATCGACAATGCGAAGGAGTTTCCACAGATTTACAAAAATGTGAGAGGTTGGTTTGTTAGTGAAGGCATTATGGATAATCCACATGTGATTTCCTTTTCAGTAGACGCAGAAACGCCCAGTGAAACTCTGGAATATATGAAAGAAGAGGGCGTTTCAAACGCTTTAGAATTTGGTTATAATAATTACCCTACTCAGGAAGAAATAACCAACGCCACTGACGCTCTTTTAGAGTTTACTGATATGATAAAAAAAGATGGAAAAAAAAGCGGTATTGTTCACGCACCTAGGTATCTTGATCCCGTTGATAATGATGGAGATATTTCTCTATTTATGAGAAATATTTATTCTTTAGAAATAAATTGGGATTTTTCTATTGCTATGATGTATAGGATTATTCGCTTTAGGGAAGACGTGAGCGTAATTGATCTGCCAGAATATATAGAAATGTCGTTTAAACTATTTTATGGTGCTGAGATTGAAGGAACGACAGTTACTGTCTCAGAACTTTCTTTTTATCAAAATGTCGGCTTGGAGCATAACCTTGGATATACTAATTCAGATGAACACTATGTTTTTGTGGGTGATTTTGCGAGGGAATTCAAGGACACAAAATACATCAAGAAAAGAGAATTTTTAACGGATTTCGACATTTGTAGGCATTTCAATGATGTGAAAGTGTTTTTCTACGACCTGCAGGGCTTTATTTATCACTACGGATGGGATGGGGTTGAAGAATTGGGGCAATACGCTCAACAAAAAACTTGTTGGTATTTGAATTATAATTATTACGAATCAATTGCTTTTGTAATGTGCTATTGTGGCTTGATTTTTATTGATATATTTGCTTTTCTCGAGAGAGATATGATATGACTTATTTTATTTTTCCTTTTATGATGTCTTAAAAAGGTTCACTTTAAATTTTTCTTTCTATATAAAAATAGGAAAAAAAGATATTAACGACTTGGAGGAAAATTTGAATATTAAAACTAAGCGATTTAACTACGAAAAACTACCTTCTATAAGGTTTTTCATAAAAATGCTAATTATTTTATTCATATTAACGAGTTTATTTATCGCATCGCTTTATTTAGTAAAATTTAATAATTCAAATAGCGTTGTTGCAAAAAAACAAGACGATATCCATCTAATAACTTTAAACAATATTCAAAAATCTAACGAAAATCAAGATTTTGAAGGTACACTTGCAACAATATGCGATATTACAAGCAAAACTGAAATTTTTACGCCCAAAATTAACAATCATGAAGATGAATTAATCTCGGAATCAATCAAGTCTCCTTTTAAGGGACTCGCACCCTCAGAAGACAATTTAACTACTGAATGTAATCTATATATTTTCCACGGCACTTTGCAAACCGTATTGGGAGATGACGGTCGAGTGCGAATCACTCCCACGATTTCGTATCCTTGGCGCACGATAGTTAGGTTGTCAATAACCTGGGGAGAATTTAATACTTTTGGAACGGGTGCGATGATTGACAAGAATCACATACTCACTGCGGCTCATTGCGTGTATTTGCACAGTCGTGGTGGTTGGGCTGATAGTATAAAAGTTGTTCCAGCAGCGGACGATGGAATCGAACCCTTTGGACATGCCTGGGCCATTAACATGCGAACTTACGCAGATTGGATAGATAGTGCAAGTCATCAACACGATTTTGCGGTCATAACGCTTGACACTGATATTGGTTTACAAACAGGTTGGATGGGAATACAATCAAATGACCCCTCAAGTTCAGTTTATACCGGGGGGTTAAATATAGCAGGTTATCCGTGCGACTTAGATGATGGATTAAACATGTATTGGAATTACGAGAGTGGAGCTAATGCCGACGAATATAATCATTGGTATTACTTGGATACTGAAGGCGGAATGAGTGGTAGTCCGGTTTGGATATATGACGGCGAAAATCGTTATATCCTCACTGTTCACGCATACGGTAAAGATGGTTCGGGATATAATCACGGGACTCGTATTGATAATAATAAATGGTGGAGTATTTTAAATTGGATAATAGCTGATAATACATCGATAGATAAACCTGATATGGCAGACCGGGGTACCTCGTACGCGGGATTCGATACCGTGTTAATAGGCCCTAGTTCGTCAGATTTTAAAGTGTGGTGCGAAATTCAGAATTTGGGAACTGCCTGGACTGAAACATTCTCGGTTTCGTATTTCGCATCAATTGACACCTGTATTTCTCAGGAAGATTACTTTATAGGGAAAGATACTATTATGAATGTTCTTCCCACTCGTTCCTCCTACTCAAATTGGTCGGGCACATTCCCTGATTATATACCGAGTGGTTCGTATTATATTGGATGGATTATTGATTCAAACAACGATGTTGACGAGTTTTTTGAATTGAATAATATCAATTATATATCTTCGAGTAAATTAATTGTTGATAAGACGCCTCCTATAAATCCCACATCTTGTAATCAGATAAAAAATGGGACAGAAAATGGTGTTTGGCAAAATATTATGAATAATCCTAGTTTCGAATGGAGTGGTGCTTCTGATTCAGTCTCGGGCGTGGCAGGATATTATTATTATTGGGGCCCCGATCCCGATGGAATATCTTCAAATTTTACGACACCTCCAGAATACGATCCTCCAGCAGTTAACTCAGGGACCTATTATTTAAGGGTGAGTACTGAGGATGGAGTTGGAAATAACGCTTTATGGACTACTCTTTATGTTTTTAAATTCGATTCAACGCCACCAAACAATCCTTCTTATTCCGTTCAATTAATAGGATCAACTGAAAGCAATGTTTGGCAAGATTCTGTGAACGACCCATGCTTCAATTGGAGTGGTGCTTCTGATTCCGTCTCGGGCGTGGCAGGATATTATTATTATTGGGGCACCAATCCAAGTGGACAATCCGCTTATTTCACCATATCGTCCGGTTACGACCCCCCTGAAGTTAACACCGGAACTTATTATTTGAGAGTCAGTACCCAAGACGAAGTTGGCAACGAGGCGTCGTGGATCACGCTTTATATTTTCAGGTTTAACGATAGTTTGAATGATTCACCCAATAATTCTAATGTTAATAATTCTAACGATGAAGATTACAGCAATAATAGTACAAGCGAAACTATCGTAAATGACGATAGATCCATTGTGCTTAGTCTATTAATTATTACCGTGGCATGTCTAGTTATAATTGGATTGCCAATAGTAATTTCACGTAAAAACCGCTTAAAACGGCGAGAATTTTTCCATTTTGACAATTGATAAATTACTGATATATGTGATTATTAAAACATTTTTCTTTTAAATATACTCAATTTAAATCTTATAACATGACTATGAAACTACCAAAAAATAAATATTATTGTTTCGCATGTGGTTCAGAATTGCCTAATGATTCACCACATTTGATTTGTGAACATTGTGGAGTGGAACTTGATCCAGAACATCCGGGTATTAAAGAAAAATTGATTAAAACTGAAAATAAAAGAAAAAAAACATTACAATCTCATATCATCGAAAAAAAAGAAGTTAAGACTCGAAATTTTAACGAAATAGTGAATCTGGAAATGAAATTATTCGTTTGTAGGAGAGCTTATGAGTTTTTAAATCTGCTTGAATATCAAGTAAACCACTCAAAAAGCCTAAAATTGGAGCCTGAACAATTAAAGGTTTTGGCTAACGATTTTAGAAAAAATTTAAAACATAAATCTATGCAAGAGCGTTGGTTAAACGAATTATCTTATTTATATCCATCTGAGTTTGAGAAATCCTACGAAAACTTTCAAGAATCTTTAAAAAGTAAAAAAATATTCCGCAGAGAATATTCTGAGTTTTTTAAGAATGCTATTCAACTTATCTACGGATTAATCAACGACAGAATTAAAAGTTCAGAAAATTTCGGAGAAAAAGGACTATTTATAGATGATTTAAAAAATTATTTGTCCATCGTGCCCAACGGAACCGCATCAAACGAATTTAAAGAAACTTTAACAATTTTTCTTGCTTGGATCATTTATGGCAACATGAACGATCCCGAAAGCGACTTGATGTTAACGGGAGTCTATGACGAATTAACCGATTCTGATACTGAGAATATCGCAACCTCTTTAATGAATTTCTTGAAGAATCAACAAATTCGAGACAACTGGCTTACCAAATTTGAGAATCGTAATTCGATAAAAAAGTTTCAAAAAGAATATAAAAAATTACAGCACGACTTAAAATCAGATAAGTTCTACTATGATGTAGTTTTTGAAGACTTGCGCTGGTTAGTAAGGATAATATGTAAACTAATCAAAAGTATATATAACTTTGATAAATTAAGTGGAATTAAACTAGAAATCGTGAACTTTTTCAAAACCGAAGACCTCTTCGAAAAGGATCCAAATTTATCAAAAATATTTAAGCGCAACTTCATTGTTATCGTTTCCCGACTCATATACTCTTGGATAAAGGAAGTTGAGAATTTTAAAAATATGCAAGCTAGCCAAATGGACCTTGCAATGTCCGCTGTTAAGTCGCTTGCGAACGACCTTATCGTCAATATTTTAACCACTAACAAAATTAGAAGCGAATTAATGGACAAGTTGAACGAGATTACGTCAGAAAGATTTGATCGTGATTATAAGAATTTAAAACTAAGATTACTGTCTGATGGGATTTATAAACAGTCTTTTTTAAATTATCTTCAATGGCGAATAATAAGGATTTTCGAATTGGTGGCTGATAGATTTGAAGTATCAACCATGGAAAATTTTGAGAAAACTATACTGAAAGACCTTGAAACCTATGATTTTGATAAAATCAAGGAAATCCTCTCTAAAAAACCGATTCCAATAAATGAAGATAATAATACCATTAAAATAGAGCAAGATGGGAAATCTAGGATGCCGGACATCGAAAACCTATATATCTTGGATAAAAATTCGAATAAATTCCCCATTACCGCCATAATCGATACAGGCGCATCAAATCCCGAAAATCTTATCGACTCTAATCTCGCCAATAGCCTAAATCTTGAGATTATTGATACTCCAGGAGAAAACGTTCAAATTGCGGGAACAGAAGTAAATGGAAACAAATCAAGGGCCATTGTTTTTTTTAGGGGCGTGCGAATGGAGACAGATTTCCTTGTCGTCAAAAATTTGATTGACATCATTAAATTCCCCGTTTTAATCTCAAAACCTACGCTAATGCGATATTCCGAATTAATAGGACAAGACGGTAAAATACTATTGGACCTGAAAGACCAACCTAAAAATATCCCTCCCATACTTGTTGCTCAAAACAAGAACAGCAGTCAAACGAGTGATATTAAAATTTGGAAAACTTTTTTAAAGGACACTCATAAAAACGAGGTTATTAAGGAACTAATTAGTGAATTCAATAAATCTGGTAACTGGATAAAAAACCTTCGCCCCACCAAGACCTTTATAAATTTTTTAAAAGAAAAAAAAAGACTATTAAAATATAATTTTCAAAGCGAAAGGTCCACTAATATTAAAGATCAAATAGTAATAATTTCAAATTACGTATCATTAATAAATAAAGTTAGGGATGAAAACATCTTATTTAAAGCTATCAAGAAAATTATTTTAAAAAACAAGGGAGATTTTAACGCATATGACTTGGAGAAATGGATTCTTATAAGTGACACTTCTGCACGTAATCAGCTAAAAAAGATGTTAACGGAAGAAGAATATCAAGAATGTATCCGAACTCAGAAACATGTTACAATTGATATCATTAAGAAAATTGCTAAAAAGAAAGGAGGAAAATGTCACACAAAAGACATTAAAAATGCCAAGTCAAGACTGCATCTTGAATGCTCTGAATCTCATCATTTTTTTCCTACATATGATAGTGTGGTGTATCAAGACACTTGGTGTCCACATTGTAATATATATGTTGGAGAAACAATTTGTAGAATATTTTTCGAAAAAATTTTTAAAAAACCGTTTCCAATAAGTTATCCTGGATGGTTACCTAATAGAATGGAACTCGATGGGTACAACAAATGTTTGGGATTAGCATTTGAATATCAAGGAATTCAACATCGGAAAAGGGTTTTTGGTATGTCTGACGAAGAATTTCAAAATATCCAGCGAAGGGATGCTCTAAAATTAAAAAAATGTGAGGAAAATTATGTAATTTTACTTCAAATTCCTGATGATGAAATTGTACCGTATGAAGAAATGCAAAAATATATTGAAAATGAATACGAAAGAAAGGCAGGAATTATTCTCAAAAATATTCCTAGTTATGATTATCGAGAGTTTAATAGATATGAAAATAAGCACGCAAAAAAATTCAGAAAATTCGTTGAGAATAAAGGCGGGGTGCTATCAACGACTTATTTTTCAGCAAAAAAAGAAATAATTATCATCTGTGAAAACGGTCATCATTGGAAAACCACCCCAGACTCTATATATCGAGGCAATTGGTGTTCATCTTGTTCTGGGAATGTGAAAGGGACAGCAGAGTTTTTTCGAGAAATAGGGGAAAATTTTGGGTGCAACTTAATTAGCAATTATGTAAACGCAAAAACAGCATTATGGTACAGATGTCCAATTGGACATAGATTTAAAAAATCACCATACTGGCTTAAAAAGAACTTTAAAAAGATCAAATTTCTCTGTCCGGATTGTAAAATAGATATATATGCAAAAAAATTCCAAGATTTTATAAGTAAAAAAGGATGGAATCTGTTGACACCCTACAAAGGACGAGGCAAACCTATTACTATTGCATGTGAAGAAGGACACGATTGGTCGACAACTCCGGGAGCGCTATTTCAAGGGGGAACTTGTAGAATATGTAGGGAAAGAGATAATCCCTCTTCAAATGCGATTCGAAAAGAAAAAGCAAAAATGGAATTTTTTCAAATTATTGCAAATTTAAATTACAAGATTCTTCCACCTGGTTATAAAGACAATGTTACAAGTGTCAATATTAGATGTAGAAATTCGCATGTTTTTCACGCCAGCCCTAAATATTTTAAAAAAGTGGTGAAACAAGGTAAGGAACCTTGCAGAAAATGCTCTAAAAATAAGTAATTTTATGAAATTTCCATTCAAATAAAGTTTTATTTATAATAAACTAATTTTGTTCTATTTTAGCATCTTTTAAGTCTAATAATCTTTTAGCTTCGCCCTCAAGATCTACGCTAAATATATCTGTTATACCTGATTGCTGCATTGTTACACCGTATATACGGTCTGCATTCACTATATTTTCTTCCCTATGACTTATAACGAGAAATTGCGCGTGTTTTGAACATTCTTTGATAACAAGTGATACTCGTGCGCAATTCTTTACATCTAAAGAAGCATCAATCTCATCTAAAACGAAAAAAGGCGCAGGGTAAAATTCTTGCACTGCGAAGATAAATGATAAAGCCACTAATGTCTTCTCTCCGCCACTCAATATCTCTAAAGAATTAATCCTCTTACCCCTAGGGCGAGCTGCAATTATTACTCCTCCGTCGAAAGGTTTATCGGGCCGTTCAAGGATCATTTTGGCTGAGCCTCCTGGCGAGAGCTTTTGAAAGATCCTGCTAAACTCTCGGTTAATTTCGTGATAGGCTTTCATGAAAGATCTGGTCTTTTCCAGCTCTATCTTATCTATGGCGTCCAATATCGCCTTGCGTTCTCTCTGTATGGTCTGTCTTCTCATGTCAATTTCGTCAAATCGTTCCTTGACGATGTCATATTCTTGAATGGCTTTTAAGTTTACAGGTTCAAGCGCCTTCTTTTTCTTTGCAGCGACATCTATATCTGATTGGACCCCTTCTTCTGATAGATCATCCGTTACGGGCGGTAAAGTGCCATAATCCTTAGATCTTTGGTAGAGCGTTTCGATTTGGTCAGAACAGATGATTTTTTTTAACTCGAAATTATTCATTTTTGAATTATCCATTGAAAGGTCAGTTTTCAGGTCAGCAACGATTTTTTGGCCTTCTTTTTGTTTATTCCAGGACTCGTCCTTTTTTTTCACGAGAGCGTCAATTTTCGATTGTTTTGCGTCTTTTTTGCCTGTTTGAGATTCAAGATTTTCTTGAACTTTTTCGATTTCTGTGGTTATTGATTCTACTTGTTTCTCCGTTTCTTTTATGTCTTCCCCTAAGCTAAAAATTTGTTGTTCTCTTTCTTTATTTTTATTAAGTTCGTTTAATTTTCCTTGCGCTTTTTGTAATTCCTTGTTTGATTTATTAAGATTTGTTTGGGCTACTTTTTGCGCTTCTAATTCCTTTTTCTTGTCTTCTCTCAAGGAGTCTATTACTTCTTGCGTTTCGTCAACTTTTTTTTGTATTTCCTCGACTTGCCCCTTAAATTCTCCAATGTTATTATTGCTTTCTTGAATGGTCTTATTTGCGTCAATATTTTCCTTAGCAAGTTCTTCGATCGATTTGGTAATTCGCAACACGTTATCAAATGCTCTCAAACGATCCATGGTTTCTTCCAGATTTTTATTTTCATTTTCGATTTGTTCTTGTAGAGCTCCGGTTATTTCCCAAAATTTCTCTTTTTCTATAGATAAGTTGTTAATATCGTTTTGTAGGGTTTCTTGCTCTGATTTTACCTTTCTTATGCTTTTTTCTGCGTTTACGATTATTCTTTTCTTTTCTCCTATTGCTTTATTCAAATCTTCTATATTTTTATCGATTTCGACGACATTTTCAAAGAGAGTTTGAATACCTTGAAGTTCTTGAAGTTTTTCTTGATATTTTTCTAATTCTTTCTGTGTATTATCGATATCATCTTGAATTTTAGAAGAAATTTCCCAGTAATCATCTTTAACCTCTTTACGCTTGTTAATTTCAATATCCAATTCATTAATCTCTTCTTGCTTTTCCTTGATAATAGTTTCTTTTCCTTTTGTTTCCCTTTCAGATTTTTCAATTTTATCGTATATTTCTTCAAGTCTTTTGTTTATATCCTCAATTTTTCGAGTAGAACTAGAAAAATCTTCAGAATCGTGTTTTCTTTGAACGTTTATTTCCGTTAATCTTTTCTCGATACTGTTCAAATCATTTTCTTGTGATTTAATATTTTGAGAGATTTCTTCTAATTGTTGATAAAGCTCTTGAGATTTAGACAAGGTTAGTTTTCTTAAAGAAAGATGCACATTTTCAAGTATTTCCATTAAATCTTGTACAAATGAATCAAATTCTGATGTTGATTCCTGCACTGCAATGTCAGATGATTCTTGCGCCTTATTCATGAGTTGATCTATAGTAGCCTCAGCGTTATCCGTAAACAATCCTAAAGTTTGTAAAATTGAATTAAACATTTCTGCTTCTGCTTTTGATTCTGCTTCTGCACTTGATTCTGCTTCTGCTTCTGCTTCTGCTTCAATAATTTTCATAATCTCAATTATATCCAATACGAACATTCTAAATTCTTCACCGGAGTGTTCAATTGCTTCTGAGTTCGATTGTTGAATATTGCTTTTGATAGAATCTACCGAGATATCTATATTTTGAGTAAGCATGCTCAATATTGAAAGAATACTTGTGATGTTTTCTGCGTTTTTTTCGTATTCCCCTTCAGAATTTTCAATCCGCTTTATTAAAGTTTCTTTTTCCTTATATAATTCTTCTAAACGCCTACAAATGTTTTCTTTTTTATTGTTAAGAATTTCTAATTCCCTTTCCGACTTTGAAAGGTTTCCAAATAAAGTATTTAAATTCAAATCTATATTGCGTTTCTCTCGTTCCAGAGATGTTAATTCTTTTTTGATCAATTTCAATTCGGTATTAAGATTATTTATCTTTCCTTTATTGTCTGTAATTTCAGATTCAAACGAGTCGCGCTTCATTTTTAATAATTCTATATCGTCTTCATTTTTTCTATATGTTGAATCTTTTTCTTTAGATTTTTCTTTTAGTTCGTCCAGCTTTTTGTTAATTTTCTCTTTTTCTTTTAATAATTCTTTTAGTACATATTCCGTATCTTTACCCTGACTTAATTCCTTTATTTTATTTGCTAATGTGATTTTCTTATTATTTAAATTTTCAATGTTTTCCTTATTCATTTTAATTTCTGTATTAACAGAAGATAAGGAAGATTGTATTTCAAATAATTTTGAATTAAGGTTATTTTTCACTTCTTGAGTTGCCCTTATTTTGTTTTCTAAATCTTTTTGTTTTTGATTTTCCTCCGAAATTTTATCCTTTAAATCGTTAATTTTATTTCTAATCCCAGCTTCAATCTTTTTTGTTGCTTCAATTGCATCCTCAACGCTCTCAGATTTTCCTTTTAATTTACTTAATTCTGTCTCTAATTTCTTTTTCTTTTCTTCATTTTTTTTTATATTATTTTGTAGGACTTTAATTTTGGAATTATTTGACGAGACTTCTTGCTGAAAACTTGAAATTTCAGCTTTTAAAGTAGCTTTTTCATCGTCATTAGTTTTGATTTTACTTTCTAATTCAGCTTGATTTTGTTGTCTTTTTTCGATTTCTTTCTTAGCCATTTCAATTTGGTTTTCAATTTCCTTAATTTCTTTAGAGATGAGATCAATTAAAGAATCAAATGTCTGCTCTCCTTCGAGCTTCATTTGAAAAGTTTCTAAATTCGCCTTGTCTATATTTAACTTTTCTATAGCCTTTTTAGCTAAATTTAATGTAGTTTGGCTAGAAGATAATTCTGTTTTTAGTTGAGTAATTTTTTCACTAATCGTTTCCCTTTCTTTTTCTTTCTCTAAAGTAGTTCGTTGAATATTTTCCATGACGTGAACTTCTTGATTTAAAGCATTTTCTTGATACTGAATTTTTTCTTCTAATTCTTCGATCTTTTTTGTCAATTTTTCAATTTTTCTTTCAAGTTCGTCCTCTTCCGCTCGTAATTTGGAAATATTTAATGCTATCAATTGAGCGTTATAGTGATTAATTTTATCTTCTAATTCTTTCCAGGCTAAAGCATCGTTCTTCTCTTTTTCAGCTTTATGGAGTTGAGCGGAAACTTCTTTAAAGATCGCTTCAAATTGACCTAAATCTCGCTCAGCTTTTTCTAATTCTTTCATTGTTGCATCTTTCATTTGATCGTATTTTTGTAGACCAATAAGCTCTTCGATGAACACTCGACGGTTATCTGGATTCATGTGTGTCAATTCTACGATTTTTCCTTGGAGAATAAATTGATTGCTACCGTCAGGATCGATGTTTGCAGCGGCTAAAGCGTTAAGGATTTGCTGTCGAGTAGATTTTTTGCCTGCCATTTTATAACCACCGCCACCGCCTCTTTTTATTGTTCGCGTGATGGTAAAATTACTATCTGCCCCTCCTGGAAAAAGTCCCTCAGAATTATCAAAATATAACGTAACAGAAGCTCGATTTGCAGGATTCTTTCCTCTTGCCCCTGCAAATATGAGATCCTCTAAGCTTTTAGCTCTCATTGTTTTTTTACTCAGCCTACCTAACGAAAAGCATAATGCGTCTATAATATTCGATTTTCCCGCACCATTCGGACCAACTATGCATGTGAAACCGCTCGCTAATTTAATAGTAACGCGTCGAGAGCCGAAACTCTTGAAGCCTTCCATCGAGATTTGTTTTATATAAGTCAAAATCAATCTCCTAATTTTTTTTTTAAAATTTCAAAATATTGATACAAAATAATTTTTTTTATTTTTTTAATGTAAAATTCAAACTCTTTGAAGCTATTTATAGAAAAATCTTTTTTCATTATTAAAAATAAAGAGTAATTACTACTTTAAAATTTTACATTAACTGATTTATTATTGAAACCTTATTTTTAGCCCCTTTTATGAAGATGAACGCTATTAAATTCAATAGTTAAAAAAAAAAAGGTTTGGGTAATTTTTAAAGGTTTTTTTTCCATGTGTCTATATATTTCTTTATTTTGATTATTTCCTTGTTCTAATGCTATATTTTTCCAAACACCGTGTCAATCATAAATTTTAATTTATATGGATTTATAACCATGAAGAAATATTCGGTTTTTGAATTGCTATAATTCGAGAATTTTTTCTTTTCATTCAAATTTTTCTTCGAAGCACTTAAAATACCAACATTTTGCGTCATTTTAATCAAATTATTAAATTCACGCGTGCTCTTATCGTATTCCAATGTTTCACAAGATATCTCATAAATTTCCCCCAAAACGCTCAAATTTATGAAATAATTTTTTTCGAAATAATTTTGAAGATTATCTAAGAATATTATATTTAAGAAGTCCTCGTCGCTGATATAATTTAACATGCTGAACTCATCAAATCCAAAATCAAATTGATTCTGACATATTTCTAACAGCTCAAAATTTTCAATGGTTTTTTGTTCTTTTAGATATGGATAAAGATCTCTAAAGATATCAATGCCTTTACCTGGAATAGGTACATAGTGCTCGAAAATTAAATCAGTAATAAATTCAATCAGAGTGGTATCAATTTCGTGCGAAAATGCCAGCGAGACTCTTTCTTTTAAAATATGTATTAATTCTTTATAAGTAAAATAATTTAATTTCTTTTTAAAATCAAACTCGCTCAATACGTCTAAAGTTGTCGGCCTTAAGACTTTATTTACAGTAGAGATTAAGGTAATGTTAGATTCTTTCGAAAAATTTAAAAATTTTTTAAAAATACCCGGTTCTAAATGCTCAATATTGTTGAGGATAAGAACAATGTTTTCATTGGCCTTTTTACACGATAATTTGAATAGACTCCAAGTACGTGAGATTTTTGAGTTGAATATAGAACTTAAATCAAACTTAAACCGCATGAATCCATTCATCTCGGTTAATAATGTAAACATTAATTCTTCGAAGCTTTTTTCTTTACAATCCACATTGACTTTGTTAAATTCTATTAAATCTTTATTTTGAAATAATAAATCTTTAATAACTTTATTAACAATTGCTTTCTTCCCGATTCCTTGGATGCCTTGGTATAGAATGTTTAGACAAAAATTGTCTGAAAAGGAGTCTTTTAGAATTGAGAAAAGTGAATGTTCCTCCTCTTTTCTGTATAAAAGTCTTGGAGGAACATAATGAGGATCGAAAAGAGCGCGGGGTCCTAAAAATCTTTGAGATTTTCCTATCATTATAATTTTTTTTTTATTTAAAATTAATTTATATTAACATATATAAAGGACACGGAGTGAGACGTGATTGAAAATAAAAAGTAGAAAAAAATGCTCCAAAATTAAGAATTTATTGTTGTTACCGTTGCAAAAAATCCTGGCATCCCTGGACATCTTCTCTACTCAAGGGCCTATCGTCAATGGACGATTGCAACTGCTCCGTGCTGGAACTGTCGAAGTATAATTTTAAGCTTCCGCCAAAACAATGTTTCGGGCGGTGTTTAAATCGGAATCACGTTGAAACGGGCGGAAAGAATCGTACTCTTTTACATGGCCACACTTAAACACCTGATTTTTTTAGCTTTAACCCATCTTCTTAACATCTTGATGCAAACCCCGAGAATTTCAGCGGCAATGTTAATGGAATACACGTGTTATAAGATAAATGAAGGAATTGTATATGTGTGGAAGATGTAAACATTTTACTAATTTATATAATATCCAGATTTGTAGAAGTTTTTAAAAACTATGAATAATCCTTATTTTATCTTTATCTATTTTTTCTTTAAGCCGTATTTTTCTTAATTTCTTTGGAAAGGTCAGATCAATGTCATCGTAGACAAACCCGTTTGACCCGATAGGTCCTTCAATAACTTTTAATTTAGAAGGCGTGATAAAACCTTCTTCAAAAGATATGATTTTACTATTTCCAAGATATTTTATATCAAATATATTTCCAACAGTATTGCACGCCGCAATGGGAATCCTATTTTCGAGTGCTCTTGCTTGTAAATATATTTTCCAGTTCTCCATTCCCTCTTCCCTTATTTGAGTTGGAGAAAATAAAAAATCGGCTCCACTTTCAGTAGCCACACGCGGCGTCTCAAAGAATGCCATATCAAAGCATATTAATAGTGCAAACCTAACATTTTCAAATTTAAGAAGATTTAAGACCTTTCCTGGTTCAAAGAACTTTTGTTCGTATGAATAAAGGTGTAACTTATCTTGCCTTCCCATTTCTTCACCTTTTTCATTAAAATAGTAGCACGTTACGAATGGTCTTTTTTGATTATTCCTTTTTTCCCAGATTGCTCCAGATAAAAAGGAAATTCCATATTTTTTTGCCAATTCCTTAATGAAAGTGTAATTTTCTCCTCTCTCTTCTTGAAAATTTTGGGGGATATCATTAGAAAACGGAGTCCATCTTTCTGGTAAACAAATAATATCACAATTACTGAATTCATCTAATAAATTTTTTAATAGATTTTCAACTTCAGCATAACACTTTTCAATAGCTTGAAAGACTTTTGGTTGAATACACGCAACTTTCATGATTCAAGTTGTTTTTAAGTTTTTTCTCGCTCTTTCACATCATTCAATTCGTCAATAATAGCAAATAATTCATTTAAATCAGAAATTTTATAATCTGGTTTTGTTCCTTCAGGAATTTTCAAACCCGTTTTATAGGTGTCATATTTTCCCCCTCTATGTATAAAAACTGAGAATATATTATTCAACTTAGCTGGAATTATATCTTTGTCTATTCGATCTCCAATATAAATCGTTTCAGGACCTCTTACTCCAACTTTTTTCAAGCAATAATCAAATAATTTTGGATTCGGTTTTTTTATTCCAATGCCGTCCGAAATAACAACTAAATCAATTAGTTTGTTTATTTTTAACCTTAAAATCTTTTCGTATTGCTTGATTGGTATTCCATCCGTGATAATCGCGGTTTTTATATCTCTCTTTTTTAATTCTTGTAAACACTCTTTAACATCGTCGAATAATTTCATTGTTCTTTTTTCATTATGATAGGCCATTACAGCAGCAGCAGTGAATTTAATTTGATTGCTGTAAGAGATTAAGTCGACATTTTTCTCTAATTGGTTGAGTCTTTTGATGAAATAATCATAATGCATCGAGGAATTTGACCCATATTCCTTTACGATTTCTTGAATTATTTTTATTGCTTTTTCTTTATCGATATTTAAACCTAGTTCTATCATTGCGTCAATCCCTTTAATTCTAGCTCGTTCAGATAGGCCTGTAGAATCGAAAAGGCAATCGTCCAAGTCAAACCCAACTAATTTTATTTTTTTCAAAATTTTTTTCTCGAGCTCCTTTATTCCCATATTAATCGAAAAATTTGTCAAAAAAATTAATTTCTCAACCTATAAACTTACAGAAAATAAGTATTTAGGTATGATAGATTAATTTATAATTTTTTCAATAGTTAATAAATTTAAGTAATTATTTTTCAATGTAAAACACAGATAATAGTATTAATTTAAATTGAGTAAAACAAATTAGAAATTATTTAATTGCTCAATTTACAAACAAATATCACGATTGGCGACTTCTCCTTTTTTTTAGATAAATTTATTTATTTTTAAAACATAATTATAATAATTTCTTAAAACTGATCTATTCTGGAGTAAATTTTGAAGAGAATTGCCCTGAGTTTCTTCCACAGGAAAATCGGTCCATTGGTCTATTTCTCATACCCAGATCCAAAATCAAAGTTAGATGAAGATTTATCCATTAGAATCGCAAACATAATGGATCAGACAGTTAATGAGGGTTTTTTTACTCACTCTTTCGGAAATTTTAATTCATTAAATTATTACTTTGAAATCCATTCAGATTGGGCTCGAGGGAATAAAGAGATGCTTATGGTTTCAATTATCTTTGATAAACAACCCTCTATTGAGGTTGAACAAAAGGTAATTTCTCTATTGATTGACTTTTCAAGAACATTTCAAGTAAATGAGGAAATTTTCGCTGCTTTTTATTTAAACGAAATCAATTATTACGAAGAAGATAAGGGCACGATCATAAAAAATGATGAATTGGTTAAAGATTTAGTAAAGGATTTATATCGTACGGTCATCGAAGAGACGAGAGACAAAAGTGAAGAAGAAGAAATTTCCATATTATTAAAAGAAAGATATATTTTTTCAACACATAGAAAATTATCAAAAGGTCCAATAACTTACGAAGCGTTATGTGAATGGTTTAAAGAATATTTTACCGATAAGAATTTTGAAGAGATGCTTGATACTTTGGCTGCAAAGCAAATTATAAACATAAATGAAATAGGTTGGACAAAATATATCCTCTTATTAAAAGAGATAAACGCTGAAAGGATCCCTCCTTTTAGCATAATTGAGTACATGGATAAAACCCCTGAGTTAATAGATTTAATCCTGCCGAAAGTTCAAGAATATTTTAGCATTCACGAAAACAGGAGCGAAAAGGAGCTTCGAGAAGATGCGTTTATTTTATTTCAAATTATGTCTGATCCAAAAAAATATAATATTCTTTCGGAATTAAGAGGCGGATTAATTCCAAAGGAGAAATTACCTCAATTAGTTTCAAAAAGAGCGCTGGACTCCTTACAAGAGAATTTAGATTATTTAAATGAACAGGAGATGATTGAAGAAGTAGAATATGATAACGAAACTTATCTATTTCTAATTTGTAATTTCCAAATAACTACAGCTTTTCCAAGATATCTGAGAAAACTTCTACCAGATGAATCAAAGCCTGTTATAGCAAATAAATATGACCCCAAAAGAAGTAAATTGGAAAATAGAGACAAGCAATAAGAAGGATTAGCATAATTTAATGAAGATTTTGGGGATTGAAACGAAAATAAAAAATTTTTTTATGGATTTAATAGTATAAAGAAGATAGGTAAAAATGAGTTTATACCTTTACGTCTTAAACTCATGGATTTTAACATGTCTAAAGAAGAAACTTTTGAAGAATTAAAATATTTACTTGGAAATTACGGCATTGAAATTTTAATCGCAATTGAAAAAGGAGCTAGAATTTTTGAAACCATAAAATTATTCTCGGGACTCCCTTCTACTTGTATTAAGGGAAGACTCCCGGTTCTGGAAAATTTAAACTTAATAAAAAAGGATAATGAAGAATATTTTTTAACAGAAAAAGGTATTGATTTTCGAAAAAAAATCTAATAACTCTCCTAAAATTGTTCAAGATTTTAATTTATATTTCAGATTGGGGCGACAACATCATTGCTATGAGCATTAGCTCCATTTGTCATGGAGTTCATCATTAATATAAATTTAATTTCCATTATGATTTAATTTTTAATTTCTATTATTTTTTTTGGTAATATTTCATTTCATAATATCCAGGCTTTTTAAATCCTCCACATTCATCAGTGAGTTTTTTTAAACCGCCTTCCTTTTTAATATGATTCCTTAACTCATTATATTCTTCAATAGTTATTTCTTTTCTTTTTAATAAAAAATCTAATATTTCTCGAGCCTCTCCATCAGTTTTACATCGTCTTATAAAATCTACAGCTCTTGGATTTATCAGTTCTTCTGGAACATCTCTATTCTGACTTGCTGACGAGATCTTTTTCTTTTCTTCATCCTCCATTTTAACAGAATCAATTTTAATGGATTTTTTTTTGTCAGAAATTTCTGCTATTAAGTGTGGATAGAATTGTCTTAATTCATTTTTATCGTAAGAAATATTTAAGCCGTTTTTTTCGTTAATTTTCGGTTTTTTATAGCAGTCTTTTTTCTTTTCTTGCATTGATAAATTTTTTTCAGTCAATAAAAATCTTAAGAATATGTTAATTAAAATAATTAATGTTAAAATTATAAAATTATTGTTGATAGATTGCATGAAAATATTAATTTCTGATAAATTACAAGAACAAGGAATTCAATTATTTAAAGAGAATGGATATAAAGTTGTAGAGAATTATACAATTAGTATGGCCGATTTGAAACGGGAAATAGAAAAATTTAATGCTATTGTCATTCGCTCAAGGACAAAACTTACAGCAGAGATCTTAGAGAACGCCAAAAATCTTAAGGTAATCGGAAGAGCAGGTGTAGGGTTAGACAATGTAGATCTCAAAACAGCAGAAAATTTAAACATAAAAGTTTTTAATACCCCTGAAGCGCCGTCAGTTTCAGTAGCAGAATTAACAATTGGTTTACTACTTAGTTTAGTTAGATTTATTTCGAAAGCCGACCAAACTATGCATCGTGGTCAATGGCATAAAAAATATTATATGGGAACCACATTAAAGGGAAAAAAAGTGGGAATTATTGGATTTGGTAATATAGGTCAAGCTGTTGCAAAAAGAATGGCGGCATTTGAAATGAAAATAGGTGTTTTTGATGTTATTCCTGAATTAATAAACAAGGCAAAAGAGTACGGATATGTGATTTATAATTCTATTGATGATTTAATACGAGATGCTCAAATAATCACGCTTCACGTACCCGCATTATCATCCACTAAAAATATGATTAACCAAAAACGCTTAAACTTGATGAATGAAAAAACACTACTAATCAATACTGCTAGAGGTGCCTTAATAGATGAAGTTGCCCTTGTAGATGCGTTATCAAGCAAAAAAATTGGGGGGGCTGCTCTTGATGTATATAAAGAAGAACCGTTAAAAAACGCTAATCTTTGGAAATGCGATGAAAATTTAATTTTAACACCTCATATAGGAAGTTCCACGATAGAAACACAAGTAAATGCAGCGGTTACAATTGCTGAAAAAATTATTAACTATTTTAAAAATCTATAATTTATTTTTTTTCAATTAAAATGAAAAAATTATAAAATTATGGTTATTTTTAATACATAACCATATTGAATAAATGGAAAAAAAATGACGTCTGGTTATGCTTTTGTAAAGGAAACGTTTGAAAAACACGAGAAGGGATATCAAACACCTCACTGGTATCGAGGGATCGAATATAGAAAAGGACACTCCATTGAAAGGGTTGAACGACCACTAAAAATCCATCGAGCTAGATCTTTAGGATATAAAGCTAAACAAGGATATATTATTGTTAGAGCCAGGATTAGAAAAGGAGGAATGCACAAGGTAAGACCAAAAAGAGGAAGAAAATTCAGAGCAATGGGCGTTTCTAAATATACAACTGGAAAAAATTTACAATGGATTGCTGAAGAACGAGTTCAAAGAAAGTATCCTAACATGCAAGTTTTAAATTCCTATAAGGTGTATTCAGATGGGAAAAGTTTTTACTATGAAGTTATTTTAGTCGACCCTCATCATCCTGTAATCAGGTCAGATCCAAAAATTAATTGGATATGTGAAACACAACACAAAAAAAGAGTTACTCGTGGTTTAACCTCTGCAGGTAAGCGAGCAAGAGGATTACGCAAAAAGGGATGGGGTTCCGAAAAAACTCGTCCAAGCATTAGAGCAAATAAGGGGCGCGGTAAATAAGTTTATTTTATATCCTCATCATTTTTAAATCGTTTTAGGTTGTAGTCATTGAAACGAGTAAAATTGTTATGTTTTAATTAATTAATTAACATTGTTTTTTTAATATCACATTTTTTACTACACGGGTATGATGCGAGTATACTCAATTGAGCAATTAATATTTTTTCTTAAATATTATAAATATTCAACTCTTTTCGTAAATTAATAATTAATCATTGAAAAATAATATTCAATTGGTAAAAAATGAAAGATATAGAACCTGAAGTATTAAGCAAGGAAGAATTAGAAAGATTTTCATCTGGAGTAAATGCAGAAGAAATTTTGGAGTTTGACAAACATTCCTTGAATAGTTTTGTTGAACCTTTAACAGTTATCGAAGCAAAAGAACCTGGTTCGGCGTGGGTTAAAGTATGCGATAAAGAAGGTAAAATAAAAGAAATCTTGGACGTAACTTCGATGAACTGGACACTCGCACTTGGTTTTGCTCATCCCGATGTATGTTATGCAGTATACGAACAAATGAAAAGGTTAACTCATGTCAGGTATAATGTGTTAACTCCCGTGAGGGCAAAATTAGTAAACAAATTGGCTGAAATGGCGCCTGGAAAGCTCAAAGGTGGACGCGTTTCTTTAAATTGCGAAGGTGGTGGTCTTGCAAACGAAGCAGCTTTCAAATTAGCAATGATGTCATCAAGAGGCGCAGATCATTTTGGGGTGTTTTGGGGTGCTTATCATGGTAATTCTTTAGTAACTGGATGTGCATCACATCCAATGCACGCAGTAAATCGATTCTTTAATATAGGATATGGCCATTTTACACGCATGCCATATCCATATTGTTATAGATGCATGTGGAATTATAAAGAAGGAATAAATGGTAAAAAAGATCCTAACTGCAATCTTGAGTGTTTTCAAGTAATTGAGCAATATATCAAAGGGATGGCCCCTAAAAGATTTGCTGGAGTCATGCTTGAACCAATACAAGCTGGAGGAGGGCAAATTCCTGCCCCTCCTGAATGGTTAAAAAAATTAAAGGATGTCTGCGAAGAAGAAAAAGTTTTTTTAATATATGATGAATGCCAAACCTGTATGTGGAGAGCTGGAAAATATTTTACGGTAACTGAAAGATATGAAAAAGAGTTAGGTATTGATGTATCCCCCGATATGATGACTTTCACTAAAGGTATTGCAGGAGGCTTTCCGTTAGGAGCATTAATAACATCTTCAAAAATCAAGAAAAGATTTGGCGCTTCTGAAGAACACACTACTTTTAGCTCATCACCCTTAAGTATGGCGGCTTCTCTAGCGGCCATCAAAGTTATGGAAACAAACCGTATAGGAGAAAACTGCGAAAGGATGGGTCAAAAAATAACAAAACGCTTGTTGGAAATGAAACAAGAATACGAGGTAATCGGAGATGTAAGATGCCCGGGCTTATTTATTGGTGTTGAAATGGTAAAAGATAAGGATACGCGAGAACCTCATACTGATCTTTCTGAAGAAATGGTGTTAATAGCACCTAATCACGGTATATATTTAGGCTCAAGCATGCCAATATTATCAACAAGAGGGCAATTTCTAAGGCGTAACGTAATAAAAGTCAAACCCCCACTGATTATCACTGATGAAGACTGTGACTTTATCTTGGAAAAATTTGAAGTAGTACTAAAAGAAGCGCTAAATAATATAAAATAAAATTTTATTATAAAAAAAATATTTTTTGTAGAAGAAAAAAGTTAATTTTCTTTTTTCCTACATTTTATTGATAGAAAGGGTCATTCCGCCGTCTAGAACTAAATTCTGACCAGTCATGTAATCTGCGGTTGGAGATGCTAAGAACAAAGCGAGTTCGGCAACCCATTTTGATTCACCAATCTTGTCTATCGGAATTTTGACTTTTCTCGTTTCTAAAAATTGTCGAATTAGTTTAGGATCGTTATTATAAATTGGTGTTAAAAACACTCCTGGCGAAATAGCATTTACTGTTATGTTGCTTGGCCCGAGCTCTAACGCCCAGAGCTTGGTAAAGGCAATAACTGTTGCCTTACTTGCAGAATAAGTCCCTATCATTGGATTTAATCCATTTGCCGTTCCTCCGCAGGATGCAATATTTATGATCTTACCTCTTACGGGTTCAAATTGTCTTTGTCGCTTCATGTTCCTATAAAACGCCTTGGTTACATTCCATGTCCCCTTAACATTAACACCCATGACCTTATCAAAGGCATTTTCTTTAATTTTTAAAGATGTATATAGCCCTCCATCAATCCCCGCGTTATTTACTAAAAGAAAGACATTATCAAATTTTTCAAACACATTTTTTGCCATCCGGTTAACTTCTTCTGATTTTGAGATATCCGCTTTTGCAAGAAGAATATCTACTTCATGATCTTTCAAAATCATGTCTCTGGTTTCTTCTAAGCCTTCCATGTTAATATCGTTTATAACTAAATTAGCCCCTCTATTGGCAAATATTTTTGCCATTTCGCGCCCAAAACCACCACCCGCTCCGGTTATTAGAGCAATTTTCCCTTCTAAAAATTTGTCACCACTCATTTTTTAACTTCTCATCCTATTTCTTTTAAAATTTGATTAATATAATATATTTATAAAATGTTGAAAGATTTATGTAAATTATTTTAAGTTATGGTTTAGTAAAATAAAAAAAAGGTAAATTTTACATTATTTTCCAAATAACCCTTTACTTTTCTTGAAAAGTGCAATTACTTTCATGGCAATAGGCGTTTCAAACGCTATATTTACATCAATTACAGAAGGCTTGCCTGATTCAATCGAGCGTCGTAAGGCAGGTTTAATATCTTCGGGTTTATCAATCTTCTCGCTATAACATCCAAAACCTTTTGCAATTGCTGCGTAATTTGTTGGTGGAAAGTCAACATCACAATATCTCTTTTTTAGACTATTTTTTTGTCCTGATTTTATCATGCCCCAACAGCTATTGTTCGCAATTAAGATAATTATTGGCAAATTTAATCTTACGGCTGTCTCTAATTCTTGAACATTGAACATGAAACTACCATCACCAGTTATACATACAACCTGTTTATCTGGCTTAGCTATTTTTGCTCCAATTGCGTATGGAATTCCTGTACCTAAATGCCCCATTGATATTGGATAATAAAAACTCCTAGGTTCACGAGGAAAGTTACTTAATAATCCGAATGTAAAGACAGCAATATCTCCTCCATCCAAAATTAGTTGAGTATCCGCTTCAATAAAATCTAGCACTTCATATGCAAGCCTTTCAGGTTTCATGGGTAGCTTTTCGTATTTTAACACTTTTTCAATAGCTAAGGCGTCATTCTTTCGCAGTTCTATAAGAACATCATTCCACTCAGACCAATCTGTTATTTTTTCTTTAGGCAAATTCTTTTCCATTTCGTTTAATAATTGAACGAGCACCGCTTTCGCATCTCCAACAATCCCAACTTCAACAGGTCTATTCCTTCCAATTATTTCTGGATCAATATCAACTTGAATTATTTTTTGATTTTGGTTCCAAATTGGAGGTGCTCCATAAAGTATTGTATAATCCCATTTACAACCTAATGATAATACTACATCCGCTTCAGAAGCAGCCTTACGATAAGCGTTTGCCATTAAATATGAACCTAAATATGTTTTTTTGGTGACGTCTATTGAACCAATTCCATTCAAAGTTGTACCTGTAGGTATATTATAGGTTTCTGATAACTTTCTTAACTCTTCAAACGCGCCTGATGCGTGAATTCCCCCGCCAGCAACTATGATTGGACTTTTAGCATGTTTTAAAATTTCAACTGCAGCTTTAATTGCTTCATTGTTTCCATTCGGACGAAACATGGCCCTATATTTTTCTGGATCCAAAATATTTTTTAAATCTTCGTCAGTTGCCTCTCTTACAAGAGCAGTCTCCCTAAGTTCTAAGAAAACAGGGCCTCTTCTGCCAGACATTGCGGTCTTAATGGCTCTTTGAATAGCCTTAGGAATTTCGTAAGGATCCTCGACTGAAATTTGTAATTTGGTAATGGGCTTCATTAATGACATTTGATCAAGACCTCCTTGGAGAATTCCAGTGTCATCGAAGGGTCTTGCAACCTGTGCTCCAATAACGAGGATTGGGATTGAGTCTGCCCATGCAACAGCGATAGCAGGTATTAAATGAGTCACACCGGGCCCCGCAGTACCTAGACAAACACCAATCTCTCCAGTTGCCCTGGCCCAAGCGTCTGCCATATGACCCCCGGCTTGTTCGTGTCTAACCATCACCGTGTTAATACCTTCCTCTCGACCGTAACGTTCCACCGCATCATAAATTCTTAGTAATTCTCCGCCAACGAGTCCAAAGATTTTTGAAACTCCTTCTTTTAGCAAGGATCTAATTACTAGATCTCCCCCATTTAATTGTTGTTTAGACATAATTTAATTGAATCTTAAATGAAAAATAAATCTTTTTAGAAGAAATAAATGAATAAATCATGATCAAGGAATGATAAGATTTTTGCTTAGACGTGAAGAAAAAGTATTTTAATTCTAAAATAAAGTTTTTTGCATTAAATAGAAATTTAAAATTAATTATCAGAATTGTATTAACTCGATATAATAACCCAAAATATCTTTCGTATCCAAGTAAGTAAATGAAAGCTTGCCTACTTTTCCTACTTGGGCAATTTCAATGTTAAATTTTGTTTTAAACTGATCAATAAATTTTTCTGCATCTTTAACATAAATTCCGATATGGTGTAATCCTGTATTACCTGCTTCAACAAATTCAGAGTATAAATTAGGACCCGTTGCGTTAATTACTTGTACAATTTCTAGCTGTTTACTTCCGAAGTGGCCCATTATCTTCTTCATATTAATTAGCACTTCTTGACCGTGGCGGATCACATTTGCGCTTTGTTCTACAATATTTATACTGCCTTTAAATTCAAAAAGGGCACCATAAAGTTTAGCTGCTTTTTCGATATCTCGAACAACAATCCCAATTTGATCGAATTTATCTAATTTTAATTCAGACATTTGAATATAAGTTAAATAGAAAGACAAAAAATAAATTTTATGGTTATTTTAAAAATAATAATCAATAGTTGATTTATCGGGATTATATTCTAGTAAATCTAATCTTCTTATAGATATCAGATATTTTTCAAATTCTTCTTGTTTATAATTATAATCACGAAGTATGATATATTTGCTCTCATCAGCCATTTTTTATAAAAGATGGTTTACTAATAGTAAACGGATTCGCTTCTGCTCCTGCTTTTGCAAATTCTTTTTTGCTAATTCATGCGCTTCTTCAATCATTTAAATATTACCTCCTTTTTTTGATGAATAATTACTGGTTCTAAAAGACCAGATGGCATGAGAACCTTTTTTTTGTGGTTTCTCCAATCTTTTCCACCTTTTTTTGCATACCCTACTAAACGGTTTTTCAAGGTTGGTATGACATGAATCTCAATCTCATTTTGACCCTTGACAACTTGGCTTGTTATATCGACCTCAAATGGATAAACCATTATCGGATCGAGTTCACTTCCATTTATTTTAACAATTGCTACATTACCAACTCTACCTAAAGAGAGAATTAGTCTAGTTCCTTGTTTGAGATGTTCAGATTCTAAATTAAAAGATGAACTATATGTCCCTTTTGAAGAGGAATATTTTAATTTTTTAATTTTACGCCAATCTTTATTATATTTCATGGTTAGATCTATTGGAACGATTCCTCCGGTGTGTTCTCTGAAATCAGTGTGAAAATCCCAGTCCTTCAGCATTATGGGATGTGTAAGCTCATTTTTTAAAACAGAAACAACTTTCTCAGAACCATCCTTTAATTTAAATTTATGCGTTCCGATTTCTTCAATCAATCCATGTAAGGTTCCATCTTCAGTTCTTTCTATTTTTACAGGTGTTTCTTCAAGATGTAGAAGTTCCTCCCCCTCTTTAAATTCTATAATTAACGATCCATACCCAACGAAGTGTAAATTCATGATAGTACAATTATTTTCCATCTTGTATTGTGCAGCTTGCTGAACCTCACCATTCCATGGATTTAACATGTGAGGCACTTTTTTGACATTATTAAATTTCACTTTAAGAGTCAATGGTAGTTTATTTGAATGTCGTAAAAAGAAAATATCAGAATTTTTAGTCTTTTTATGTATGTATTTTATCGTTGGTTGTTCTTTTTTAAATAATATTTGAGGATTAATCTGCAGTTTTCCATTGATGTATTGAATTATATCCATTTCATTATCAAGGAAATGAATTTTATCTCGGATTTTATCTTGCAATATTGTATTTATTCTCTTGTTATTTTCTTCTTGGTCGAGAAATCCGGGTTGTCTATGAGGTATTTCGTTTAAAAATAATACGGGAATTCCTGCTTCTGCGAATTCCTTAATTCTCTCTGCTAATTCAACTGAAATAGCTTCAATATCATGCATTAATAGGGTTTTTAAATCACATATACCGATCTTTAACGTATTTCCTTCGATTTTTGCGTCTAATATCGATTCTTCATTAATGTGAACATATGAATACCCGTTATTCATTAATTTATCAGCTAATTCTAGTTGTTTTTTTGTCCACATCTCATGCTCGTCTAATCCTTTTTCTTTTAATTGACCTACATACATAGATTTTACGGGATCGCAATCCTGATCGTCTAAATATCCCCCCATGAGCTCCTCTCTTTTTAAAATGGAATCGCAATAGTTTAATAAAGGGAAATAGATACCTATTTTGCAATCTGTTTTCCCGCGTTGTAATACATGTTGGCATCTAGTGATATATGCATTCATTATAGGAAAAAATTCCCAAAATGGATTAGTTCTACTGAAATTAGTACTAAATTTCATTTGATTTGAGATATATGGAGTTGAGTAATGAAATCCAGGATAAGGAAAGAGTGGATTCTGATATGGAAACCCATGATAGATTAATAGATTAATTCCTGAAATAAATAACCTGTCAGCAGCGATCTTCCATTTCAAGGGTGTTGTCATGTAATCTCTATACATGTATATGTGTGATTCAGCGGTTACAATAGGTTTTTCATAAATCAATCCAGCTGAAGCTGCAAATTTGAGAAAATCTATAACCCCTCCGGCATAGAGTTGTTCAGTTTCGGGGATGTGAGATAACCCCCAGGCTCGCAAGGTATCAGCAGTAAATCCATATGCTTGAATCCTGCTTAAAACATTATTCTTCTCAGCCCAATCTGCCATTGTTTTAACATATTCATCGCAAAATAAATCTGATAGGGTCTTCTCATAATCATATCTAACACGATCTCCATCTTCACCTTCAATATCAAAACATGGAACACCCTGACCGAGCATGGCGAGAAGGTATTTGTTATGCCTTCTAGGAATATATATTATTGGTAAATAGGGTGTCAAATCATAACCTCGAAGTTCTTTAAATCTCTCTAGAAAACCATCTGTCCAATGCCAATCGGAACTTAATTCAAGCGAATCCGTGAAGAAGGCACGGAATGTTTTGCCGTAATGTTCTCCGAAATATTTTTTGCCTTTGCCAAAATGTTCTTCAAGGTGATGAAGAATTGGTTTAGAACTAAAATGATCCATGACTAAACTCAATCCATCTACAGTCATTCGAGCATCAAAAAGAGGTTGAGCTCCCGATGGTCCCTTATAGAATGTGAAAATCTGCCATTTTCCTTCCGGTACATCCCATTCTAATATTTTATCCTTGACTTTACCAGTAAGATCAATTATTGAATTTCTCTCAATAAAATGCGTTTTCTTTCGAAATAAATGTACTTTTCCGTGTTTTCCTATCGGTTTAGCAGCAATCACTGCTAAAAGTTGCATGTCATCGTCTAAATATTCCATTGAAAAAATTGTACGGCGGAGTAAATCTCCAGTATTAGCTGAAAACCTATCAATAACTCGCGATAATGGTTTTGAGATGCGCCAGAAAAGAAGTTTTTTGTATAAAGGAATCTCCCCTTTATAGCGCTTCCCACCTTTTATCATTTTTTGTCCAAATAATAATATTTTCATGGATAGGTCTTTAGTGATATCGACACCTCCAGCGGGCCATGCAGAATTTTCTGTTATGTCAATGATCATTTCTCTTTTTTTTGCTTCGTCAAGAACAGCCTCAATCATCTCAAAATAGTAGGGTTGCATGTAACGATGACTTCTTTCGGCTCGGTCTCTATCAGTTTTTTCCAAACCTATTGGACATCCAATCATGAAGCTCTGTATTTCTGCACCTAAAAATCCTGCTTCATCGAGCTCTTTAACTTCATTAACTAATTCTTCCTTTTCCACATCAAGTCCTGGCCACCACCATCTTACCATGGGGCGAGAAGACTTATGAGGGTTTTTAAATTCTTCCCATTCGATATCATTTTCATTAAAAGACATTTTTTTAGCCCACAGCCAAAAATTTACGAATTTTTATATGTTTCGATATTATGAGGTCATATTAAAATTAAAGAAATAAATAGAAATATATTTCATGAGTAAATATTGTTAATTATTTGCCATTTTTCGACGTTCTGATAATTCAAGGGCTATTTCTTTATTCTTTTCTTTAGTTAAGGGATACCCAATTTTGTAAATAATACATGCCATTATGGCTAATAAACCAGGGAACAGAAAGGTTCCAATATAAATCCCTAGAATTGCTTGCTCAGTTTGTGCCACATTTGGTACATAACCTGTAAATGCTAAAATATAAGCTGCCATGGCAGATCCAATTCCCAAAGCCGTTTTCGTAACGAATGAACTTAAAGATGCTATTGCAGCTTCCGTTCTATAACCTTGCTCCAATTCAACATAATCTACTGTATCGGCAGAAATTCCATAAGCAACAGCCATCGTAAGACCATACCCAATTCCAATTATGAATAAGAGGATATATATCAAAGAAACTTGAGTTGATGGTATGAGTAAAATAAGGACTTGAAGTGCTCCTAGAATAATTAGACCTATTACCATTGTTGATTTTTTTCCAGCTTTGTTTGAAATTGGAGAACTGATTATCGTGCCAATAATAATTCCAAATAAATTCACGACCGCAGCAATACTATATAAAATAGGGATTCCCACGACATAAGTCCAGAAGAAAATAATCATCGCTGAAGTGGCACCCGATCCAATAGAAAAAAGTAAATTACCAGCAAAATTTATAACAACAGGTTTCGATCCAAGTATTTTGTAAATATCTTTTAAGTGATATTTTTCTTTTGTGATTTGAGACACTCTTTCTTTAACTCCGAGAGTTCCAACCAAAGAAAATGCGAAAACGAAAATCCCTACTGAAATGATGAAAAAATGGTACCCATCACGTGGAGTTGTAAAACTCTCTATTATAGGAATGACCATAATCATAATTAGCAAGGCACCAAGTAAATATGAAAATCCTTTAATTCTAGATAAAATATTTCTTTCTTTTGCAGTGGTTGTCATTACAGGTATCATCGAATTCAACGGGATATCCATCAAATCGAATGTTATGCCAATTAATAAATACGAAACATACGCTATGACTAATTTCCCATTTGTTGCCATGCTCGGACCTAACCAAAGTAAAATAAAATTAAATGAGCATATGAGACTTCCTATAATTAAGTAAGGGCGGAATCGACCCCATTTCGTATTTGGTAAATGATCTATGATGAATCCCGTGATTGGATCATTAAATGCATCAACTATTCTTGAAATAAGGAATAGGGTGGCAATAGCGATTGGATCAAGCCCTACAATATCTACGTAGAAAATTAATAGAAATCCGCCAAGCATAGTCATGATCGGAATATTCCCTAAATTTAAAATCGCAAATGAGAATTTTTCAACTACTTTAATTTCAGATTTTGAATTTGATGTAATGTTTTTCACCTATTATTTGTTTAATATGTTTGCTTTTTTTTATTCGTTTAATTTATTAAAAAAATGTAAATATTTATCATTTTCTTATTTTATAGTTTTAAAAAATTCTAATTTGCCAGTTGGTTTTTTTAATGGAAATTCTCCCTTTAAAATCATGGACTTTAATTGCTCAGCCAATACAATAGCACCATATCTATCAGATTGCCTTAATGTCACGGGTACTTCCTTTCCTTCAAATTTTATTTTTTTTAAATCTAAATGAAAC